>CAKMOD010000103.1 GCA_927910885.1 uncultured Prevotella sp. | reverse complement strand
AGGATGCGGGTTGTTAATCGCCTACAACAATGCCAAAAAGACTTTGGAAAACTTGAAAGACAACGATTAGGTTATTTATGACAAGAGAACAATTCGTCGAACAGGTCGGTCGGGAACAGGCACATCTACGCCGGTCCTGACGGCTTTATGCTGCGGCAATGGTGCTGAAGCTGACGATATTGCTCAAGAGGCTCTCATCAAAGCCTACCTTCGCAGTAGTCAATATGACGAACGTGGACAGTTCTCGGCGTGGCTAATGAAAATTGCTTATCGTGTCTTCATCGACTCACGTCGCAAACAGAAACACCAACAGGAACTACCCCTTGAAAAGGCTATCACGCTCCAAGGGAACAGTAAGAGTGATGAAGCCTTCCGCTATCAGGAACTACACACTGCGTTGGCAACGCTCTCGGAGACAATGCGTACAAGTATTTTGCTCTATTATATGCAGGGTTATCAGATAAAAGAGATTGCAGAGATAACCGAAAACAGTGAGGATGCGATTAAGAAACAACTCTCACGAGGACGAGAACTACTTAAACACTTATTGGAAAGATGAACGAAGATAAATTCTTGAAAGACTTGCTCTCGGACTATCATCCACAACTGTCGGATGACAAAACGTTCATGCAAAGACTGCAACGACAGATGGAACTCATCGAAGAAGTCAAGGCGTATCAACGTGCGGAGAGCCAAAAGAACAAACTGATATCGCTTAAACTGCTTGTTATCGGTGTTGTTTTGGGCTGTATTGTGACGCTTGCAAGCTTCACGCTACCTACTATCTTTGATAGATATATCAATGGAACTGAATCTGAATTCATCCTTACCTTGCTTCACAACGTTCAGTATATTGGACTGGCAATAGGCGCAGGCTTCGTCACACTCAGCCTATTGTTTACCACGAGATTAGTAAATCTAAAAGACGAAGCACCACATCAATAGGGGCTTCTTAGGGTTTTGTAGAAGTTGACATAACAGATAGCACGATTGCAAAAAAGTAGACCTTTTGGGCAAAAAGGTCTACCTTTTTTAAAGAAACCGTCAACCTTTTTGAAGAAATAGTTACCCTCTTCTGAATATATCCAATTGTGAGACTGGAGTAAGTTTGGAGAAATAAAAAAGGAGATGTGCTGTTATAACACATCTCCTCTTTCTTATTTTGTATTTTATGATTATCTAACCTGAATAACCAAGTATTTGCTTGTGCTCCAGAAGGTCTGTGGGTCAGTGATACGGAGTACATACTGTCCGTTTGTATCAGTTGTCAGCGTGTAGCTGCTGCTTGGATGAGCAGTCAACAGATGAGCACTCTTGCTGTAAAGTTTGATTTCCTTGTTAACACGGATATCAATCTTTGTGAAGTAACCCTTGTTGAAAGAACCCTGAAGAACCTTACCACCATCGAGGATGCGCTGTGCCTTCAACTCGCTCTTAGTACCGAATACATACCAACCAGTATTCAACTGCTTGTCCTGTGTATTGATAGTCTCAGTCTTCTGGTTGCTCTCTGTCTGGAGATTCTCTTTCTCCTTGGTGAGGTTTTCCTTCTCTGCTGTAAGGTTCTCCTTATCAGTCTTGAGATTAGTAACATCTGTATTCAGACCAGTGATAGTCTCGTCAAGCTCCTTAATATGGATATTCTTTGACTCCAACTCAGCACGCAACTGCTTCAACTCAGTCTCCTTTGCGCTCAATTGATTTGTCAGACGGCTAAGAGTTTCCTTCATTGCATCACCCTTAAAGCCTGTCTCGCGTAACTGCTGTTGCAACTTCTTAATAAGTTCACGGTTTTCCTGCATACGCTGAGCTATGAACTGGATATTCTCCTTCATCTGTTCTGTCTTGTTAGCAGCCTCACCATTCTTAGCTATTGTCACACGATTCTCAGCCTCATTGATAGCAGCAAAACCCTGCTGAATATCATTCAGCGTTCCCATCATATCGTTAATCTCGTGATCACGTGCGTCGATAATATTACGCAATGAATCATTCTGTATTTCGGATGGATTCAAAGCCGACTTCTTTCCTTGATTGCAGGATGCCAGTGCAAGTACTCCACATACTGCTAAAACTAAAAGTTTATTCATACATTATTTATTTTATCCGTTTGTTTCTTCCTTTCAGAAGACTTTACTTTTTCTTTTCCTGCCACTACAATGACAAACTCACCACGTGGTTCTGTCTCTTTGAAGTGGGCTATTACTTCATCCAATGTACCTCGAACGCTCTCTTCATGCAGTTTTGAAATCTCACGACAACAACTTACTTGTCGCTCGGCTCCAAACACCTCAGCAAACTGTTCCAAGGTTTTTACCACCCTATAAGGTGATTCATAGAATATCATTGTACGCGTTTCATCAGCCAAACTCTCTAAATGAGTCTTACGTCCCTTCTTCTGAGGGAGGAATCCTTCAAAGCAGAAGCGGTCACAAGGCAACCCACTTGACACCAATGCCGGTACAAAAGCGGTAGCTCCCGGAAGCGTCTGAACAGTTATTCCATTGGCTGCAGCCTCACGAGCGAGGAAGAATCCTGGGTCACTAATGCCTGGAGTTCCCGCATCTGAGATCAGTGCAACCGTCTCACCAGCCTTTAATCTATTGACTATACCAGCAGAACTTGCATGTTCATTGAATTTATGATGAGACATAAGACGATTCTTAATCTCAAAATGTTTCAACAAAATACCCGATGTACGAGTATCCTCACACAAAACTACATCAGCTTCCTTCAGGATTCTGATAGCACGGAGGGTCATATCCTCCATATTTCCAACCGGTGTCGGTACGAGATATAATGTTCCCATTGTTGGTTGCAAATGTAGAGTAAATGAACAGAAGGACAAAATAAATTAGCTTTTTTTATATAACAATTATGTCCGTTTGTAAGGAAAAAGACATAGTAACAATCATGTTATAATTAAAAAAAATAAACACTACCTCCTACGAAAAAATGCACCCTTCTACAACAAATTAATATAAATTCCTCCTTACTTTTCCATAAACAAGACAGAGAACACATTTCCTCAATAACTTTTAACGCTTAACGTTTATCTATTCTTTTTTTATTATATATCTTTGCATTGATTATGACAAAGATAGACAACCATAATGGAGAAAGACGTCGTCAAGGACGCATTGAAGTGATTTGTGGAAGTATGTTCTCTGGTAAGACCGAAGAACTCATCCGTCGTATGAAACGTGCAAAGTTTGCAAAACAGAAGGTTGAGATTTTCAAACCTTCTCTTGACACACGCTATTCGGATGAGGATGTTGTCAGTCATGACAAGAACGTGATTCATTCCACACCAATTGACTCATCTGGTAACATTCTTCTTCTTGCCTCAGACATTGACGTTGTGGGTATTGACGAGGCACAGTTCTTGGATGAAGGACTCACTGACATCTGCAACAAATTGGCAAACAATGGTGTACGTGTCATTGTTGCGGGCCTCGACATGGACTTTAAGGGTATTCCTTTCGGTCCAATCCCAGCTCTTTGTGCCATTGCAGACGAGGTAACAAAGGTACATGCCATCTGTGTAAAGTGCGGTGCTTTGGCATACGTGAGCCATCGTCTCATTGCTGACGACCGCCGTGTTATGCTCGGTGAGCAGCAGGAATATGAGCCTTTATGCCGTGAGTGCTACAAAAAAGCTACACAAGAAGAAGTTTACACTAAAGTCTAAAAACACTTATGAGACAAACAATTACTTTTGATAAGTTCATACGCTGGGCATTGATTGCACTTGCCGTTTTAGCAGTAGGCTTCATCATCAATGCCCTGTCTGAAGTACTCTTACCTTTCTTCATAGCATGGCTACTCGCTTATCTCATCTATCCTATCGTGAAGTTTGTACAGTATAAACTCCATGTACCGGGCAGAGCTTTAAGCATTATCATTGCTCTTATATTTATCGCAGCTATCTTTACTGCAATCTTCCTGTTCATTATCCCACCAATGTTTGATCAGGTTGACAAGTTTATGACCATCGTCAATAAATATCTACATGAAACCACACACACCAATGACATAGCAACGACGATACAGAAATGGATTAAGGAGAATCAGACAGAAATAGAAAGATTCTTAAAGAGTTCTGACTTCACAAACACGATTAAGACCGCTATGCCGAAGTTATTCTCTGTAATAGGTCAGACGGCAAGTATCGTGATTTCTATCATTGCATCATGTATCACCCTACTCTATACCTTCTTTATCCTGCTTGATTATGAGGTGTTGACTAACAATTGGATTAAGATATTTCCAAAGAACGTACGTCCTTTCTGGGCTGGATTAGCAGAAGATGCAGAGCGAGAATTAAATAATTATATTCGCGGACAGGGATTGGTTTCACTCTGTATGGGTGTACTCTTCTGCATTGGATTTACCATCATCGATTTCCCTATGGCTATCGGTATGGGAATCCTTATTGGTATTCTTAACCTCGTCCCTTATCTCCACACCTTTGCACTCATTCCAACAGCCTTTCTTGCATTGCTCAAAGCTGCTGATACAGGACAGAACTTCTGGATTATCTTTGCCTCTGCACTGATCGTTTTTGCCGTTGTACAGCTGCTGACGGATATGGTGATAACGCCAAAGGTTATGGGTAAAGCAATGGGCCTCAACCCTGCTATCCTCCTCCTCTCTCTCTCTGTTTGGGGTGCACTCTTAGGCTTTATCGGACTTATCATTGCCTTACCACTCACAACGCTTATTATTGCTTACTGGCAAAGATATGTCACAAAGGAGGGTGATGCGGTAGAAACGGAAAACGTACCTACTGTTGTCGAAGAAAAGAAAGAAGATAAAGAATAAAGAAAGATAGTATCTATAGAACAATAACGGGTCTCCTTTTCACATAGAAAAGGAGGCTTTTTTTAATGCAATTTACCTCCCGCACCAGTGGTGTTTACCCTCCGCACCATGTGTGTTAAGCCTTAGCACCATGTGTGCGTAACCACATCACATTGATTAAAGAATAGAAAAGAGAAGTATTAAGGCTACTATAATAAAGCCAAGAAGACATTAACAACAAACTAAGAGGAGTTCTATAAAAACAAAAATAGCTCTCCTCTTCACACGAAAAAGAGAGCTATTTCTTATATAATCTACCACTATTAGCAGTTTATCAACACCATGAAAACTCAGCTGAAGTGGTCTTTAATATGCTTATTTATACGTAAGACTCTAAGAACTTAACTGTTCCCGAAACCTTAACAGTGGTTGCTGTAGCTGGAAGGAGTACACTTTCACCTGCACGGAAAGAAATAGTATTTCCTTCTGCATCGGTAATCTCACCCTCACCCTTGAGTCCAACGAAGATGACAAAAGAATCCAAATCGCTATAATCAAGCGTCATTGGCTCTGTAAGGTCATAGACAGAAGTGGTGAAGTAAGGACAGCTAACGAGTTCTACTGGCTCATTCTGACGTGCCTCATACTGTGTGCGATAGTCTGGATAGACTGTATAATCAATACATTCAGCCGCCTCCTTGGTATGCAATTGGCGATAGTTGCCCTCTGCATCCTGACGCTTGAAGTCATAGATACGATAGGTTACGTCGCTTGTCTCCTGAATCTCTGCCAAGAAACAGCCTGCACCAATAGAGTGAATGCGACCTGCTGGTAAGAAGAACACGTCGCCCTCCTTCACAGGATATTCTGACAAAGCCTCGGTAATGGTATCATTTTCAACCATTTCCTTGTATTGTTCTGGTGTAATCTGCTGCTTCAAACCGCTACGGAGAGAGGCATCAGCATCACTTTCCATCACATACCACATCTCAGTCTTACCACGACCTAAACCCTGTGCTTGTGCCTGCTCGTCTGTTGGATGAACCTGAATAGAAAGTTGCTCACGTGCATCAATGAACTTAACAAGCAGAGGGAACTCATTGCCAAAGCGTGCATAGTTCTCTTTACCCACCAATTTATCCTTCAATGTGTCAACCAGTTTATTCAGTGTCCAGCCTTTGTACTCGCCGTCAGAGACAACACTCTCATTGTCCTTAACTCCTGAAATTTCCCAACTTTCGCCTACCTGCTTCTGATCAGAAGTCAAATGCTTGAAAGGTACTATCTTTTCTCCACCCCAAAGGATAGACTTTAAAAGAGGATTAAATTTAAACATTTCCATTTTTATTGCTTTTTTGATGTTTCAAACTTCCTAATACTGAAACCAACACATGGTCTCATTTGTACTGCAAAGTTACACTTTAATCAGTAGATTACCAAGAAAACTGATAGAAAGCCACTCTTTAATCCCTCCTTAAAAGAATGAGAAAAAAGAATAATATTATATCGTTAAGATGTAGCCCTTCAACTTTCCTTTAACAACATTCCGGCTAATAGATAACAACAAATATATCCATCAACTTGAACAATCAGAGTTTCTATCATAAAAAAACTGTTGTTTGAAATCTGTAAAGGATAGGTTTAGAATTATGAAACCTATCCTTTACAAAACTCAAACAACAGCTTTAAGATATCATTTTACTTAATTTCAGACATTCGCTTTGTCTGTTTCAGAATTATCTTTTGTGTTGATTTGTCTGATGCAAACACACTATAGAATCCTTGTGGCTCATGTGCTGGATCGCAGGTAAAGTCGTCTCCTGCCTGCCAACGCTCATGACGAGGTTTTCCATAACCACCCCAACCCCAGAAATTACAACCAACAAGGAGTCCACCGTTCGCTGCGTTCTCTGCAACAGCTTCCATAACATACTTGTAATAAGCGTCGCGCGCCTTTGTTGTACTCTTCAATGAGAATGAGAAACCATCACGAGGATAACCAAACTCTTCAAGAACAAGTGGCTTATTAAGACGCTTGCAAATGGCAAGATGGTTGTCGATATATTCTTGTGTCTGCTTAAAACTTGCCTTAAGGTCCTCTTTTAGATGTGTCTTTCTTGCCCATTGCCAGTTGTATGGCCAAATGTGAATATTGCAATAGTCCACATTCTTATCTGCACAGATACGCTCAAAGCAGCCATAATCACGCTCACAACCAAAGACACCTTCACTTCCAAGGCTTATCAGATGGTTCTGATCAAGACTGCGAACGAGTGCTGTTGCCTCTGAAAGCCACTTCTCAAACTCTGGCAAAGCTTCTTTTGAGAAAGCACGAGGTTCATTACAAATCTGCCAAGACATGATTGTTGGGTCATCGACATACTTCATTCCAGAGTATCTGTTGGTACGACTAAGAATGAAACGGATATGCTCATAGAACATTAAATGTGCTTTCTGATTAGCTGCAAACTTGCTGGCAAACTTTGTGTAAGCCCCATAACCATCTCTACGTGGTATCAAAGCAGGGCCCTCATCAGCCCACTCCAAATAGGCACCATAGCCACCACTCCATTCCCAAGAGTTCATCAAATAAAGTACGGCGAGCATCTTTCGCTTGCTCATCTCTGTTAAAAGATAGTCTAATCCAGCAAGAATAGAATCGTTATACACACCTGGACGAGACTGCAAAACAGGCTCTATCTTATCTTCAACACCAGGCAAACCATCTGCACCAACCAAGATTCGAAGGTTATCTATACCCAAACGCTGCATCTCATCGAGTTCTCGACGAAGGCGCGCACGGTCTCCTCCTACTCCTTCAGAGCCAAGTATAGGTCCATACCAGAAGTTTGCTCCCACGTAATAGTAGGGTTTTCCACCACGAACAAAGCGTCCGTTCTTTACTTTCACAAAGTCACCGGCCATCATATTTACAGCCATTGTCAAGGCAATAATTGCCATAAAAACTCTTTTCATATATTAGTAGTAAGTCAAAAAAATATTAACTCTACATGCTATATTTCCCTTTTAGGGAAGATGCATTTACTTATTAATACACCTAAGTCAAACTTTTCCCTTACTCACAATGCTACTTTTAGAAGAATATATATGCTTTTACTTTTTT
Source organism: uncultured Prevotella sp. (assembly GCA_927910885.1). Classification (GTDB taxonomy): domain Bacteria; phylum Bacteroidota; class Bacteroidia; order Bacteroidales; family Bacteroidaceae; genus Prevotella. The sequence goes on along the minus strand of CAKMOD010000103.1, from coordinate 126,598 downwards.
ATTCTTTTACCGTTTTACTTGTCCAAACCTACCCTTTTTCTCACATTTATTTACTAACTTTGTAGCCAAATGAACAACAACATAACAGATATAAAGCAACTGCTGAACGATGAGACTGGCGAGAAACATTTCTCGTTTGAGGTTCTTCCCCCTTTGAAAGGTAATGGAACAGTGTCTCTTTTCCGCAATATTGATCAGCTCAAGGAGTTTAATCCGAGCTTCATAAATATCACCACTCACCACAGTGAGTTCGTATATCACGAGCGCGAAGATGGTCTACTGGAACGCCAGAGCATACGTCGTCGCCCAGGAACAATAGCCATTGCTGCTGCAATTCAGCAAACCTACGGCATCCCAGTCATCCCTCATGTGATATGCTCAGGTGCAACGAAAGAAGATATTGAGTACGAATTGCTCGACTTGCAGTTCCTTGGTATAGAAAATCTGATGCTTCTGCGTGGCGATAAAGCACGTGAAGATCGTATGTTCAAACCAACAAAGGGCGGACATAGTCATACAACAGAACTGATTGAACAAGTAAACAGTTTCAACGAAGGTGTATTCACTGATGGGTCTACAATGAAGCACCCTGGTAAGCCTTTCGTATATGGTGTGGCGTGCTATCCTGAGAAACATGAGGAGGCACCTAATATTGAACAAGACCTACGTTACCTCAAAATGAAGCAGGATCTTGGTGCAACATTTGCCGTTACACAGCTTTTCTACGACAATGAGAAGTTCTATAACTTCGTTGAGCTGGCTCGTAAGAGAGGTATTACCATTCCTATCATACCGGGTATAAAGCCTTTCGCAAAGTTATCTCAGCTGAATGTCGTTCCAAAGACCTTCCATTGTGACATCCCAGAAGAGCTTGCAGAATTGGCACTAAAATGTAATTCGGATGAAGAAGCACGCCTATTAGGTATCGAATGGGCTGTTAAACAGGTGAAAGATCTTTATGCACACGGTTTCAATAACGTACACTTCTACACTGTTTCAGCTGTAAGCAGTGTTCACGAGGTAATGAAGCGATTAGTAGACTCTGGTCTTCTGCAAAAGAACAGCTAATAAAAAAGAAAACAAGAGAAGATGAACTTTTCAGAAGTTATAGGACAAGAAGCAGTGAAGGAACGGCTTATTCAGATGGTTAAAGAAGACCGTCTGCCCCATGCTTTACTCTTCTGTGGACCTCATGGAACAGGTAAGATGGCGCTTGCAATGGCTTTTGCCAGCTATTTACTTGCTGGTGATGAGGCTGAGGAAGCAACATCGCCAAGCGTATCAAATGCTCGTGCCATGCTTCGAAACTGGGAACACCCCGACCTTCACTTCTCTTATCCTACCATCAAGCTACCAAGTATGAGTAGTGACCACCAACCTGTAAGCACAGACTTTGCGAAGGAATGGCACGGACTCATCATGCAAGGGACTTACTTCACTATGAACCAATGGATGAACCAGATGGGAGCAACCACACAGCAGGCTATCATTACTGGTGCAGAAAGCGACGAGTTGTCACGCGTTTTGGCTTTGAAATCAAGTCAGGGAGGCTATAAGGTGTCTATCATTTGGCTACCAGAACGAATGAATCTCACCTCTGCCAACAAGCTGTTAAAGCTATTAGAGGAGCCACCACAGGGCACCATCTTCCTCATGGTATGCGAGGAACCAGAGAAACTTCTCGAAACCATCATTAGCCGTACACAGCGTATTGATGTGAAGCGTATCGAAGATGAAGAAATAGAACAGGCTCTCATCAACAAAAGGGGTATTGATACTGATGCAGCCCATCGCATTGCTCGTATCGCACATGGTAGCTGGTTGAAAGCTTTGGAGTTACTGGATTCAGGCAATGAAAACCGTGAGTTCCATAATATGTTCCAAATGCTTATGCGTCTGTGTTACCTCCGCAACGTAAAAGACCTCAAGCGTTGGAGCGAGGTTGTAGCGGGATATGGACGTGAAAAAGAGCGTCGTATGCTCACTTACTTCCAACAGCAGGTGCGCGAGAACTTTATGTTCAACTTCCAAAACCCCGAACTCAACTACATGACTTTGGAAGAAGAGAACTTCGCAAAGAACTTTGCACGATTCATCAACGAGGCAAACGTCATTGAGATCAACGAACTCTTCCAGCGTGCTAATCGTGATATCGGGCAGAATGCAAACGCTAAGGTTGTCTTCTACGACATGGCATTGAAGCTCATTGTGCTGTTGTTGAAGAAGTAGACGAGTGGACAGGTGAACAAGTAGACGAGTTAACAAGTTGACGAGTTATATGCTTGAAACCTGTACAATATAATTTATAATTGCTTATCACAGCCTTCCAAACTCCTCTATCAAAGAGAAACATGGAGGCTTCCAATATATATAAAAACAAATAGAAAATAATCAATGGATTACAAAGATATGAAATTCAAGGTCTGGCATGGTTGTGACCGAGGCTTATGCCATAAAGGTTGTGGCAGACAAAACAACCAGTTGAACACTTTCGACTGGCTGGCTGACGTGCCAGGGAACAACCAGACAACTGACCTTGTTGAGGTTCAATTCAAGAATACACGTAAGGGATACTATCACAATGTCAATGACCTTGACTTGAAGAAAGGTGACATTGTGGCAGTTGAAGCTAATCCCGGACATGACATTGGAGTTGTTACACTTACTGGACGTCTTGTCAAACTACAGATTAAGAAGTCGTCAAGCGTAAAGTCACCAGACGATATCAAGCGTGTCTATCGTCTTGCCAAAGAAGTTGATATGCAGAAATATCACGAAGCAAAAGCACGTGAACACGCCACAATGATTGAAAGTCGACAGATTGCAAAGGGCTTAGGTCTGAAGATGAAGATTGGTGACGTAGAGTATCAGGGCGATGGAAACAAAGCTATATTCTACTATATTGCCGACGAACGTGTCGACTTCCGTCAGCTTATTAAGGACCTTGCTGCTGCTTTCCACGTACGAATCGAAATGAAACAGATTGGTGCGCGACAGGAAGCAGGACGTATTGGTGGTACTGGTCCATGCGGTCGTGAGCTTTGCTGTGCTACTTGGATGAAGAATTTCTCCAGTGTTTCAACCACAGCTGCCCGTATTCAAGACATCTCACTCAACCCTACCAAACTTGCGGGTATGTGTGCTAAGCTGAAATGTTGTCTGAACTATGAGGTTGACGACTATATGGAGGCTGGCAGAAAGCTTCCAAGTAGGGAGGTTGTCTTGGAGACAATGGATGGTGAATACCATCTCTTCAAGACGGATATCCTTAATGGTCAATGCACCTACTCTACCGATAAGAACCTTGCAGCCAATCTCGAGACAATCAGTGCTGAGCGTGCAAAGGAAATTATCGAACTGAACCGACGTGGTGAGAAGCCACTTTCACTCCTTGAAGATAGTAAGGCAAAACCAGCCAAGAAGCCTGTTGACCTCCTTGCTGGTGCTGACCTCAGTCGATTTGATAAGGCTAAGAAGCGCAAAAAGAACAACCAACCACGCAACAATAACGGACAGCAAGGTGGTAGACCACAACGCGACAACCGTCGTAATCAGCGTGATGGACAGGACAACTACCGTCAGCAAAATGACAACAGACGTCCACAGAACGATAACCGTCGCCCTCAGAATGGTAATCGCCGTCCTTATAACGGTCCTCGTCCTGCACATCAGCAGAATGAAGGTACCGCACAAAACAATAGAAATGAAGGCAGACAGCCTCAGCAAACGGAAAGAACGCAAGAATGAGACATAAGGTTTCCACCTTATTATATATCATAGCACTCATGGTTATCGCCATGGGTGCTGCTTCATGCAGTGATCCACGCACATACGACCGATATGAAAGTGTGTCACTACAGGGCTGGTCACGCAAAGATACACTTACTTTTGATATTCCACGACAATGGGAGGGCAACTATCAGTTAGACCTCTGCCTACGTGCTGCACAGACCTATCCATACCGCAATATAAGTATGATTATTGAGCGGAAAGTAATCTACTACAGACAACGTAAGAAGCGTGAAAAGACATATAATGATACTATTAATTGTGAGATTGTTAACGACAAGGGAATATTAGCAGGACAGAAAGGTATCACAAGTACCGAGATACGACAAGCAATTAGCTCCTTCCGTCTCAACCGAAATGACTCCATGCACGTCACGATACATCACATCATGAGCCGTGAGTCACTTCCTGGTATCAGCGATGTAGGTATCAGGCTCCTCAAGAAGTGAGACTTCCCAGTCCATAATATCTGAAGATTAGTACACGACAACATTCATAAGGATAAAATTTAATTATGAAATTATGGCAACAATGACATTACCAAAAGAAAAGACGAGTACAATGAAAGTACAGTTGAAAGATATATTATTGGCTATCTCTTGGGCTGATCTCTCCAGAACTTACTTTCAAAAGCCGAACTCATGGCTATATCATAAGCTGGATGGAATAGATGATAATAAGGTGCCAACAGAGTTTAATGAAGAAGAGAAACTACAACTAAAGGGAGCACTGAGCGACCTTGCTGACAGAATCCGTCGTGCAGCAGATAACATTCAATAAGCTGAAAATCTATTGTATAGCAGAATAAAAAGATAAAAAAGAACATCCATTATACAAAATAAAGGCTGCTTCATCCTCTACACACTGGAGTCATGAAGCAGCCTTTACCTATGTTGGAGTAAGCATAATAGTACCAATCCAAGCTATAAATATCATTTTTAGCGAGTATTGGTGTCATACTCTCTTTCATTTCATGACAATTACTTCCCCTACAAGCCATATACTAAAATTGTAATAATGCCTAACACAAGTGGTGTTGATGCTTAGCACGTGTGGTGCGGAGGCTTAACACCAATGGTGCGGAGCACAAAACACTTGGCAAAATACTATGCATTCAAAATCCAAGCGTAGTCCTATTGCCTACTGACGGATAAGATTACGCCCTGCATCTATGCGGAGAAAAATAAATAGGAGCAACGTAAAGCCCCAAAGAGAAGAACCTCCGTAACTGAAGAAAGGTAACGGAATACCAATAACTGGCGTTAGACCCAATACCATTCCGACGTTAATAAAGACGTGGAATAGGAAGATTCCGGCGACACAATAGCCATAGACTCGCCCAAACTTGAAAGGTTGTCGGTCGGCAAGGTACATTAATCGGAGTATTAGGAAGAGGAACAGCACAAGAACAGAAGCTGAACCGAGGAACCCTTCCTCCTCACCTACTGTACAGAAGATAAAGTCTGTATCTTGTTCTGGAACAAACTTCAACTTAGTCTGCGTACCATTCAAGAATCCTTTACCCTGCAAGCCTCCAGAACCGATAGCAATCTCACTCTGATGCACATTATATCCTGCTCCAGCAAGGTCCTCGTCTAATCCTAAGAGTACGTTGATACGCACTCGCTGATGTGGCTGCATGACTTCATTCAATACATAGTCTGCTGAATAGAAGAAGGCGATTGAACCCAAAGCAAACAATGCGATATAGAAATAGTTGGCAAAGCGAGTATTCATCGCATTATAGACTAAATAGCCAATAACACATGCCGATAAAACCAACTGTACCCAAACAACGTCAAACGGAATAACAAACTCTGAAAAGAGTAAGGCAAGCCCCGTAATTCCAAAGACATAAGTTAGCAACAAGCGCGTACGTCCTTTATCGCCCACATAGACCCACACCATGATCGAAGAGAATATCTGAACAAGTAGGAGTACAACAAACTTTCCTAAGGATGTTGGTGTGTCCCATAACAAGATTTCCTCATACTTGATTCCGACAACAAAGTAAATAACCATTGCCAGTCCTGTAAATAGGAACGCACCAGACATTCCCTCACGATAAAGCATAAGGAAGAAAGAGAAATAAACCAAAGCAGAACCTGTCTCACGCTGTCCGACAATACATAGCATAGGCAGAAAGATGATTCCGCACGCACCAGCAAAATGCTTCCAATTCTTAATCGTAAAGCCATAAGCCGACATAAATTTGGCTATTGCCAATGCCGTTGCAAACTTGGCAAACTCGGCAGGCTGCAATCGTAGTGGACCCATAACGAGCCACGAACGTGAGCCTTTAATACTATGGGGATTAAAGATTGTAGCAAAGAGAAGAAGCACTAACAAACCATAGATGACATAAGCAAAGGTGTCATAGAAGCGGTCGTCCATCATTAAAAGTACAAAGCCCAAGCAAATGGAAGTACCAATCCACACAATCTGCATACCCGAACGGGTTGAAAGTGAGAAAATCTCTGTATCGCCATAAGTATAACTTGCACCACAGACACTCACCCATCCAAAGGTGAGCAACGCAATATAGATACCTATCGTCCACCAATCTAATGAACGAAGTACACCTGGTTGTCTGTCTGCTGTATAATTACTTGGCACGATTTACTTTCTCCTTGCTTTTTTGTTTATCGTTGGATTGACCCTTTGATTTCTCTTTAGGCTGTTCCTTCGGTTTAGCCTTAGGTTGCTCCTTAGGCTTTTCTTTCGCCTGTTCCTTAGACTTTACCTTGGGTTGTTCCTTTGGTTTATCTTTGGGCTGCTCCTTTAGTTTATCATTAACCTTAGGCTTATCTTTATTTTCCTTTCGTGTATCTTTATTCTTTTCTTTCTCTTTTTCCTTCTTATCACCTTCCTTGTCCTTCTCTTTCTTCTCCGTCTTAACCTTTGTATCTGGCTCTACACGGATAGCAGGCTCATTCTGAGGCTGCTTCTTCTTTCCTTTTCTTCAGCATCCTTCCTTGCCTGTGCCTCTTTTATCCTTGCGGCTTCTGCTAAGTCTTGCTTTTCTTTTACCTTCTTCAGCGAATCTCTAATGATATTTACGCGCTTGATAGAATCAAGACGAAGTGAGTCTGCACGTGACAAAGGACGCTTGAAAGAATATGAGATATGGCGATTCTGCAGCGCAGTTGCTCGAGCTTCATCGCCAGGCGTAAGCTTACCGTTGATATATTGCTCTATCATCAGCGAACCGATTGGCACACCAAAGTCAGCACCAAAGCCACCATTCTCGACATAAACAGCAATAGCAATCTTTGGCGTATCAACAGGTGCAAAGCCCATGAACACAGAGTGATCCTTACCACGGTTCTGAGCAGTACCCGTCTTACCAGCCAATGAGTAACCTGGATGGACCGCACGCGCACAAGTTCCGCCACGTACTGATGAAACCATACCCGCAATTACTTCCTGATAAGACCTCAGATTACCCTTGGTATGGTGCTTCTCCAAATACTTCTTATCGAGTTTCTTTCCTTGAATACTACGTACAACATGCGGTGTAATGTAGTAACCACGATTAGCAATCGTAGCACCAAGGTTAGCAATCTGCAATGGGGTAAGGTTTACCTCTCCCTGTCCAATAGAAATAGAGATAACCGAAAGCGGATTCCATTTCTTAAAAGCATTATCATAGAACTTCGCATTTGGAATCATGCCTCGCTTCTCTCCAGGGAGGTCAATACCTAATTTATAACCGAAACCCATTGATACCATGTAATCGCGCCACACGTTCATAGCATCCTCCAATGTCTTATATTTCCTACGATTGGAGAGCATCTGATAGAGTCCCCAACAGTAATAACTATTACAAGAGGTGCTGATTGAAGGTACTAATGAGATAGGAGATGCATGTGCGTGACAACCGACATGAAGTCCTTTGAAGTTAAATCCATGATGGCATGGATAACGAGTAGAATCGTTTACAATTCCTTCTGAATAATAGGTAACAGCCTGTCCGGTCTTAAACGTTGAACCTGGAGGGTATTGACCCATTATAGCACGATTAAGTAGAGGCTTGGCTGGGTCAAGTGTCATATCTCGCTGGTACTTACCACGCAGTTTACCTATCATCGAACGAGGGTCGAAAGTCGGTGCGGAAACCATTGCTAAGATTTGTCCAGTCTTTGGTTCGATTGCCACAACAGCACCTAATTTACCTTCCATTAGGCGTTCACCAAGTGCCTGAAGTTCTGCATCAAGACCAAGTTGGATATCACGTCCGGGATGTGGACGCTGGTCGTACTTACCATCTTGATAACGACCTTGTATCTGTCCGTGGGCATCACGTAAAAGAATCTGTACCCCCTTTACTCCACGTAAGTCTTTTTCATACTCACGCTCAACACCCATCTTACCGATATAATCGCCTGGCTGATAGTATTCATCTTCTTCAATATCCCCCTGACTTACCTCAGCAACATCACCAAGGACATGTGCAGCGATAGCTCGCTGATACTGACGAACACTACGTTTCTGAATATAAAAGCCTGGAAAACGATAGAGTTTCTCCTGAAAAGCACTAAAGTCTTTATCGCTCAACTGACTCAAGAACAATTGTTGTGTGAACCGAGAGTAACCCGGATTCTTGCTCCTATCCTTGAGATTAGCCATTCGGTTGTTGAAATCAGTCTTAGTTATATTCAGTGCCTTACAAAACTCAAGCGTATCAAGATGCCCTCTCATCTCGTTGGTTACTACCATGATGTCATAAGCTGGCTGATTATAAACCAGCAGCTTACCATTCCTATCAGTGATAGAACCACGTGAAGGGAACTCAATCTTCTTTAAGAAAGCATTAGAGTCAGCACTCTTCCGATAGTCGTCACTGGCTATCTGAAGAGCAAAAAGACGTATTATATATATCACCACAATGCCTATTGCAACAGCACTAAGCACGAGGCGACGTTTCTCTAAATCATAATTCTTCATTTCTTATCGCCTCCTTACGTTCTCAACAACAAGAATAAGAATAAGCGTGAGTAATGAACTACCTCCGATACACTGCAACCATTCAATCAAATTAAAGAAACTGAACATCTCTAAAGAGAAGAATACCACACTGTATATCAAGGTAAGAATAGCCACATACCACGTATATTGCGGTATGCTAAGCGTATCCATACCTGCTTGGAAATTCTCACTACTATCACGAGGAATGAATAGCTGCAATACATAAGGCTGTAAGGCGGCTATTAAAGTCAAAGAGCCAGCTGCTACACCTGGCGTATTTGAGAAGGTATCAATCGTTAGACCCATTAAAAACGCCCATAAGAGAATAGCCCACTGAGGATAATTACGAGGAAACAAAAGAATAAAATAGATATAAAGCAATGGCGTGGCAACAGCAAACAGATGAATGTGATTGAGTACAAACACCTGTGCCACTGTCAATACAGCAAACCAAAGCAAACGTTTTAGGAAATCTATATTCATTCTTTCTATTCGTAAATCAAAGGGGGATAAGTGGTTCACATCAAAGTAAGAATTAATCTTCAAAGTGCGGTTATCCTACCTCCCGTCAAACTTAATTATACTGGAAAACAGTTTACTTACTGTACCCTATTCCCTATCTGATTCTCAAGAGGTTTGATAGAGTCCTGTGCTGCCTTAATAACTTGACGTTGATCTCTTATTGAGGCATCATCAATCACACAGACATCACGAAGATTGCCGAAGTCAGTTGAGAGCTGAATCTGAAGGCGATAAGAGAGTCCATCTTCCGAATTATAGACATGCTTGATCTTACCTACCAACACACCAGCTGGGAATACTGAAGAATATCCACTCGTTACAACACGATCGCCTAACTTAAACTTAGCATGACGAGGAACATCATCCAAGTAAGCTACATCGCGCGCACCACCATTCCAATGGAGATAACCAAAATAGTCACGTCCCTGAATAGAACAACTGATATTCGACTTTGAGTTTAGCACTGGGATTACAACAGCATAATGGATACCCGCCATATAGACAATACCCACAACACCATTACCACAGGCAACACCCATATCTTTATGTACACCATCCCATGTTCCCTTGTTGATGGTGATAAAGTTATTAGGTTTATCAAGCGAATTGGCAACAACCTTTGCCTGTATCAATCGGAACTTTGAAAGGAAACGATACTGCCCCTTATTAAGGAAAGTAGAATCCTTAGTCTTATCATACAGCTGAGCTGACAACTCCTTCACCTGACGTTCCAGTTCAAGATTGCGTTTGGTCAAAGCCTCATTCACCTCACCCATCGTTAGATAAGAGGTAATCTTTGAACTTCCTTCATAGACCAAACCTGCCACGTAGTTCGCTGACGTGAACCACACACTGCCCTGATAGTCATTGAATCGGAACAAAAGAACCATACTCAAGACTTCCAGGGCAACGAACAAGAACCAATGCTTGTACTTAGCAAGGAACTCAGTCAGATTGTGCATGAACGTTAGTTGTTATCTCATCAAGAACGAGAAACGATCTACGTTCTTCAATGCAATGCCTGCACCCTTAGCCACACTGTGCAATGGGTCTTCGGCAATATGGAATGGAATATTAATCTTATCAGTCAGACGTTTGTCGATACCACGAAGCAAAGCACCACCACCACTGAGATAGATACCATTCTTTACGATATCAGCATAAAGCTCAGGTGGAGTGTTCTCCAATGCAGATAGCACGGCATTCTCAATCTTTGCAACAGTCTTATCAAGACAATGAGCAATCTCCTGATAGCATACAGGCACCTCCATAGGAAGAGCTGTGATGCGGTTAGGGCCGTGTACAATATAGTCCTCTGGTGCTTCATCACCAAGGTCTGTCAAGGCTGAACCTACGTGAAGCTTGATACGCTCTGCCATACGCTCACTGACCTTCACATTATGCTGACGGCTCATATACTCCTGAATATCCGCAGTGAGGTCATCACCTGCCACACGGATAGAGTTATTACAAACGATACCACCCAAAGAAATAACTGCAATCTCAGTGCTACCACCACCGATATCAACAATCATGTTACCTTCTGGAGCCTCTACATCAAGCCCCATACCAAGAGCAGCTGCCATTGGTTCGAAGATAAGGTAAACATCACGACCATCAGCGTGTTCTGCTGAGTCACGAACGGCACGAAGCTCCACTTCAGTAGAACCTGATGGAACTCCAATTACCATACGCAATGAAGGTGAGAAGAATCGATTACCGCTGTGAACCATCTTGATAAGTCCACGCATCATCTGCTCACAAGCTGTAAAGTCGGCAATAACACCGTCTCGCAAAGGGCGTATTGTACGAATATTGGGATGTTCCTTCTCGTACATCATCTTTGCATCACCTCCCACAGCAATCATCTTATCTGTGCGACGATCCAGTGCTACTACTGATGGCTCATCGACAACAATTTTATCATCGCTGATAATAATTGTGTTTGCCGTTCCCAGATCCATAGCAATTTCCTGGATAAATGAAAATAATCCCATTAATATATGTGTATTTTATAAATGTATATTCTTAACTTATGTGCGCTTATTCAGTTGTGAACCAACTATGGATAGCTGTGTCATAGTGGCTACTAACACCAAAAGCACGTTCTGCGAACATCTTACGATCTTCAATATCTGTCTGTGCACCATTTGTATTGAGAATCTGGAGCAATACTGGATACTCTGCTTTACTTGGTACGATAACAACATCCTTGAAGTTCTTTGCTCCTGCACGTATCAGTGAGATACCTCCAATATCAATCTTCTCGATAATATCTTCTGCGCTGGCACCACTGCCTACAGTCTGCTCGAAAGGATAAAGGTCTACAATAACGAGGTCGATAAATGGAATCTCATATTCTTTCATCTGTGCCTGATCACTTTCATTATCACGACGAGAAAGAATACCTCCAAAAACCTTTGGATGAAGTGTCTTCACACGACCACCGAGAATTGAAGGATAAGATGTAACATCCTCTACCTTTTGACATTCATAACCTAATGATTCAATGAATTCCTGTGTACCACCTGTACTAAGGAATTTCACACCTTCTTCGTCTAACTTCTTGAGCAAATCCTCAAGTCCATCTTTGTGAAAGACCGAAATAAGAGCAGTCTTAATTTGTTTTTTACCAGCCATTGTAAAACATTTTATGGATTTGATTTGCAAAGTTACTAATTATAAGCGACTAAACAATATTTTAAATCAAAAAAAAACAAAAGGTTGCCAACTATTTGCTTAAAGTCTAATAAGCTGCAACCTTTTGTTTTATTATGTCTGCTTCAAGTTCTGCTTTCTTAGAACTGAAGGTTGTTTCCATTGTGCCTATCAAAGGCATTATTTAGCCTAATCCTTACGCTTAACACCAAAAGCATCTAAGATACCTTGTATCTCACTACCAAGACCAAAGACGCTATTCATCACGCCCTCCTTCGCACCTCGTACCATATAACGTGCACAATCGCCTTCGAGTCTACCGATATGTTGGCGTTCTGCAACAGTATAGTCATGTCTGAGATCTCACGACGTATCTTGCCGAACTTATCAACGGCTTTACGCCACTTCTTTGCAGTATAGTACTGGCTGTTATCACGCAATTCAAATGAAAATTTCTCTAAGTCGTTAATAGCTGACTCACGTGTTGCACATGAACTAACCGAAAGCATTGCCACAATGAGGGCAAGACCCATAAGCATTTTCTTAACCTTGTTTCTCATCTTTTATAACTTCTAATTTTACAATAATTCTCCCTATCTTTGGCTTATATTTATAATACTTTTAGCATGGAAAGTAACATCTAATTCCGCCCTTTAAGGGTAATAGTAATGGCAAAAATAGAAAATAATAATGACTTTACCAACAAAACATCAGTTTACTTTTCATTCTTTTTCTACTTTTTAACTACCTTTGCTCCATGAATTTCGCAGCAACACTCCTTCAATGGTTCAAAAACAATGGACGTTCTCTACCTTGGCGAGAGACGAATGACGCATACGCTATTTGGCTTAGTGAGGTCATTCTACAACAGACACGTATCGCACAGGGCATGAGTTATTGGGAACGTTTCATGGCGCAATGGCCTACGATAAATGACCTTGCTGCTGCCACGGAAGACGAGGTGCTGAAGGCTTGGCAGGGCTTGGGCTATTACTCTCGTGCAAGAAACCTCCATACGGCTGCACAACAGATAGTTGAATTAGGGGTATTTCCACAAACCTTCAAGGAATTAAAGACACTAAAGGGTGTAGGCGATTATACGGCTGCAGCCGTTGCATCTATTGCTTTTGGCGAACCTGTAGCTGTTGTAGACGGCAATGTCTATCGTGTTCTCTCTCGCTATTACGGCATCGACACTCCTATTGATAGTACCGAAGGAAAAAAGGAGTTTCAAGCACTCGCTCAATCACTTTTACCAACAAACGAACCTGCTAAATATAACGAAGCGATAATGGACTTTGGTGCCATTCAGTGTACACCCACTTCTCCTCGCTGCACAGCTTGTCCACTATGCGAGAGTTGTGTTGCCTTCCGTGAGCAACGAATTAATGAACTGCCTATAAAAAGCAAAAAGGTGAAACAACGAGAACGTCATTTCACCTACTTGTATATTGAATATAAAGGAGAAATAGCTATCCATCAACGTGGTGCTGGTGATATTTGGCAAGGATTATGGGAGTTTCCACAAGCCGAACAACTTACGTCACCTAAAGACGCTATATGGAAGACAGAAGCACAGCTACTACAAAAAGGGGTTAAGCATATTCTTACACATCAGATCCTTCTTGCTGATATCTACTTTTGGCAGCCTAAGAATTATCCGCAACTACCCTCAGATTTCATCTGGATAGAAAAGCAAGATATTGAAAACTATGCCTTGCCGCGCTTAATTGAGATTCTGTTAAAGGCTGTTCCCATCTAAATTCCGCCTCCCTTCAGCCATCTATCCCATGGGTCGTTTATACGAGGCATTGCCTCGTAGCCTTCCCTCCTTTTCTGTCATCTTCCTTTAAAGCGCATCCATCAGCTACTTCTTACCGAAGTCTTCATCAATACGCAACTGATGTGCAACTAAGAATGGGAAGATACAAACTATCATCACAATAACAAAGAACCAACGATAGCCCACAGCCTGCGCCAACGCACCTGCAAACAATCCTGGAATCATCATTGACAACGCCATAAAGCCTGTACAAAGGGCATAATGACTGGTCTTATGTTCGCCCTGACTAAAATAAATCATAAAGAGCATATAGGCACTAAAACCAAATCCATAACCGAAATTCTCGATAAATACAGCTGCACAAATCGCTATCACGTTATCAGGAAGCATATAAGCCAAATAGACGTATGCTAAATTAGGCAGTGTAATAGCTGCTGTCATTGGCCATATCCAGCGTTTTAAGCCATCGCGACTAATCATCATTCCTCCTATAATTCCACCTATCAAGAGGCCTGCAACACCTATCACACCATTCACCGTACCATATTCTATCTCTGAAAGTGCCAATCCTCCCTTTCCTTTCGGTGCTTGAAGGAAAAGTTGAGAAATAGGTATAATCAAAGCCTCTGGCAGACGGAAGAGAAGTAAGAAACAAATCGTTGTTAAAGCCTGCTCCTTTTTGAAGAAGGAGATGAATGTCTCTCCAAAACTACGAAGCAATTGACTGGCTGACACCTGTTTCCTCTCAGAGTCTTCGGACGGACGAGGAAGAATAAAGCGATGATAAAGGGAGAGACCCATAAAAAGAGCCATCAAACCATAAAACACAAGCGACCAAGTCCACTGAATATCAAAGTTCTTATGCAAAAAACCTGCAAGTGCAATCAGTCCACCCTTACCAACAACCATTGATATACGATAGAAGGTGGAACGAATACCTACAAAGAATGCTTGATCATGCTGATTAAGTCCCATCATATAGAATCCATCAGCCCCAACATCATGTGTCGCACTACTGAATGCCAGCAACCAAAAGAAACAGATTGTTCCTTGAAGCCATAACGAAGTATTGACCGTAAAGGCAACACCTGCGAAAGCTGCACCCACAAGCAACTGCATGATGACAATCCACCATCGCTTTGTTTTAATCAAATCGAGAAATGGACTCCACAGAGGTTTGATAACCCAAGGGAGGTAAAGCCATGAAGTATAAAAGGTTACTTCAGCATCTGACAAGCCCATTTGCATATAGACCTGCAGAGATAATACGGTTACGGCAATGTAAGGCAGACCCTCAGCAAAATAAAGTGAGGGTATCCATGCCCATGGACTTATCTTTCTTTCAGTTTTCAATGCTTGTTACGCTTTTGAGTTCTGTTATTATCATTATTGTATGCAAAGTGTCCTTTTCCCACAGCCTACTATCAACAAAACCAATGAGAGATATATCAATCATGTAACCAAAAGAGATGAATAGGTTCAAGCAGGCTATTCGAACACCACTGCAAAATTAGTATTGTGTCTTTTCAAACGATGACAAAGATACATAAAATTAACGAGAAAAAGGAGGGATAGCGCTCACGAATAAGAATTAAAAGACAATTTATATATTAAAGACTAATGATTTTCGCTTTTCTTGAAAGCATGATTGAAATTTTTAGCTTATCTTTGTGAACAGGGATTATGATTTTTTACACTAACATTTACTCCATTTTGCATACTGAGAAGTTTGACATAAATCATAAACTCGGAATGACTCTAATACACTCTACCCTCTCTATTGGATATAGAGAATCATAGAGTAACACGATAAGGAAGCATGACACTGTCGGAGCTCTATCTACAACTCAAAGTGATATGCTTCCTCTTTTCTATAAATTCATAGTTACAAGCTCTCTAAGAGTTGGAACATCCACAAGAAAATAAATTAAAACTTCAGCTATCTAAGTAGTATATCGCTCCATCTTATTCAAACAACTTATTCTTATAGCAGCCAACGTTTTGTAAACTATTTTCACACAACTCTAAACCTATATATGCTCTTTTGTCTTCTTAAAGACGCCTAATTGACTTGCAATAGGTGCCCTTTAAGACCCCTTACTAAACGCCCTTTTGAAGTCCAATTAAGCACCTTTACGAAAACAATTTTGTAACCGATTGATTCACTGTTTGTTGCAGATTTGCTTTTTGTACGTATCTTTGCCTTGATTTATAGATATTTTATCCGACGTTTTGTCATTATTTTTCAAACCATTATCAGCAAGCTCTCTAAGTATAAACATGAAAGGGAATTCTGTGTCGAAGAATAAAAAATTGGTAGTTGAAAGTCCTGCTATGTTTCATAGAACATTAAGGTTATTACGTTAAAACTATAAGGTAAGTGTCCAAACATTTAATAAAGAAAGCAAAAAAAGGGCGATAGTCATTACGACCATCGCCCTTATATCTAATGATTGTTTCAGATAATTACATACCTAAAGCTTTCTTAGCGCCGTCATTGTTAGGATTAACCTTCAGCACCTTATTGAAGTACTCGTCTGCAAGTGGCTTGTTACCCTTCTTTGAGTGATAGTAACCAAGACCATAGTAAACGTTCTCCAAGTAACTCTTGCTATCCTCATCAAGCGTTGGCTTAGCTTCTTCGTAAGCAGCAACCTTCTGATAGATTTCAGCCACCTTATCAGGATCGTTCATCAACTGAGCTACATTAGCCTGGTTCAACCATACCCAATCAGAGATTGTTGGGAACTTAGCAACCATCTGCTCATAAACATCAAATGCCTTTGCAAGAACAGCGTTCTTAGCAGCACGGTCTGTTATACCCTCAGCCTTAGTAACGTATGTATTTGCAAGTGTTGCCCAGTCATTGTTAGTAGCCTTCTTACTCTTAGAAAGATACTCCTGCTGAACCTCAAGTGACTTGTCATCATTACCCTGTGCAGCATAGATAGCAGCCAAAGTCTTCAAAGGCTCAATATTGTTCTTATCAACCTCGAGTGCCTTGTTAACAGTGTTGATAGCTTCGTCATACTGCTGAGCACCGCAAAGTGCCTTTGCATACACATCGTAGTCGTTAGCTACCTTCTTACCAGAACCAGCAAACACGACCTTACCATAGTTGATAGCAGAAGCATAATCCTTCAACTCAACTGATGCCATCATAGCAATACGGCTCAAGTACTCACTGTTAGGGAACTTCTGCAAACCCTGCTTTACAACATCCAAAGCTCTCTGATAGTCTTTTGTAATGTAAGCAGCAAAACCATAGTTATAGAAGTTGTCCTCTGACATATTAGCTGGATTAGCCTTTGCATACCACTCTAATGCCTCCTTATACTTACCATCGCCAAGCATGATTTCAGCTGCAGTTGCCTCTACTGGATAGTCTGGCTTAACCTTACGAAGCTCTTCAAGCTTCTGAACGGCTACCTTAGAGTTTACATGACGGAAAACCTTAGCATAACGTTCGTAAGCTGTTACGTTCTGTGGATCAACAGTAATTGCATTCTGATACTGTGTAGCAGCTGCACCTGCATTACCAATAGAATCCTTAAGAGCAGCAATATCGCCCAAGAGGACATAAGCTAAGCTACCCTTGTATTTCTTATTATTGATAACATTGTTTGCAATCTCTGTTGCTGCATCATAATTACGCTGCAAAAGGTAAACATTACCCAAGGCAACAATAGCCTCTTCACTCTTCTTGAAGTTCTTCTGATACTCCTTAATAAGATCCTTTGCTGCCTTTGGATCATTTGGTGCAGCTTCGATAGCAGCTACAATAGGCTTAAGAGCTACTGCGTAATCAACATCCTGTGCCATTGCTGGAGTTGACATTGCCAACATCAAGGCTCCAGCTATTAAATATTTCTTTGTCTTCATAATTCTTTCTCTTTAAATTTTAATTCAAGTGAACTTTATTCATTAAGACGCCTACCACGGCATTTAGTTTAATCCTATGAGAGTAGTAACTAATGTTGATAAGCAAAATAAATCTTCTCTAATGTTATAACGACCACATTATAATTAATCATAACTGATTATCGTTTGCCAATAAACAACACACTATGCTTTACTGACTACTGGGTCTTAACTTCAACTTCACGAATGTTGATTTCACCACGATAAGGCAAGAGACCAGCCTTAAAAATAATCTTCTGACCAATTGGATTGGTTACGAAGTTTGCAAATGCCCAAGGCAATGCTTTGTGAGGGTCAGCCACGACAGCGTAGATAGTTCTTACGAAAGGATATCTACCATCCAACAGATAAGCCTGATAAGGTTGCCAACTATTCTCTGGCTGTGCAACGGTAGTCTTTGAAAGACCAACCACTCTGATATCTTTCTTAAAAGTAGTGTTTGTTGAATCGCGATGGTCATTCAACCAGTTTGAACCAATAACACCTATAGCATTAGGAGTGTTATGAACATAGTCGATAACCGACTTACTGTTACTTGCAGCAACAACGTTCGCACTCTTGATGTTCTTTCCACCTAAAATTGAGTCGACTACATAATGCAATGTTGCTGAAGCTTTATTATCAAAAACAACTTCAATATCACCCTTATCATTCTTAGGGTTCAACTGATTCCATTTTGCAATCTGACCACTGAGAATCTTCTTAACATCGGTAACCGTAATACATGAATCTACATTCGTATTGTTCACGATGAAAGCAATTCCATCATATCCTATCGGGAATACCGCTGGGATAGGACCTTTCCCTCGTAACATAGCATCTTCTCCCTTCGTCAATGCATGAGAAGTGAAGAAAAGATTAACTTTCTGGTCGAGGAGCAGTTGCATACCTTTGTTGTCATCTGTATAGATTGGCAACAAGTGAGTTTCTGGGTAGCGGAACTGATAATTCTGTAACAGTTCCTCTATAATAGGACTAAAACTTTCGTCAGAGGCGAACTTAATCGTCCCTGACGTCGGTGTATCTGTTCTGCCGTCCTTAGCTTTCTTCTGTCCGCAAGCAGACAGAAGGAAGCCGAGGGATAGCATCAATCCTACTGTTATGTAGAATCTGGTTCTTTTCATATAATATTTGCTTTTACTGTAGTTTGAAGGTAATAGGGAGAGTAAACCAAACGTTTGCTGGCTGACCATTGTTCATACCTGGAGACCACTTCGGCATGCTATTAACAACGCGAAGTGCCTCACGGTCGAGTGCCTGATCAACACCACGAACGATTTGTGCCTGACTAACGCTACCATCACGTCCTACAACGAACTTAACGATAACACGTCCCTGCACACCATTCTCTGCTGCAACTGCTGGGTATTGGATATGAGAAGCCAACCAAGCATTTACATTAGGGAATGAAGGCATAACCTCTGCCACTGTGAAGACCTTATTTTCAACCTCCTGCTTTGGCTCTGGCTTTGGAGCCTCAACAACAGGTTTCTCGATCTTTGGTACAATCTGTTCAGGAGTAGCAACGGTGCTACGAGCAGCAACTTCAGTACGATCTTCCGTACCTTCCTTGGTCTCAACACCGACTGCCTTGGTCTCCTTATTCATCTTGACCATTGGTGGCATCTCTTCCTTTACGTCCTTATCATCCTTGATGACAGGGGCTGTAAACTTAACAGTTGCACGAGTTTCAGGAACAACCTTTTCAGGTTCAATCTTCTTAGGTTCTTCCTTCTTCTGCTGCTTCTTACGCTCAGCCTGTTCCTTCTTAGCTTGCTCAAGAGCTGCTAACTCCATCTTTGCTGCATATTCAGCTTGCGCAGCCAAGTCGTCGTTATGCTTCTTGATCTGATAAGCTAAGTAACCACCACCGAGGAATGCAGCACAAAGCAGAATAGCTAAAGCCTTGATGTTACGCTGAGAAACAGTTTTACGAAGCTTGTATGCACCGTACTCCTTGTTCTTGTCGGCGAACACCATGTCGACCCATTTAGGATCGCATAAATCTATTTTTGCCATTGTTTTCTTTCTTTAATTGTTTACGAATCAGTGATTAAGCTTTGATACCTTTCTTGGCTAAGAGAGCCTTGTCTTGGTCTGTCAGCTTGTCAATGACGTAAGTTCCAATATATGAAATCTGCATTTCATCGAGGATGTCTACCAAATGACGATATGATGCCTGGTCCGTTGGCTTAATAATGACAGTCATGGTTGAAACCTTTTTACCATTAATCATACCAGTTTTGATCGCAGACAACTCAGCCTGATAAATGCTATCAGGATAAGAAGCTGGATTAGCCTGCTTCTTACGATTCAGTTCCTTCACCGCAATATCCATATCCTGATATGGGATAGAAACTGGATCACCTGTTGAAGGGTCACCCACCTGCTTATGCTGAAGAACGTAGCGAATACCACTTGGAGTGTTACTCCAATCAGCTGGCTTCAGCCAATTAGCGTTATCATACTCTGGTTTACCATTACCATAGAAGATTTTATCTCCGTCAGCAATGTAAATCGTAATAGAGTGTGACTCCTTGGCCTCATTCTTCTGATTTTCATTCTGAGTTTTATCATTACTTGGCATCGTCAACTCCATAGTTGAAGGCTTGCTAAGTGAAGTACAAAGCATGAAGAAGGTAATCAGCAACATAAGCATATCCACCATCGGCGTAAAGTCTACGCGTACGGTTAACTTCTTCTGCTTGCCGCCTTCTTTTCCTGTATCCATCATTTCCATACTTTGATCTCCTTACTTATTAGCTGCCTGAGCAGCCTTTTTAGCGTCCAACTGTGTGATCATATAGTAATGGCTCTCATCCATATCCTGGAGTTCGCTCATTACCTTCTTAACGGTACCATAAGGAGAATCAGCGTCTGACTTGATAGCAAGTCTAACCTTAGGGTTCACCTGGCGGGCTGCGTTAACCCACTGCTGGAACTCTGTCATCTCCTGTCCCTGGATACTATCGAGAGGAATACCCATCTTAGGGAGTTCATTACCACGCTCTGCTGCTGGCTTTGACAAATAAGCAGCCAACTTATCGAGCGGAGTACCAAATGTAGACTCAGCAACAAAAGTTTTCTTCTGTGCAGGAGTCAATGTTACGCCCATCTGATCTACGATCTGACCCAACTCATTGGTATTATCATAGCTCATGAAAACCTGGCCTTCACCAGTAGGCGTTCCATTAGGTCCTTTTTGAGGACTAACGAGAATTGTCAGGACACCATTCTCAGGCACCTTAGTTTCAGACACAGAACCCGGAGTATTTACCTTCACTGGCTCGTTCTTTACGAACGTAGATGTCAGCATGAAGAAGGTAAGCAACAGGGTCATAACGTCTGACATAGGCGTCATGTCGATAAAGGTGTCACTCTTCTTAACTTTTACTTTACCCATAGCGATAAATTATTAAAGGGTCAGCAAAAATTAAGCCTCGTCTGTGTGGTTTACTTCGTATGTCTGAGCGATAGAATAACCAACCTCGTCGAGGGCGAAAGTCAACTTGTCAACCTTGTTTGAATAGTAGCTATAAGATACTACCGCAAACCAAGATGTTGCAATACCGAATGCGGTGTTGATCAACGCCTCAGAAATACCAGCAGAAAGTGCAGCAGAGTCAGCACCACCACCTGCAGCAAGAGCAGAGAACGACTTGATCATACCGGTTACAGTACCGAGAAGACCAGTAAGAGTACCAAGTGTTACGAGAGTAGCAATGATAGGGAGGTTCATTGTCAGAGTTGGCATCTCAAGCTGAGTAGCCTCCTCGTGAGCCTGCTGAATCTTAGCTACCTTCTGAGCTTTCTTAAGGCTTGCGTTAGCACCTGTCTCCATATCCTTGTAAGCGTTCAAAGAAGCCTTAACAACGTTTGCTACAGAACCCTTCTGCTGATCGCAGAGCTGGTTAGCCTTAGCAAGGTCATTTGAGTTAAGAGCACTCTTGATGTTTGCAACGAACTTTGGAAGAGCACCCTTACCGAAAGCAGTCTTCAAAGCCATCCAACGCTCGATAGACATAGCGAGTACAGTCAACAAGAGAGTGTGAATAACTGGAACGACTACGCCACCCTTAAAGATGGTACCCCAAACGTCAGCTGGGTTCTCACGTGCAGCTCCATCCTGGAAGTGCATTTCATTACCGAACCATGTGTAGAACAATGTGAACGCAACGACAGCGCAAACGACGATAATCCAGAATGCACCTCTAACTCCTGTGAAGCCCTCAGCCTTTTTCTGTGGGGCTGGTTTTTGTTGTGTAGTTGCCATAATTTGATAAAATTTTAATTTTTAGGTTATTAATGAATTAATTTGTTAATATCTTTCTGATTTATAAGCCTTTGTATGTGATTCCCATCGTAAATGAGAGTTCGCCATGGCTTCTTATCTCCGCAAAGATAGTAATTAAAAGAAAACTACAAACACGATTAATAACATTTAACAGTTAAAAATGTACTGTTTCCACCTCATTTTTATTACTATCTACCCCTACGGACTCTATTTTAGTTTTGAAAGTACATCTTTGATGCGGCGAAGTGCTTCCTTTATATTTTCGTCACTTGTTGCGTAACTCATTCGGAAGCAGTCTGGAGCACCGAA
This sequence comes from uncultured Prevotella sp., assembly GCA_927910885.1. Classification (GTDB taxonomy): domain Bacteria; phylum Bacteroidota; class Bacteroidia; order Bacteroidales; family Bacteroidaceae; genus Prevotella. Next base: position 104,354 of record CAKMOD010000103.1, on the reverse strand, counting down.
TGCATCACCTCCCACTGTTGCCACACATCCCTCTTCAAGAATATACATAGCAAGATCTGACGAACTATTAATTACGTGCTTACCATCAGTCTTTCCAAAGAAGCTGGAACATTTTGGAAAAGATAGAATGCTCCTTGTGGCACATTCACCTCAAGTCCAGGAATTTCCTTTGCCAAGCTAACAATCAAATCACGACGACGACGGAATGTCTCACGATACTCTGCTACACAAGTTTGATTCTCCACGTATGCTGCAACAGAAGCCATCTGACTAACGCTGCATGTACCTGATGTATATTGTCCTTGCAGCTTATTGAGTCCCTTAACGATCCACTCTGGAGCAGCTACCCAGCCAATTCGCCATCCTGTCATAGCATAAGCCTTACTCACTCCATTACAGAGAATCGTACGCTCCTTCATACCTGGACAAGACGCAATACTACAATGACCGCCTATATAATTAATGTGTTCGTAAATCTCATCTGAAATAACAAACAAGTCCTCATGTGCCAAAACAACCTTTGCCAAGGCATCCAACTCTTCTGCAGAATAGACACTACCAGTAGGGTTACTTGGAGAGCAAAGAATTATCATCTTTGTCTTTGGCGTAATCGCCTCTTCCAACTGCTCAGCAGTAATCTTAAAGTCCTGTTCAATTCCTGCAGAAACAACTACAGGCACACCACCAGCAAGTTTTACCATTTGTGGATAGCTCACCCAATAAGGTGCAGGAATAATCACCTCATCACCTGGATTCACCAAAGCCAAAACAGCATTGCAAACACCCTGTTTACCACCTGTCCCGACAATAATCTCCGATGCGGCATAATCAAGATTGTTTTCCTCTTTCAGCTTCTTTGAGATGGCATCCCTCAAAACAGGATAACCAGGAACAGGGGAATACTTAGAGAAGTTATCATCAATGGCCTTTTTGCCTGCCTCCTTAACATGATCAGGAGTCATGAAGTCTGGTTCTCCCACACTCATGTTGATAACATCAATTCCCTGCGCTTTCATTTCACTACTCTTCTGAGACATTGCTAATGTCTCAGAAGGCGCCAATCGATTTAAACGATCTGATAGTTGTGCCATTTCGAACTTTACCTTTCTTAATAAATAATACCATCTACAAAAGTACGCAAATTCATTTTGATAACGCAACTTTTCTTTCTTTATTTTATCTAAATAACTTTTTTACTGCCGATTTGACAGTTTAAATTAAAGAATCATATAATAAATGCAGTCTGTATGAACAGAACTATACAAGCTATAACTATACTCATTCATTTATATACATATCGAATAATACTCACGAAAGAGTGAAGATAAGCCTCTATTACCGCTCCTTTTGTATAGTACATACCGCCCGCACCATCCGTGTTTATCTATTTCACAATTATAGCAAGCCTATATATCCAATAATAGAAACCATATCCTATAATATAAAAGGATATAACAATGGCTTTCTTTTAAGCCTACAAACAAAAATCCCACTACAAAGAAACACGTCATTTCTCTATAGTGGGATTCATTATAAGAGTTATTAGAAAGCTTCCTATTACTATTTTGCTTACAAATGCAAGTCATGTCCCATACGGTCACGCTTAGTTTTCAGATAGCGATAGTCAAACTTATTTGGAGTTATCTCAATAGGTACATTCTCCTCAATCTCTAAGCCATAAGCCTCAAGACCTACTCGCTTTGTAGGATTATTTGTTATCAAACGCATCTTATGAACACCAAGATGACGCAACATCTGTGCACCACAACCATAATCACGCTCGTCTGGACGGAAACCAAGATGAAGGTTAGCCTCAACAGTATCAAGACCTTGGTCTTGCAACTTATAGGCTGCTATCTTATTCATCAAACCAATACCACGACCTTCCTGCTGCATATAGATGATAACACCCTTGCCTTCTTTCTCTATCATCTCCATTGCCTTATGAAGCTGCTCACCGCAGTCACAACGCTGACTACCGAGAATATCACCCGTTGCACATGATGAGTGTACGCGTACAAGTACTGGTTCGTTTTCTTTCCACGTTCCCTTAATAAGAGCCATGTGCTCTAAGCCATTTGCTTGACGGAATGGGATCAGATGAAACATACCATATTCTGTAGGGAGTTCTACCTCCTCACCAACAACAATACTTGTTTCATTCTTCAGGCGATAGGCGATAATGTCTTTGATACTAATAATCTTCATATCCCATTCCTTTGCACGCTTCTGCAAATCAGGCATACGAGCCATCGTACCATCTTCATTCATAATCTCCATTAACACGCCAGCAGGGAAGCAACCTGCAAGTTTACAGAGATCGACTGCAGCCTCAGTATGACCCGAACGACGCAAAACACCGTTATCCTGAGCATAAAGAGGATTGACATGACCTGGACGTCCAAAAGTCTGAGGAGTAGAATTAGGATCAGCCAACGCCTTAATTGTTTCTGCACGGTCATGTGTAGACACACCTGTTGAACAGCCTTCTAACTTATCAACCGTAACAGTGAATGGAGTTCCCAATACTGACGTATTATCAGAAACCTGATGAGGTAAATCCAATTCTTCTGCACGTGAGAGCGTAATAGGTACGCATAGAACTCCTCGTGCATTCTTCAACATAAAGTTAACCTTCTCTGGCGTAATCATCTCAGCCGCCATAATAAGGTCACCCTCATTCTCTCGGTCTTCATCATCTACTACGATAACGAACTTTCCTTCCCGAAAGTCTTTCAGTGCATCTTCGATGCTATCGAGTTTAAAATCTTCCATATAGTTACTGATTTTTATTGTTTCTATATCAATAGCCCATTGATTCTTCTTTTTCTTTCATCCGTTGTATCTCTGCTATTATCATATCATTACAGTTGATAATGATACGAAGATCACGATAAAGACGCAAGCGGAAACGCCACATACGGAAATAGAAGAAAATACCTGCTGGCAAAATAACAGCTGCAAGAATATTCGACCACTTATGATCAAATGGTCTTGTATGCGCCTTTACTGCTAATATTGGGTATTTATTCAGTTCTGTCATGATGACTTTATTGCGTGTATTACCCAAGTCTTCTATGACATTCTCAAGTTCATCGTTAATCTTCTCAATCACATGATCTGTATGATAGCGGAAGAATACCTTTATTACATTAGGTGCAGATTTCAGCCTACGTGTCTTAGCATATTCTGCAATCCTTACATTCAAGTCGCTAAGTTGCTCTGCAGCCTTGCTGTAATCAGGGTCATGCAAGATAACCTCCTTACTTGCTATACTACGTTTCACACGTATTCCAAGCATCTTCATCAACAAGTTCTTATACATATCAGCATTGAACACTGTCGAGTCATTGTTTGCCTTGTAGGTGAAGAAGATTGCCATTGGAATGAGAACAGCCATAGATAGCCCCTTACCAAACCATATAGCCCAGTCTCCCTGACGTGACATTCGATAGCCCGTATTATCGAGGATGTAAAATATAATAAACACGATAACGCTGATAATGATTGGAATACCCAATCCTCCCTTACGGATAATAGCACCAAGTGGCGCTCCAATAAAGAAGAAGATAATACATATCAGCGACAGAGTAAACTTATTAATAGTCTCAATATCATGTAAACGGATTAATCTGTCGCCATCTTTAGTTATCATACTCTTGAAATCAAGGTCGCTAACTTCTTGCTGAACGGTTGACAAAGCTTGGTCAACAACATAACGACGCTGATCGGCAGGTAGCTTTTTAAATACCGAGTCTACATTAAATGTCTTTTCTTCTGCCAGCTTAACAGCCTGCTTCTTCTCTGAAGCTTTAAGGTTAGGTTCTCGATAGTAAACAGTCTGTGCATCCTTATAAAAAGCATTGCCCACACTATCATAAACATGTATCAAAGAGTCCTTGTCGCGCTGTATCTTCTGAATACTTTTCGTACGGGCATCATTTGAGATACCTGCCATATCCGTAAGATTGAAGTCACCATCAAAGTCAAGAACAATATGCTTGTGTGCAAATGTTTCTCGACGATAAGGAACACTGGCACTACTACCCATTTCTTGTGAGCGCATATTCTCAAACCACTCCCCACTCCATAGGTTCAGAACGAGATGTTTCTTATCCGCTGTAGACTGCAACATACCTGAGTCAGCAAGGATAATAGCTTGATCTTCATAGCTATCCGTCATTCGATACACCATAATATTATATAGGTGTCCTGTCTTCAAGTCTTTCTTCTCTACGTAGAGATTTGTTTGTGGAATACCATCATAGAAGATTCCTTCTGGGATTTCCAGTTCAGGACTCTTCTGTTTCATGGAGATAAGTAGCTGGGCTATGTGTTTATGCGCTATTGGTCCTACATTATTCTGGAAGTAAAAAGAACCAAAAGCAATAAAAAATACTAATAACGATCAGTCCTCTGAACGACTGAATCAACGAGATACCAGCAGCCTTAATAGCTGTCAACTCTGAACTCTCGCCAAGGTTACCATAGGAAATAAGCGATGAAAGAAGAATCGCCAAAGGAAGTGCTTGTGGCACCATCATCAAGCTCATATACCAAAAGAATTGTCCAAGAACATCCATTGACAATCCTTTTCCAATCAAGTCATCAACATATCTCCACAAGAACTGCATCATCAACACAAACAAGCTGATGAAGAATGTTCCTGCGAAAAGCATACCAAACTGCTTGGCAATGAATATATCTAACTTCTTGATTTGAAACATGATATAATAACGAGAATCTTACTCTCCCTTATTTTATGTGCGAAGCTATTACAAACAAAAACAAAGAAATATTGTTTTTTATCTGTAAACTACGACTTACCTTTTGCAAAATTACATAAAAATATCAGAGTAATGGTCTTTTTTAGTATTTTTATTCTTTGACCTGTGTCTTTCCTATAACAAAGAAAAGATTCCTTAGTTCTTAACACCTCACTATATATCCTGATATAATAAAAAAGAATAACACCAAAAAAGAAATAAGGAACGCGTTCTTTATCGACTCTTAATAACGATGACAAACGTAAAAATAAAGAGTAAAACGCAGCTTAAGAAATCCCCATGATAACAAAATAGAGTATATGGTCGACTAAATCAACGTAGTACCATATACCCTATTCTTTGCACAATATATTTATAAAAGGTTATACCCCCGTTATACGATGTAGGCGATCAATATTCTGATTCCAAAGTTGTTCCAATCCTTCCACATCATCGTCCTCTGCAAAATCAGTTACAAGCAGATGAAAGTTGCCAGCAATCTCACTGTGAAACATCTTTATCTCCCAATAAGAGTCGCTCTCAGAAGAATCCCAATGAAAACGTATGTAATTGTTTTTCATCATATCTACCACTGTTGCAGTATGCGTATCGTGTTCACGAAGTGGGTCGCCCCAAATAAAGGTAGCCACTTCACCCTCTATCGTGACGTCATCTGCCATCCATTTCATCAAACCAATTGGCGTACTAATCAGTGCCCACACAGCACTACCCGACCGTGTCTTCAATTCGTATTCCAGTTCGACTCTCTTACTCATCTTCAATTATTACGTTTAATATTATTCAATTTATAACTCTCTTTTCTCTGCTATCTACTTTCCAAAGACTTTTCACTCAATGTCATTTGCCATATAAGTCCGTTTTTAGCAGTTGTATAAATAATCGTTAGAAACTACATTGTCGATATCATGTTAAAACTACATTCTTCTTTTCTTGTACTAAACAGATAGACCTTCTTTCAACGAGTTAAGCCCCTATTTTATTGCCTTTGCACACAGTCAACAGATAAATCAGCAATCATTATCACAAGGCATGAAATGTAGTTATCATACAAGCTAACAACATGTTATATAGTCGTTCTTTCCTATTATCAAATGCAAATATAAAACTTTTTCTTGAATATCCGTTAAAAAAACGACTTAATATTTGCGAGTATGATATTTTCTTCATACCTTTGCACCCGCTTTCAAGAACGAAAGTTAAATGGACGGCGGGATAGCTCAGTTGGTTAGAGCGTCGGATTCATAATCCGGAGGTCCGGGGATCGTAGCCCCGTCCCGCTACAAAAAGGTTGATAATCATTATGATTACCAACCTTTTTTGTTTTGTATACAGCCCAATGCACGTCTCAATATGAGTTTAAGCAGACAGAAAAAGATTTTATTATAAAGCTATTCTTAACTTCATCGTACATACACATATCTTACAGGAATATTTTTGCTTCAATTTCCTGTCACTTTTAACACTTCGTTTATTCCTCTGTAAACTAACAAGTTAAGCACATACAACAAATGACAGCAGTGACAGCAAAATGAATTTCAACAATTGCCCAAGCAGCTCTACAAACTAAATGTGTATCCACACTAAAAATCTACTGTTCTACGAAAACTTATCAGGAAGTAGCAACTATTCATAGCGTTCGCAATAGCTCCTACCAATAATTCCCATTACAAACTATCATAAAACTTACAAGGCGAGCCTTTCGACTCGCCTTGTGAATTTAATCAGTAACAGGTTATAAAACCTTATGGAAGGCTGATAGCCTCACTTGGACAAACTGATGCACAAGTACCACACTCAGTACAAGCGTCTGCATCAATTTTATAGATATCACCCTCAGAGATTGCCTCTACTGGACATTCGTCGATACATGTACCACAAGCGATACAATCATTACCAATTACGTAAGCCATAATATAAATAATTTATAATGTTAATAATGTTCTTGTATTACAAACAGGCTCAATACCTAAATTTGATGATGCAAAGGTAGAAATAATTTCTTGAATACCTAAACATATTGATAAAAATTACAAATATTTAGACGGCATAAAAATAAAAAACACGAAATATTCTATATGTTAACTTACTGATAAATTGACTGTTACATAAACATTTGGAATGATTATAAAAGACAATTCTCCCTCTTTTTAAGTAAAACCTCCTCACCACGCTCTACCTAAAAAGGATGAGAAGCCTTAAAACTCAGCCGACATCTTCATTAATATAGACAATAAAACCAAGAGAAATACGTTTGAAGATTAATTATGAAAAGAATTTTAGTAGCCCTCACCCTATTGGCTTCCGTGCTGACAAGCCATGCACAGGAACGAAGAGTACAGAACCGTCCCTATACGGATCTGCGTGAATTCCATTTCGGTGTGCTCGTTGGCACACATCTACAAGACCTTGAACTTAATAATGTTGGACCACAGATGGTCGACCTTGATGATGGCAACGGAATGGTTCAGAAGATTGTTTCAGCCGATCAAGACCGTTGGGATGCAGGATTTACAGTGGGTGTATTGGGCGAGTTGCGACTCAACTCTACCTTTCAGTTGCGTATGGCTCCTGCCATGTACTTTGGTACACGACATCTAACTTTCCGTAATATTACAGACCTTAATGCACAAGGAGAGCCTACCGAGCAGGTGCAAGATCTCAAAACAGCATACATTTCTTGCGCTTTCGACCTCATTGCAGCCGCTCCTCGCTTTAATAATCATCGCCCTTACGTGATGTTAGGATTAAACCCTATGCTCAACCTTTCAGGTAAGGACAATGATTATATTAAACTAAAACGTAGCGAAGTATTCTTAGAAGTGGGACTCGGCTGCGATTTCTATCTCCCTTATTTCAAGCTACGCCCAGAGTTAAAGTTCATGTATAGTCTTATGAACAGTCTTGACAAGAGTCATGCAAAGAACCTCCAAGACAAGAATATGCTCATGTACACAAACTCTGTTAACGAAACACGAGCTAAGATGATAGCACTTACTTTCTACTTCGAGTAGATCCCTTTATATGTCAAGCAATCAGATATGGCATAAAAGATGAATAACGAAGAAAGACTTATCAAAAGCAAACAGAATCTATGTAATTTTGAAGTTGAACTCCAAAATTGCATAGATTTTTTTATTAAAACACACTTTTCGCTTGTACACATGCCTTTTTTTTATGTAATTTTGGAGTTGAACTTCAAATTTACATAAACTTATGACCGATTATATACATCGCAAAATAGAGGAAACGATACTTGAGGCATCAAAATACTTCTCCGTGATAGCTGTCTCTGGACCACGTCAATCAGGCAAGAGTACATTGTTAACTCAATTATTCCCACTCTACGAGAAATACAGTCTAAAGGATCTCAACATTCTTGATTACGCAAAGAATGATCCCATAGCCTTCCTTAATCAGACAGATGAAGGAATGTTTATTGACGAGATACAAAGGTGTCCTCAACTATTAGACTACATACAAGGCATTGTAGATAACAATCCCAAGAGACATTTCGCATTGTCAGGAAGTTCGAATTTCGAGGTAATGAAGAACTTATCAGAATCTCTTGCTGGTCGTGCAGGGGTGTTCGAACTGTTGCCAATGTCCATACAGGAGGTTATAGGAAAGGTTGATTTAGACAATCTAAATCAAATCCTTTACAACGGGTTCTACCCTTCTATCTGTGCAAAGAAGAATATTGCTAAGTTCTTTTATCCCTCTTATGTTAGGACATACTTGGAGAAAGACGTAAGAGATCTCCTACAGATAAAAGACCAAATACGCTTCACAAAGTTCTTGAAACTGTGTGCAGCACGAATAGGCTCACTCTTCAACGCTTCTGAATTAGGTGCAGAGGTAGGCGTAAGTTCCAAGACTATCAGCCACTGGCTTTCTGTCTTGCAGGCTTCTTACCTCATAACGCTCCTCCCACCCTACTATGAGAACATTCCAAAAAGACTGGTGAAGAGCCCTAAACTCTATTTCAACGACCCAGGACTGGCCTGTTATCTACTCGACATCGAGAGTCCTCAACAGTTAGACAGGGATAAGATGCGTGGTGCTATCTTTGAGAATATGATTGTTATGGAGGCCATCAAGCATCGCTATAACATGGGATTAGAGGGTGGAGTATTCTTCTATCGCGACTCTAATCAGAATGAAGTTGACCTCTTAATCAAGCAGGAAGGGGAACTAACAGCCATTGAAGTGAAGTCTTCTATGACTTATAGTTCATCTTTCAAGAAGGCACTCACGCAGATTGAAGGCTGGATAAAGACCCCCATAAGTAAGAAGGCTATAGTCTACTCTGGCGACTTTGAGAACACGAGTGGCAACATCAACCTTATCAACTATCGCCATATTTCTTCCATTCTCTGAGTCTTTATTATTCAAGACAAGGTACTATTTCTCTGTTACAGAGGCTCTCCTCTTCTTTTCTCTATGCCAAACAGGTAGATAATAAAAGATGTTAAAAAAACGAGGACTTAGTTTCAAAATATAAAGAAAACAGTATCTTTGATGCATTACAAATCGTAAACAAAAGTAGTTATGAGAAAGTTTATTATCCTTCTTTGTGCACTCGTTGCAAGTATAAACATCAGCGCACAGACTAAAGAAAAGCAAGATAGTCTGAACATACCAGTGTTTCTTGTAGATGGAGTTGAGGTACAGAACATCGATAACCTTGACCAAAAAGACATCATTAGTGTGAATGTTATCAAAAACGGTGACTTCAACAAGCTATTTTATCCACGTACTGGCGGCGTGATGCTGATTACAACAAAATCAAAAAAATATCTGAAGCCTATCATTCAAAAGTATCAGGAAAATATGAAGAAAACAAAGAGTGACAAGAAGTCTGGTGAGATTTACATAAGATAAAGGTGCACACAAACACCTTTCATAATACGAGAACGCTATCAGGCTATAGCTTTTTACATCGTAATCAATGTCCAATAGTAGCTGAATAATCGTAACTGCTACTATTGGGATTGGTTCTTGTAAATAAACGAGATTGATTACATCAAATTAATACCATGCATAAAACAAAAAACAAATAGATACGATAGCTGCTTCAACAAACAACTTGTTCCCTTATTAAACACTATTTGTAAACTATTTTCACACAACTCAAATCTAATATATGCTCTTTTGGCTTCTAAAAGAGCCTAATTGAACTTGCAAAAGGTGCCCTTTTGAAGTCTTACTAACGCCCTTTTGAAGTCCAATTAAGCACCTTTTCTTCTACAGTTTTATAACTGATTGATTTTCTGTTGATTGCAAACTTGTTCTTAATACGTATTTTCTCCCTTATTTATGGAAGTTTTATTTGAATTTATGTAATGATTATTCAAATCCTTATTTGCATAATTTTCAACATATTAAAAGAAGGGGTTTTCTGTGTCGAAAGATGATAATAGAATAGACAGTGGACAGTTTTAGCAATGTATTCGCTTAATGATAAACTTTCAATAACGTTTTAGAAAGTATAAAAGACCGTGGGCTGCATCAATAAGATTGCTATTGGCAATCATACTGATACAGCCCACATTATTCTATATAAGTCTATCGAACGAAAGACCTACTTTTTCTTCTTCATATCAAGCACTAACTTACCCACATAAATAGCATGCTTGCCATTCTGATCGACACCAATCATTTTGCCATCGAGGTCTTTTACATATTCCAATTTATTAAGGTAAGTATGTGAGTGACCACCGAGTACAAGGTCTATGCCGCGAGTTCCTGCGATAACTTCCTCATCGCTGACACCTTCTATATTCCATCCAAGGTGAGAGATACAGATAATAAGGTCACACTTCTTAGCCTTCAATTCGTTTACAATCTTCTGTGCGCAAGCGACAGGGTCGTTATAAACAAGTGGACCATAGTTAGCTTTCACTACCAAACCATCCAACTTTGGACCAAGTCCGAAGACTCCAATCTTCAGTCCGTTGCGTTTCAAGATGATATAGGGCTTAACCAACTTCTCTAACTCTGTACCCTTGAAATCATAATTTGCACAAACGATTGGGAAGTTTGCCTTCTTGAAGAGGCGTACCATATTCTCCAACCCGAAGTCAAACTCATGATTACCAATCGTAACAGCATCGTAGTGCATCTGATTCATCAGCCCCACTTCAACATCACCCTTGAACATTGTGTAATAAGGCGAGCCTTGCGAGAAGTCGCCACTATCAAAAAGCAGCAAGTCAGGGTTCTTCGCACGTTCCTCTTTAAGCATCGCAATACGACGTACAAAACCACCACGATCAGCCTTCATCGTATCAGCAAGATTAGGACTGAGCGGATAAATCTGACTATGCGTATCGTTAGTATGGAGGATTGTCAGTTTCTTATTTTGTCCAAAAGCGACAACCGCCATGAGACAGAAAGTAATCAATAATATGTTTCTTTTCATTTTCCTAACTCCTTAATTGTTTATTCCACGCGGATACGTCCTTCTGTGTGAGCATTAACCACCTTACCTTGAGCTGTCTGCTCCTTAAAATAGTTCATGATGATAAAACGTGTATTGTTACTGCTTTCCTGTGGTGACACAACACTTGTTGCCGACTTGAAAGCTTCCATTTTATCATTTCCTTGTGCCAAATAATCGAGCGTAGCAATACGATAACTTGCCTTTGGGTCAATCTCCTTACCATTTAGACGAGCAGACTTCAACTTATGATCACGTGTAAAAACAAGTTCTACTCCATGGCTAACAGCCTCACCACCGGTATGAGCCATCTGTGAGAACAGCTCTAAAAGTTTCTCACCAGAAAGTGTTACGAAGCAAATTTTATTCTCGAAAGGTGCGATATCCAACACGTCACCAAAGGTAATCTTACCCTTAGAAAGGGCTGCACGAATACCACCCATATTATAAACACCAAAGTCAACTTTCTCATTATAATCGCGTGCAGCCCACACCATGATGTCTGCCAACAGATTAGAGAGGTCACTTTCTGGGCGGTGTGCCACCATATCGTGGTCAACCTCTCCCACAACAGGTCCCATCACCGAGTCAACCTTGTGCTTAAAAGGTTCCATAAACTTTGCTGCCCCTGTATCAGGAGTAGCATCATATCGATTATCAACCAGCACACGTGTACGCTGAATACCTGCTAACTCATAATGAGAAGCACAGCCCGTCAACGCTAATAATGCTGTTAATCCAGACAGATAAACCGTTTTTTTATACATATATAATGACTTTTATAGTTCTCATAAATATTTATCAGAGTAGGAAATAGCCCTACTTTGATTTACTTCCAACGTCACCCACCCTACTATGCTTAGGTAACATCGGAAGTCGATAATATTCAAAAAGATAATGCAAAAGTAAGAAAAAAAAACGAATCAAATGCTTGTCGCATTATTAAAGATATATTGTCACATGGAAAAATACGTTCAAAATAAAGCGCATAGAACTACATATACCTCATTTTAGGTATTGCACGTTATATAGAATATTAATACTTTTGCAGAAGTTTATTAACACTCATAGGATTGTATTTATATGAAGAAAGAAACAATTTATCTATCTCTCGCAATGCTTGCAATGGCAACAACACCTTGTAATGCACAATCAGAAGAGATTACAGACTCCACATTACATCTCGAAGAAGTAACAATCAGTACCACACGTATGCCTGAAATAAAGCAAAATGCGGCTGCAACAGTTACGATTATTGACCAAAAGCAAATAGCAGAAATGAGCAAGGCAGCTCCTGACATCACCCATCTCTTGGGCATGCTCACGCCTGGTATGGCTCTATCAAGTAATACTACAAGCTCGCGCGCACAATCACTTCGTGGAAGAAGTGCACTCATTTTGATTGATGGTATACCTCAATCAACTCCTTTACGTTCAACAGACCGTGATATACGAACCATCGATATCGCTGCTATCGACCATATAGAAGTGGTAAAAGGGTCTACCGCTCTCTATGGTAATGGAGCTATCGGAGGATTGATAAACATCATAACTAAGAAGAATACCACCAACAGATCTGTAGCTGGAGAGACGACTCTCTCGGGTTCAACTTATAACTTCTTCCGTCACGGGAAAGGGCAAGGTTATCGCATCAACCAGCAAGTTTATGGTCGTGTGGGACAGTTTGATTATCTCGTAAATGGGGCTTTCGGACGTACAGGTAGTGCTATTGATGGTGATGGAAAGTTTATCTCTCCACGCTACGGACTCGGTGATACCTATACAACGAATGTACTTGTTAATCTCGGTTACAGCCTATCTCCAAAGAATAGAATCGAATTGATGTATAATTACTATCGTAGTTTGCAAGATACGAAATTGATTCCTTTCGGTGGAAAGTACCTACAAAGTCCTTCTATTGGTATAATTGGTAATAAGGACCCACAGGCTGTTGACGAGGGAACAAGATACAATCACAATGCCTACCTCAAGTTTACATCAAAGGATATATTCAAACATACCGACTTAGAAGCATCTGTTTATGGTTCGGGAATATATACTATCTTTGACTTCCGTAAGGCTGACCCAGCAAAGCCAAGATGGGAAGAAACAAGCGGACAGTCGGCTGTTAAAGACCGCAAGTTTGGTTTCCGCACTCAGTTTAACACTCGACTTATATTCTCAGAGAATGCTTTTGCACGCTTAGCTTATGGTTATGACTACCTTTATAATAAAACATCACAACCTTTGGTAGATGGTAGATATTGGGTACCATGGTTAACAAGTAGCAATCATGCACCCTTTATCCAAGTGAAGACCACACTTTGGGAACACCTAAACCTCAAATTAGGAGGACGTTACGACTTCATTAATGTGAACGTGCCAGACTATGATGTATTACGCAATAAGCTCTCCGACCCACAGGTTCAGGTCAAGGGTGGAAAGCTAAAGTATAATAATATGTCTTTTAACGTTGGTCTTTCCTATAACAGATATCGCGCATTTCAACCCTTCGTAGCCTACTCTCAAGGTTTTTCTATCTTTGATTTAGGACGTACATTACGTGCTGCCAAGGCTGATGTACTCTCTAAGATATCAACAGAACCTGTAAAAACAAACAACTACGAGATTGGTGTTTACTCTGATATTAACCATTGGTTGCAGCTGAATGGATCTGTTTTCTACACCTATTCTAAGCTTGGAAGTGACCTCAAGATTGAGAATGGTTTCTGGGTAGTTAACCGTACTCCACAGAAGGTGTATGGCATTGAATTAAGTGCAGATGCACAAATCCTCAGTAACTTAAAGGCTGGTGCTAACCTTTCATGGTTCGAAGGTAAGCTCAAATCTGCGTCTGGAGATTGGGACACATACATGTCTAATATTTCTATTCCAGCCGCTAAGTTAGCAATGTATGTCAATTATGCTCCTGTCAAAAACACCTACATTCAGTTACAATACATGCACACAGGTAAGCGTAATAGATTTACTCCTAATGCATCAGGAACATATAACGAGGGTGAAGGAATCGTAAGTCGTATCAACTTACTAAACCTTACTGCAGGCGTAAAGATGAAGGTTTGCGACTTAAGTTTGGCTGTATCCAACTTATTGAACTACACTTATTACACACCAGCGTCTATGATGATGGCACGTAATGCAGAGTATGCTCATGCGGACGGACGCAAGTTAACTCTGACAGCGGTCTTTAAGTATTAAGGTTTATCCGTCCGAGTACTAACATTCATATAACAGACCAGCCAGACTCTTTGAGCCTGGCTGGTCTGATGCTTTTATAGCAAGCCTGCTATTCCTTTTCTCATAAGTCGGATATTAGCAGTTTACTGTTATTGAAAGTGTCAACTATAAGTTCCACTTACCTATTCCTTTTGCCGTGCTCTTACCTACTATATAGAATTGTTTGTTGCGATAAACCAAAAGAATTATAAAGCTTATGCACACAAATATCTCTTTATCACACATAGTACACAGCAAAATAAAAGCACAGAATTACTTTGTCGGTTCAGAAAAAAGCAGTAACTTTGCACCGCTTTTCGGCGTAACCGCTGAACATGGAAGAGTCATGGATTACGTTACGTTGGAACGACAAACAATATTTAATTAATAGAAAAATGGATTTAATTAAAGTTGCTGAAGAAGCATTTGCAACCGGCAAACAGTTCCCAGAGTTCAAGGCTGGTGACACTATCACTGTCGCTTACAAAATCGTCGAGGGTAACAAGCATCGTATTCAGCTCTACCGTGGCGTAGTTATCAAGATTTCTGGTCATGGTGAGAAGAAGCGTTTCACTGTTCGTAAGATGTCAGGCACCATCGGTGTTGAGCGTATCTTCCCAATCGAGTCACCAAACATCGATTCTATCGAGGTGAACAAGCGTGGTAAGGTTCGTCGTGCGAAACTCTATTACCTCCGTAATCTTACAGGTAAGGCTGCACGTATCAAGGAGAAAAGAACCGTTGCTGCTGAGAAGTAAGCCCTTGGAAATCCAAGAAAATAAAAGTCCGAAACTTTTGGTTTCGGGCTTTTTTATTTATCGATTAATAGGCTCATTAGAGTTTCATTGTTGGTAAAGCCAATAAAAGAAGAAGGAAAAGACTTTTAATATTGAGCCATACAAAACTCCTTCTTATTAGTTTCCTTACGCATTAAGAAAAAGACTTCTCACCACAAGCAACCATATAAATAATATAGGGACATACGCTTTGCTTATCTCATGACAGGTATCACCTGCGGATAAACATACCGTATGTCCCTACAATCTTTCACAGATAACCCTTCAGAGCATCTCCTTCATGATTACCCCCTACTCTATATCTCTACAGAGTAATTAATCTTCGTAATTCAACCCAGCATCGTTTTCACCATGCAAGGCTGCACTTAAATCCTTCCAGTTTTGGAAACCTGCAAACAGAGCCAGCCTATCTAATGTTTTTTTAGAAGGTTTTTCCTTCCCCTTGAAATAGTCAACAACTTTCTTCAAAGATGACGATTCCAAGTGAATGTGATGAAATGCTAACCTGCTTGACAATCTCTCCAAATCAGAAGCCAGTTCTTTGCGGATATGCGCCTTTTGACCAAGCTCCTCGATAATGGTTCTAAGCTTCTTTTTCATACCTCATTTTTCAACATATACTAACGTGATGCAAAAGTAATAAAAGATTGTCTAATTAAGTAATATTCAACGACTTTTCTTAACGTTAAATATGTTAATTAAACTTGTAAACAAAGAGAGTAAAATTAAATTACTTACTATGCGATGCGGATTTACTTTGAAATAAAAAGCATTGTATCGTTTTTGATAAACAAAGCCAGAATTAAACAAGTATTACTTAGGATAGAATGGCATTTTCTTTACCCCATCCTACCTTTATCCAAACGGCTTATCACATGACGTTTAGTGCTTAGCACATCATGTGCGGGACGTTAGCACATAATGTGCGAAGCATCAACACCACATGTGCGGACCAATCGAACAACGACAGAAAAGCAATGAAGCAACATTTGTTTGAATATGAAACAGAAGAAAAAGAGTCCTTTTATAAGGATAGAAATAAAACATTATCCGTTACAAAAGAACTCTTATATTTCGTCATCTCAACCAAATAGCATCATCAGAAAGTGTATGCTATTAGGCTAATCAAATCAACTTATTTCACAGCAATGCACTCAATCTCAACAAGCGCACCCTTTGGCAAAGCCTTTACAGCAAATGCTGAACGAGCAGGATAAGGCTCCTTGAAGAACTCGGCATAAACTTCATTCATCGCAGCGAAGTTCTCCATATCAGAAAGGAATACTGTTGTCTTAACAACATGAGACAGGTCTACACCTGCAGAAGCCAACACGTTGCATACGTTAGTGAGTGACTGGCGAGTTTGTTCCTTCACACCACCCTCAACAAAAGCATTGGTAGCTGGGTCAATTGGAAGTGAACCAGATGCGAAAATAAAACCATTGGCTTCGATAGCCTGACTGTAAGGACCTACTGCAGCAGGTGCCTTGTCTGTGTGTAATGCTTGCATATCTTTAAGTAATTTAAAGGGATTAGAGGAGTCAGAGGGTATTCAGCCTGCGCTGGATAGTCCTCACGCTCCAAAGATTGTTTACTTTTCGAGTGTAAAAGTACAGATTTTCTTCAAAAGAAACAAACCAACACGGCTAATTTACTTAAAAACGACAAGCATAACGGCGTATTCCATTATTTTTCCTTATCTTTGCACTACCAATTTACATATACCACATAAGTTATATGAAAGAATTAGCTCTTAAATACGGATGCAATCCGAACCAAAAGCCTTCACGTATCTATATGGAGGAAGGCGAACTCCCAATTACAGTTCTCAGTGGTCGTCCCGGCTACATTAACTTTCTTGATGCGCTCAACAGCTGGCAACTCGTTAAAGAGTTGAAGGCCGCTACTGGTCTGCCTGCAGCTGCATCGTTCAAGCATGTCAGCCCAGCTGGTGCTGCCGTAGGTCTTCCTTTGAGTGATACTCTCAAGAAGATTTACTTCGTCGATGATGTTGACTTCGAGCTTACACCGCTTGCCAGTGCATACGCACGTGCTCGTGGAGCTGATCGTATGTGTTCATACGGCGACTTCTGTGCGCTCAGCGACACCTGCGATAAGGAGACAGCGTTGCTGATAAAGCGTGAAGTTAGCGATGGTGTTATCGCACCTGACTATACTCCAGAGGCTTTAGAAATTCTGAAGGATAAGCGTAAGGGTGCATACAATGTCATTAAGATTGACCCTAACTATGTGCCTGCTCCTATAGAGAAGAAGCAAGTTTTCGGCATTACATTTGAACAGGGCCGCAACGAGGTGAAGCTTGATGATTCCGCACTCTTCGAGAACATCCCTACAAAGAACAAGACATTCACTGAGGATGCTAAGCGTGATCTCATCATTTCGCTGATTACATTGAAGTACACACAGAGTAACTCTGTTTGCTATGTGAAGGACGGACAGGCTATCGGTATTGGTGCTGGACAGCAGAGTCGCATCCACTGCACTCGTTTAGCAGGTAGTAAGGCTGACGAATGGTGGTTGCGCCAGTGTCCAAAGGTTATGAATCTTCCATTTAAGAAGGATATTCGCCGTGCTGATAGAGATAACACTATCAATATCTACATCTCTGATGAGTATGAAGATGTACTGCAGGAGGGTGTATGGCAGCAGTTCTTCACAGAATGCCCAGAGCCTCTGACACGTGAGGAACGTAAGGAGTGGATTGCTAAGAATACGGGTGTTGCACTCGGTTCTGATGCATTCTTCCCATTTGGCGACAACATAGAGCGTGCACATAAGAGTGGTGTAGAATATATAGCACAGGCTGGTGGAAGTATTCGTGACGACCATGTTATTGACACTTGTGACAAATACAACATCGCAATGGCTTTTACTGGCGTTCGTTTATTCCATCATTAAAAAGATTGTATATGAGTGAAATAGATGATATTATCGAAAGCGGCATGGTGTTTCGAGGTGCCTCGAAGCCCAAAGTCGACGACGGCAAGGTGAAAACCAAAGCCAAGAAAAAGAAGTATATTACTGGTGCACACGGCTCTGGCAGTGCAAAGCAGAAGGCTAAATACCGTCAGCAACGTGCTAACCGACACAAGTAAAGAAAACAACGAACGCCCTCATTTCTCCAGTTCCCTTTGATAGGGACGGGCAAATGAGGGCATTTGTTATTGATTTAATATACTAAGTCACTAATAATAAAGGGTTAACTGCAAAGGAAAAGTTATCCTATTTGATAAATCTATTAACACAAACACGATTGAAATCACAGTCCTCTGCGAATTATTTTCATGAAAATAAAGATTTATCTTCATGAAAGAAAATATTTTTTTTTCACGACAAGAAAATATTTTATTTACGTGAAAATAATTCGGTAACAACCACAAATTAGGAACTTATTTCAGTGCAATACCAGTGTAAATAGTGCCAAATCCTTCTTTAAGAATACGTGCTGAGAAGAAGTCGGAAGCATTATCATAAGTGCAGATACCTGACTGAAGAATATTAGCTGCAGGCACACCAAGTTCTTCTAATTGGAGTTGATTGCAGAGCGGAAGGTCGATATGCCATTTCTCATATATACGTGCAATGCGTTCCATAGGAAAACCTGCAGCCGAAAAAGCATCATAAACCTCCTGACCTACCTCAAAGTTCTTCAGCGAAATACAAGGACCAACAACCGCCTTGAGTTCCTTGGGGTCAGTACCATATAGTTCTGTCATCTTGCGAAGTGTGTGCTGTGCGATACGCTGTACCGTACCACGCCAACCAGCATGGGCTGCACCAATGGCATGATGAACAGGGTCATAAAAAAGAATAGGAACACAATCAGCAGTATGAACACCGATGCAGACGTTACGACAATCGGTAACGACAGCATCTTTCCCTTCTTCCATCTCGTACTGTTCTGCGACTGAAAGACGAAAAAACGCATCCGTCACGGTCAGACAATGTGTCTCGTGTATCTGATGTAGACGGATAACCTTATCCGCCTGAACACCAATCTCAGCTACTACAGCCTGCAGATTCTCAGCTACAGCAGATGGTTCATCACCCCGATGAGGGTTGATGTTGAGTGTAGCAAGCTTTCCCTTGCTAACTCCGCCATGACGGGTAGTGCTAAAGCTGACTACCTCGTCGGCAAGATTAAAGTAATGTAGAACAGGCTTAATCATTCGTATATTCAAAATCTTCAAGGTCTTCTACCTCGTCCAATTCGTCTATACCCACCTCTTCAACATCATCAATATCAGCGTCCTCAGCCGCTAACTCGGCAGCAAAACGCGACATATCCTTGTCACGATGAACAAGTGTATCTTCTGAAAGAATACTTTGCAACTTATTGCTCTCTGCATTGAGTTCTTTCCAAAGAATATCCTTCAATTCATCAAGTCCTTGTCCAGTGACAGCAGAAATGAAGACAACAGGGAGATCTGTTGGCAACGTTTCACGCAGCATCTCAATGAGTTCATCATCGAGAAGGTCACTTTTAGTTACTGCTAAGACACGATGTTTGTCAAGCATCTCTGGATTAAACTGCTGCAACTCGTTTAGTAACACCTCGTATTCGCGCTTGATATCGTCGGTGTCTCCTGGCACCATAAAAAGCAGAAGAGAGTTTCGTTCGATATGACGAAGGAAACGTAAACCGAGTCCCTTACCTTCACTGGCTCCTTCGATGATACCAGGAATATCAGCCATAACGAAACTTTGGTTATCACGATAGCTGACAATACCTAACGATGGTTCCATCGTTGTGAAAGGATAGTTGGCAATCTTTGGCTTTGCACTTGAAAGAGAAGACAACAAAGTAGACTTACCTGCATTTGGAAAGCCCACAAGACCAACATCAGCTAACAGCTTCAACTCAAGAATAACAGTCATCTCCTGCATCGGCTCACCTGGTTGTGCATAGCGTGGAGCCTGATTCGTAGCTGTACGGAACTGGAAGTTGCCCAATCCACCACGTCCACCTTTCAGCAGTAACACCGTCTGTCCGTCATGCATAACATCACAGACATACTTACCAGTTTCGGCATCATAGGCAACAGTACCACAAGGAACATCAATATAAACATCCTTACCATTTGTACCATGACACTTATCACGACCACCATTACCTCCATGTTCCGCATAGATATGACGCTGAAACTTCAGATGTAATAGTGTCCAATAATTATGGTTACCACGGAGATAAACGCTTCCACCTTTACCACCATCGCCACCATCTGGTCCGCCATTAGGGTTATACTTCACATGACGAAGGTGCATGGAACCTCTACCACCCTTACCAGAGCGGCAGTATATCTTTACATAATCAACAAAATTACTTTCCATCTTTAAACTTTGAATTTTGAACTTTGACCTTTATGATTTGTACTGTAACTTGAAATATTATTGATTAAGAGAAGAACGAGTTGACTTAACTATCTTCGTCAAGACCGCTTGAATCTTATGACAATCATCTGACAAAGAATTATATTCAGTCTCACTAATATATTCAGCTTCCCTTAATAAATCAATCCAATAGTTTGACTCTGTTGCTTCTTTCAAAGCGATATTCATCTTACTACAGAAGTCTGCACGACTTTGTCCGTTCTTACCTTCATGAACATTAGCCCCCAATACTCGTTCCAGAACGAAGAAGTTGCTTTGATAGGACATACTCCTTATGCTCATCTGTCAGGTATTTATATAACCGTACAACCCTTAGCGCAAAACTTTTTGATAAGATATAGATATCATTCTCTACGATTTTTCTCTCCAACATACGGTACAAATCATAAAGTTCAAAGTTCAAACCTCAAAGGTCAAAGGCTACAGAGCTTCAATAACAGACTCTATACGTGCAAAAATATCTTCTACAGTACCAAGACCCTCAACATGGTGGTGAATATTCTCACCCTTATACCAATCGATTAATGGAGAAGTCTGGTTATTGTAAACATTAAGACGCTTCTTGATTGTCTCCTCGTTGTCATCAGAACGACCGCTCTGCTGTCCACGAAGAAGTAGACGCTTCATCAACTCATCTTCTGGTACGAAAAGTTCAACCATAGCTGCTACATTGTGATCCACGCTCAGCCAACATCTTCTTCAATGCTTCAGCCTGTGGGATTGTACGTGGGAAACCATCAAAGATAACACCCTTGTGCTCCTTGCCAAAGCTATCATATACGCTTGCAAGAATATCAATCATCAACTCATCTGGAATGAGCTGACCATTGTCAATGTATCCCTTTGCAGTCTTGCCAAGTTCCGTACCATTCTTAATTTCATTACGAAGTACGTCACCTGTAGAGATATGACCGAAGCCATACTTCTCAATCATCTTGTCGCTCTGAGTACCTTTACCAGCACCTGGCGCACCGAAAATTACAATATTCTTCATTATTCTTGTACTAAAGTATAAATATCTCTCAAGTTACGACCCTCCTGGTCATAGTCAAGTCCATAGCCAACAATGAAGTCATTTGGGATTTCCATCGCTGCATACTCAATGTTCAAAGGCACAGTAAGCTTACCTGGCTTCAACAATAGCGTTGTAATATGCAGACCAGCAGGCTCGCGTGTACCAAGTGTCTCAAGCATACGCATCATTGTTGCACCTGTATCAACAATATCTTCAACAATGATAACCTCTCTACCACGAATATCTTCATTCAAACCAATAATCTCCTTGATAGTACCCGTTGAGGTGACACCTTGGTAAGAAGCCAACTTAACAAAGGATATCTCACATGGGATAGTAATATGCTTCATCAAGTCAGAAGCATACATAAACGAACCGTTCAACACCGCAAGAAAAAGCGGAGTCTTACCTTCAAAATCCTTGTTTATACGATCAGCTACCTGCTTTACTCTTTCCAGAATCTCGGCTTCAGGAATAGAAGTCTCAAACGTTTTGTCCTTAATTGTTACTCGACTCATGCTTCTTTATTTATAATTTAGCGCAAAATTACGAAAATAATACCAAACTATCCGCATTTATTTTGTAAATTTGCCATCGATATGAAGATATTTACAAGTGCCCAGATTCATGAACTGGACAGATACACTATAGAACACGAGCCAATCAAGTCGATTGACCTAATGGAACGTGCAGCAAAAGCCATTACTCGTGCTATCACTGAGGAATGGTCTATACACACGCCAATTGTTGTTTTTGCAGGACCTGGCAACAATGGTGGTGACGCCCTTGCCGTGGCACGTTTGCTGATAAATGAGGGATACAAGGTGAGTACTTACCTCTTCAATATCACCAACCATCTATCTGAAGATTGTGTAACAAACCGTCAACGTTTGCTCGACAGCAAACATGCAAAGGATTTTACAGAAATCACAGCAAAGTTTGATCCACCTGAATTGACCGCAGACACATTGGTTATTGATGGTTTATTTGGCTCTGGACTCAACAAGCCTTTGGCTGGTGGTTTTGCCTCTTTAGTGAAGTATATCAATCAAAGTCCTGCAAAGATTGTAAGTATTGATGTTCCATCTGGCTTGATGGCAGAGGACAACACGTATAACGTACGCGCTAATATCATCCACGCAACACTCACATTAACCCTCCACGAGCGTAAGCTGTCCTTTCTTTTTGCTGATGCACAGCAGTTCATTGGTAGACTGAAAGTTCTCGACATTCGTTTGAGTCAGGAGTTTATCCAGAAGACTGAAGCACAATATTGCATATTAGAAGAAAACGATATACGCTCACGTTTACTCCATCGCGATGACTTTTCACACAAAGGTGATATGGGTAATGCACTTATCATCGCAGGTAGCTACGGTATGTCGGGAGCAGCTATCCTTGCAACACGTGCTTGTTTGCGTAGTGGTGTGGGCAAGGTAACAGTGCATACTCCTAAGAAGAACTACGATATCATGCAGATATCCGTTCCTGAAGCTATCCTACAAATGGACCACGAGGAGACAGCCTTTACCGAAGCGGTTGATACTGATGATTTCGATGCACTTGCAATTGGCCCTGGCTTAGGCAGACAGGAGCCTACAGCGATTGCAATGATAGCACAGATAAGACGTGCACAATGTCCTATCGTTACGGATGCTGATGCCTTGAATATTCTTGCAAGCCATCGTGCATGGATGCAACAACTGCCAAAGGGTATTATTATGACCCCTCACGCAAAGGAGCTCGACCGCCTTACAGGTTCTCCTGCTAATGCAGACTATGAGCGTCTCCATCGTACACGTGAGTTAGCAAAGTCTTTACAAGCATACATTATACTCAAAGGACACAACAGCGCACTCTGCCTACCTAATGGCAACGTTATCTTTAACTCAACGGGTAATAGTGGTATGGCAACAGCTGGCAGTGGTGATGTACTCACCGGTATCATCACAGCCCTCCTTGCTCGTGGCTACCACCAGCAGAACGCTTGTATGGTTGGAATGTACCTCCATGGTCTCGCTGGCGACTTAGCTGCAAAAGAGTTAGGTAAGGAAAGCCTTGTTGCAGGAGACATTATCAATTACCTTCCTAAAGCCTTCAAGCTTTTGGACGATTAACAAAGTCTTCTCATTCTATGGCTATAGTTGATGGGCAATAAGCCTTCCAAGTATAAGCAACAGCCCCGCATGGTTCTTTCCATGCGGGGCTGTTGCTTGTTCTCTGTCCCAACCTACGAGGCATTGCCTCGTAGAAAGCAACACAAAAGAAAAGCGGCAACTCCACAAAGGAAGCTACCGCTAATGTTTTATTTGGTCAAGCCGACCTCAACAGATGATTAGTCGAGGTTAGCAAGCTTGTTCTCAGAACCAAGAACGTCTGTAATCTTATGCTTGTAAAGCTGCTCCATGTACTCACGAGCCTTACCACAGTACTGACGTGGATCGAAGTACTCTGGGTGCTCATCAAATGTCTGGCGAACACCTGCGGTGAATGCAAGACGAGAGTCAGAGTCGATGTTAATCTTACAAACAGCACTCTTAGCTGCCTGACGGAGCTGCTCCTCTGGGATACCAACAGCGTTTGGCATCTTACCACCATGCTCGTTGATGATATCAACATACTCCTGAGGAACTGAAGAAGAACCGTGGAGAACGATTGGGAAACCTGGGAGCTGCTTCTCGATAGCTGCAAGAACATCGAATGCCAATGGAGGAGGAACAAGACGACCAGTCTTTGGGTCACGTGTACACTGCTCTGGAGTGAACTTGTAAGCACCGTGAGAAGTACCGATAGAGATAGCCAAAGAATCGCAACCTGTACGAGTAGCAAAATCAACAACCTCCTCTGGCTTTGTATAGTGAGAAACCTCAGCTACAACGTCATCCTCAACACCAGCAAGTACACCGAGCTCAGCCTCAACAGTTACGTCGAACTGGTGAGCATACTCAACAACCTTCTTTGTAAGAGCAACGTTCTCCTCGTATGGAAGATGTGAACCGTCGATCATTACAGAAGAGAAACCTGAGTCTACACAGCTCTTGCAAGTCTCGAAGCTATCACCATGATCAAGGTGAAGTGCAATCTCTGGATGGTGGCAACCCAACTCCTTAGCGTACTCTACTGCACCCTCAGCGAGGTAGCGGAGAAGAGTCTCATTAGCATACTTGCGGGCACCCTTAGATACCTGAAGGATAACTGGTGACTTCAAATCAGAAGAAGCCTTGATGATAGCCTGAAGCTGCTCGAGGTTATTGAAGTTGAATGCTGGGATAGCGTAACCTCCGTCAATTGCTCTCTTGAACATATCACGTGTGTTCACGAGACCTAATTTCTTGTAATCTACTGCCATAATTTTTATAATCTTTTAAAATTAATAAGTCTATACCTATTTACACATGCAAAAGTACGGTTTTATTTTCTGATAGCCAAAACATCGTACATATTTAATAAACTCAAAATGTTAAAATCCGTAATAAAAGACAATAGTGTTCGGAATAAAAGATAATTAGGCTTATTAGACTTGACAGCCTAATAAGCCTAACCAAATATTTATCTAATAAGTTAATTACTTCTCAGCTGGTTCAATAACGCGCCAGATTACTGATGCAAGTGCACCACCAGCGAATGGACCTACGATAAAGATCCAAAGATTGCTCAATGCTGCTTCAGGACCGCCTGCAAGCTGTGCGAAGATAGCAGGACCAAACGAACGTGCTGGGTTCACTGATGTACCTGTATAACGGATACATACAAGGTGAACAAGGATAAGTGACAAACCAATTGCCAAACCAGCAAACTTACCAGTTGCACCATTAGTCTTTGAGGTAGCACCCAACACAACGAGTACAAACACACAAGTAAAGATAATCTCTGCGAGCAAACCACTTGCTACACTAATACCATCTTGCAAACCATTTGCACCTAAACCAGCACCTGCCGCAGCAAAACCGCTACCTGCATTGGTTACAAGAAGGAACAACAAAGCTGCGCCAATCAAGCCACCAATAAACTGGAACAACATGTACATAGCACAATCCTTTGCACTCATACGACCGCTCAAGAACACACCGAGTGTAATTGCTGGGTTGATGTGGCAACCTGAGATACCACCAATAGCGTAAGCCATTGCTACGACAGAAAGACCAAATGCCATTGCTGTACCAACTACTGCAGCCTGATTGTTAACTGGATCACAACCCAAAGATACTGCTGCACCACAGCCCATGAGGACTAATACCATTGTACCGATCATTTCGGCTAAATACTTCTTCATAACTCTCTACAATTAAATTAATATTATTTTTTTAGTTTAAAACGCCTCTGAAACGGTTAATTTCCCATACAAACGTAAACGTTCACGATTTATTGTATTCTCCTTGCACTTTTATAAGTTAGTGTTTTATATCAATCAAAACAAAGCCTTTAATCCATAAAAAGACGTACCTTTGCAGATAGATTAATATTACTTGATAATGATGAGTCGTCACCCACAAGGGCGGTTACAATGGACAAAATATTAAAACAACATGAAGTATAAGATGATTGTGCTCGATTTGGACGGCACACTGACCAATAATAAAAAGGAAATTACCCCACGTACCAAACAAGCTCTCATGCAAGCACAGGCTGCAGGAGTACACGTAGTTTTGGCATCTGGACGACCTACATACGGTATTGTCCCTTTAGCTGAGGAATTGAAACTGAAAGATAATAGTGGGTATATCCTTGCTTTCAATGGAGGAAAGATTATCGACTGCACCAACAACGAAGTTCTTTTTGAACAGAAGTTAGACGAACAGCTTGTACCAATCCTCTTTCAAGAAGCCAAAAAAGCTGGAATGGAAATCCTAACCTATCAAGGTGAGGGTATTGCTGCTACTAATAAAGATGACGAATACGTACAACACGAGGCTTTTATCAACAAGATGCTTGTTACCCAATATGATGATTTCCTCAATCAGTTAGTCTATCCTATCAACAAATGCTTGATTGTTGGTGATCCAACCCCACTCCACGAACTGGAATTGAGATTAGCCAAAGAGTTGGAAGGGAAGATGGATGTATATCGTTCTGCCGACTTCTTCCTTGAATGTGTACCACTCGGTATCGACAAGGCGCGCTCTCTCGACCGTCTTATCTCATCGCTCCGTATCAGCCGTGAAGAGGTTATTGCCTGTGGCGATGGTTATAACGACCTTAGCATGATTCGCTTTGCTGGACTTGGCGTTGCTATGGCAAACGCTGCTAAAGACATTCAAAGTGAAGCTGACTTCGTTACTTTATCAAATGAAGAAGATGGTGTTGCACACGTCATTGAACACTTTATCCTCTCACCAGAGAACATGAATTAAGATGATATCTTCTACGAACAACTTATCTGCTTATTAGTTATAATGTAAACTATTTTCACATAGTTCAAAATCAACACATGCTCTTTTAGCTTCTAAAAGACGCCTAATTGGCTTGCAAAAGATGCCCTTTAGGAGTCTAAGTAACGCCCTTTTGAAGTCCTATTAAGCACCTTTTACTTTACAGTTTTGTAACTAATTGAATACATGACACTTACAAGATCAACAAAAATAGCCGTTTTTACCCTAAAAACAAGGTAAAAACGGCTATTGGGTTGTAAATAAATTTCTAAACAAACAAGCGTTTAAACTACGATCTGAAAGGGTTATCACTCAAATACGATTGGGGTTTAAGATTCCTTTCAACAAGAATGTAGCATTCTGATTACGTGCTACTCCCTTTGTAATCTTATACGAATAAGTGATATCCTCGCCTAACTCGATCTCAAAACAATAATTATGAAAACGCCCTGCGTATTCCTCTTCCATCTTTGAAAGTTCAAGGTCGTGAGTAGCAATAACGCCTGTTACATTGCGTTCGGCAATATACTGTAAGAAAAGACGAGAGCCATTCAACTTATCGAGAGAGTTTGTTCCCTTCAAAATCTCGTCCAAAATAATCAGACTTGGTACATCATCACGCAACGAGCCTAACAACTTCTTCAAACGAAGTAGCTCTGCATTGAAATAAGATATGCCATGCGTAAGGTCGTCCGTCGTGCGCATACTCGTAAAAAGATGAAACACCGAAACCTTCAACTGCTTAGCAAAGACAGGCAAACCATTCATGGCTAAGAGGTAATTTATACCCAACGAGCGCAGGAAAGTACTCTTACCTGCCATATTCGCACCCGTAACAATATAATACTCATGATCATGGATTGTGAAGTCGTTTGCAACAGCCTTCTCGCCAAGGAACGGATGATAAAGATTTTTCGCATCATAAACTACCTTATTCTCCTCGCTGATTTCTGCCTGTACTGCCCTATCTTCATTCAATCGGAAGTTACCCATTGACACCAAAGCATCAAAGAGATTCAGACTATCTATCCACTCATTCGTGCGCTGCTCATACGTATGTTGCCAACGAAGGAAGAGTCTTACGATAGCGATATCGATTAAGGCAAAACTGTTAAAGATAAAGACACCCACCTCGTTACTTCTGTTATCAATCTTTTGTAAGATAAGTTCTAATTGTTCAAAAGACTCCTCCGCACCCGCAAGTTTCTGTTTCAAAGCTTGTAGTTCAGCCGACTTAAACTCAGTCTTATTAACCAATTTCAATACACGTAAGTAGCCATCTACCTGCGTATGTACCTTTGCTATCAGTTCAGAAATGACACGCATGTGCTTATGCCCACAAAGAAAAGAGAACATAAAGTTAAATATTCCCCACCATACAGGTAATAAGAAAGGAACCAATCCCACAATGGAAAGCACAATACTCGCATAGAAACCGAGTAAATCAGCATAACAGAAATAACGTAAAAGAGAGCTATGAAAAAACTCTGGAAAGCTCTGGCTATGAACATCCGTCAATGCTTTCAGCACTTCTTCCGTATTGATTCGTTCCTTTACACCTAAAGATTTGAATTCAGACAAGAATGGTTCTGACTTCCCTAATTCGTCAACAGAAGCCATTCGTTGACGTATTTGCCCAACAAATTCCTCCCTCTTTGCACTGCCCCATTCCGTAGACAGACAAGCTGCCAACTGGTCACTACCACCAGTTGAGATAGTGCGGTTCATCCTTTGAAACAGTGAACCAGTTCCAAAAACATCCATATTAAAGGTATAAGGATGTTGCGGATTAACATATTGTTCGCCAGCTTCAAAGCCTGAGTAGTTGCCACTTAGATAGTCTATCTCATTCTGATAAACTCGCAGCAGAGCCTCTGCCGTCTTTATCTTTCGGTCGTTCAACACGTCACGACGACGAATATAAAGATAAAACAATAATGCAGCTAAGGCACAGAAAAGTGTCCAAGCTGCATTATCCAATAAGGTGTAGAGAACTACAAAACCAATGGCAACTAAAAAAGAACCGATTTCTGTCAGGATGAAAAACCGACTACGGCTACGGAGAGAGACGAGCATATTGCCCGTCTCATCTGCTTTATGCTGATACAAATCAGTCAAATCTTTATTCATACGTAAACAAATATAATATTCAAGGGGTACTAATCCGTCACCACCTCTTTGCTCACACGACCATCGCTGTACTTCACTATGTTAATTCCCTTTTGTGGAGTCGTGATACGTCGACCATCAAGTGTGTAGCGTTCTGCCCCAACAACGGTGTGAGTTCCTTCTGAAACAGAAGATATTCCAGTGGTGCCAAATTCTGAAATACTACACTTAGCAGCGTTCTCTATTTTACCTGTAATTGTATTAATCAGCAAGACACAGACACGTAGATTTTCCTTCTTCTGTATGACGTTCTTACTTTTAATATTCTTAAAAACATACGTGTGACTCTGTGTTTCATCTGCCTTAATCGGTGCTTTAAGGTGACCTGTCCGAGCAGACTTCACCCCATCTGCTGCAATAGCAACAAAGTTGTTTTCAAGATTATAAATAGTTCCAGGGGCATTGACAAAATAATCAAGTTCTTCTGATATGCCACGAAACTCCGTGCGTCCAGTATAATAGTTAGCTTGTTTCCAGTAGCGGCTTGACATTCCATCCTCTGTCAACACGTAAGCGAAGCCATAAGGAGCTTCCTCTCGGTTCAGTCGGAAGGTTACATTAGGGATCACTGTGATATTATTCTTCTCCTTGTCCCACATTGCTGACACTTCTATATCCATATAAGCACCTTTTGAGCGTTCTGTTTCAAACTCAGTCTGTGCCATATAAGAACCAAGCGTTAGGTCTCTATTCATAGTCAATGAAGGGCGACTCCTGTATTCTGCAGCTTTCCAAACATAGTCCTCACAGTTTAATGGTTCATAACCACGCCCCGTATGGATAGCAATACCAATGAAATCATCACCATACTTATGTGCAAGATTCTCCATTAATGCTATACCACGTGGACAGTATTGGCACCACATTCCAGTGTACTCTTCAACGACAACTTTCCTATGAGGAACCTTAGTAACAGTTACTCTCGGAAGTGTTGCATAGTTGATCGTAGCATTATTCCGTTCTCCATTTACTTTCGTAATCGTAAATATCAGGTCATCTTCACCTAACTCTGTATATGGTGGGACATCAACTTCTATCGTAGTATCATCATAACGATTCAAC
Source organism: uncultured Prevotella sp. (assembly GCA_927910885.1). Taxonomy (GTDB): domain Bacteria; phylum Bacteroidota; class Bacteroidia; order Bacteroidales; family Bacteroidaceae; genus Prevotella. The sequence continues at coordinate 74,067 of CAKMOD010000103.1, read as the reverse complement.
GCTTGGGGCAGGACATAGTGCTTTGAATCTATTTCCTGCCCATTAAAAGAAAGTGTATAGTCAAAGTTTCGAACAACAGTTCTACCATAATTAGAAACTGTCATTCTTCCCTTTACAGTCTTTGCCGAGAGTGGTACATATACCTTCTGGCCTGCAGCAGCAATAAGACTATGGTCTTGTGCATTAACGTTTACCGCATAACAGATGACTGCGATGAACGTAAGAAACTGTATATAAAACTTACTTAACATATCAGATTATGGTTATTAAAGGTGTATGTTTAGCGAACAACGTACTTCTTTGTAGAGGCAACGCCCTTCTGCTTTACGATGTAAATACCCTTAGAAAGATTTGACAAAGACGTAAGCTGCTTGTGCAACAACACACCCTGAGTATTATAAACATCGAATGTAAGACCCTTCTGCGATGCTACCGAAGCAATACTTGTAGCGTTAGTATCGAACTTAACAATTATCGATGGACCGCCCTTTTCTTGCTCAGAACCAAACTCTTTTACTTTAAGTTTCAGCGTTATGGAACAACTCTCGTTTTCTCCATAAAAGTGTTCTATATCAATAGCTTCCTTGTCTGAACCTACAGAAAAAAGCTTATCACCTACCTCGTAACTACCTATTTCTGAATTATTAGTACACTTTTCAAACGCACAAACCTGCACTTCGCCTTCATCTATATTGTTAATGATATAAGAAAGGCTTACATTTAAAGGCTTATCCGACTTGTTTTGAAGATGCACTTTTCCTACTATTTTATTCCCTTCAAAAGGAAATTCGGATGGAACAGCATTATTCAAGACAACTACTGTACCGTTAGGAATAACTCTGCCTTGCTCATCGAGGAAGGCAACATCATTAGAACTTGTCTGTGCTTGCGCACTAACAAAAAGACTGGTCAACAGACCAACAAAAACGAGTAAACGTAATTTCATATTCTTATTTTTTATATTAATATTCTTAATTGATTTTCATTCGTTTATTAAAGCGAAACCTTTTGGCGTACAGCCTGCAAGACTCCGCTATCATTATAGAAGAAACCTACTATCCATGCCTTGTTTGGCTGGATTCCTTCAGGAAGTGTATAAGTAGTTTTCTCCTTATGAACATTCTTCGTAGAGAGAGTTAACTCTGTGCCCCACTCGCCATTAATAGCAGCACGGAACACATGATTATGTACATATTCTTTCTCCACTTTATTGTTTGGAAACATCTGTGGAGCAACAATACTATCCTCAACTAACCACAGCTGTAGCTTCCCTTTCACATCTTCAGCTAAAGTCCTCAAGTCGGTTTCAATCTCCACCTGACGTGTAGTTGCCTCATACTGGCATTTAAGGTCTATACCTATAGTTGTTGTCTGAGCGAACTCATCATAGATTCGTCCAGCCCAAGTATCTTTGGAAAGTACACCTCCACGACGATTGATAATGGCTTTTGGTACATTTGGAACCGCCCAATACTTGTAATAGGTATCTCCCACATCGGTACGCAAACCCACAAATCCAGCCGTACTCTTGATAGCAAGCGGTCCTGCATGGAATGCAACAGCTATCAATTTGTCTGCACCATAAAGCTTTTGCTGCTGTTCTATCACCTCTGCAGCATCTGGACAGAAGATGCAACGCTGTCCTGTAAAATCCTCTATCAGTACATTACGCTGAACGGTTGCAGCCGGAACTTCTATCAGTCGCTCGTCAGATCCAACCGAATCGCAGCCTGTCAGAAAGGCGACTGCAGCCAAAAGGCATATATAAAAACTTTTCATTTCTATCAGAAGTTATAATTATAAGAGAGTGTCAAACCCTTTGTTGCAGGAATATAACGACATACACCACCTGAACAGTTGAAGCCTGCACGGGTACGACCATAGCCTAATTGCAGTCGATGAGCCCCACCGCTATAGGTAACATAGCCTTGATAGTAATGCACTCGGGTGTTACCAACGTTATAAAGGTCGCTCAATGTGAACATCCAATGCGGTGCAAGCGACAGCTCAGCCAATCCAAACAACCAATCTTTATCGCCATCTTTCGACGCAAGATACTGTCCTTCCACACGCAATGTTGTGTTAGGCGCAAGCTTTTGTTTAACATCTGCCACAAAGATATGCGAATTAAGCATTCCTCCATGTCCTTCGAGTAGCGTTTGATTGTAACGCTGATACATATACATCAGATTGAGCTTCGTATCTTTAGCAAGGCGTTTCTCTACCTGAATATCAATATCTTGATAGTAGGTAGCATCTCCCCACGCCCAGAACGGACTACCATAGCCATCTGTTCCAATTTCTCCTGCACCATTCTTACGTACAGAGTATACATGTGAGAAGTTCACCTTAGCGGTTGTACCATACTTACCACCTATCGTTGAACCCTTTGAAAAGGTATAGGCAGCTGCTGCTTGATAAGCCCACTCACCATCAGGACGGGTCGCGTATGGATAGAGAGCAGCCAAAGTATAAGTATGTTCCATCGTGAATGGAGGAAGATGATTGACAAAAGAAGATATTCCCTCCATTCCTCTACGACTGCGGAAGCCCATATTCGTACTACGTTTTGCCTGCAGAAGCAGACTCATTCCACGCTTTGAATAGGAGCCCGAAAGCATTGCTACATAACCATTACGATAGATATAGCCATTATCGTGAGAAGGGTCCTGAGACTTCATTGCCATCTCTGCCAATATATTGAACGAGCGATGCTGCAAACGTAAACGAATATCAAAGGCGTTTACGTTGAGAGGAAGGCGCAAACGATGAGTTGGATCAACCATTATCACTTCGTCTCTCTCATGTTTATTAAGATAGGATGCACCTAAGGTAATATAGGTGTTATGCTGTTGGAGGGACTTAAATAACTCGTCAATATTCCACTCCACATCAGCACCTGTCATCCAACTCTTGTTATGACTCCAATATCTACGCTGACGACCCGTTAGCACTTTCACTGCAACTCCAGCCCAAGGACGATAGTTCAGTCGTGCACCTTGCAGAGAATTATCTATCCCCAAGCTGCGCTCTTCATACGAACGGAGAATAAAACCAGAGCCAAACTGCTCGTAGAAGCTACCCAAGGTAAGTTCCGCATTCTTGTAACGACCTTTCAAGTAAGCGTAAGGGACACCCCAACCCTTAAACTCATTCTCGTATCCGGGAAGCGGATGCTTCAAATACTCCAGTCGTGCACCAGCCTCAACATAACGACTCGATAGCTTCAAGTCGACATAAGTATTTGTCAAGAAACGACCATCTGTAGCCTCAGCACCTGTCGTACTGTCCTTTTGAGCTAACAGCATATCGCTCTGAATACTTCCAGAAAGGCGTAATTTATCGGATTCCTCTTGTGCAAAAAGAGAAGTACTACCCATACCGATGAGTAGTCCTATCATCATCCATCTTTTCATAGAATTACTTGCCTGCTACTTCTTTCACTTTTTTTATATAGCTCTACTTCAGCACCATCGGTATAGCCATTGTGCTTGTAAACAATCTTGCCCTGTCCGTCAAGCAATACGGTATAAGGTACAGACTGAATACCCAACGAACGACGTAACTCGCCATTAGGATCAAGTAAAACATCATAACGCCAGCCATTCTGGTCAACCATCGGCTTCACCTTGTTGATGTTCTGCGCCTGGTCAATAGACACAGCAACGAGTCGAACACCCGTTTCTTGCTGCCAATCGTCATACACCTCATCAATACTTGTGAGTTCACGATTGCAAGGCTTGCACCAAGTAGCAAAGAAAGCTATGATAATAGGTTTGCCATTGTTAGAGATAGTGTCGGTTTGTACGGTTCTCCCTTCTATGTCTTTGAGAATCACTTTAGGTAGACGTTCTTGTGCAGACGCAGCAAAGCTTACTAACAGCAAACAAAGGGATAAAAATAATTTATTCATAGTTTTTAATTATATTGCAGCTACAAAAATACGAAAAAAATACGATAAAACAAAGAACAAACAGTCGAAGAAAGTCACAAGCATATATCTTAACCGATTTTAAGTAATTACATACCCTCATCATTCTATCTAATTCTATCATCTTTGAAAGGCAAACAGCCTTTTAATCAAATAAGTATTAACTGCTTTCAGATATACAACTCGCTTCCAAAATATGGTAAACACAACTCTACTCTATGAGCTACTACCCTATATTTGACGCTTAGCACAATTGGTGTTAGTACTCCGCACCACATGTGCGAAGCCTTAGCACCACATGTGCGAAACATCAGCACATTGATTTAAAGCAGTAAGAACTAATCTATTAGAACCTTATTAGAGATAATAAATACTACCTTCCAACCTTATAAAAGACTTCTTTCCCATACATGACTCATATAAAACGCCATCTTACAGACCTTTACCTGCTACTAAGAAGCACTTATATAAATAAAAAAAATTACTTGCCAACGACCTTAAAGTTGCTGACAAGTAATCTTAAATTTATACGTAGCTCTTTCTACAAATAGGCTACATTATAGCATTTCTCCTATCAAAGCCATTATATTTACTTAGTACTATGCTTTTTCTTAGAACCTTTCAGCCACATATAACCCATCAATAAGATGAAAGCAGCCAAGATACAAAGTAGCTGTACGGCATATTCTTGTGGGTGAACCCAGAACTCCTTGAAGAAGTTAATACGTCCGAGAATCTCTACTGGAGTCCAGAATACGATCACAGTAGCGATTGCCATACGGATATTTGCACCCCATGAAGCAATGTAAAGCTGCTTCTTAAACATATAAAGTGCACCGATAAAACAGCCTATACCCACTAAGAAGGTCACTGGATGATGGTCGCCAAGGAAGTTCTTATCATAGCAGAACATCAGCAAAAGATAAGAAGCCCAAAGAATCATGTTCACCTCCATAAAGGTCACAATAGATGTATGGCGAGTCATTGGTTGGAAAGCAATTTCATTCTTACGCTTTCCAAAAAGCCGTTTCTGAATCCATGTGATAAAATTACAACCGTTTCGTGTACTAAAAATATACATTGTCATCATCATCATCCAGAAGCCAAAAGAAGCTGGAAGAATCAAATATTCTGGCTTCGTTACAATCTCTCCGTTTTCAATCTCTGGTTGTACACCAAAGCGGTGAGCGTAATATTGAAAGAGAAACTCCACCCAGCCGGTCCAGAAAAGCAGACCACCAATAAGTCCCCAGAGTGTCTGACGAGTATCACCTTTGACAAACACACCGATAATTACCATTATCAAACCTACGAATCCCATAGTAAAGCCAGCATAATGCACAGCTTCTGTAGTCATGGTCTTTTCCATCATGATCATAAGAGCATGACCCAAAGGCATCGTGAACAACACAAGGATAAACGAGGCGAGTGTTCGCCATAAATAGATTTTACTTTTTCCCATAAATTAATAAGGTATTGAGAGCTTTAAAATAGTTTATCAACATCCACTGACATTCCAATCATTAGATTTGTTCCATCAGTCAATGGACAGTTCAAATAATAATATTCTGGTTTATAATTAAAGATGTTATCAAGAATTACACTTACCTTCACGCCCTTTGCAATGCGCTGCACCAAGGAGAGTTTGAAGAGTGCGTATGCTGGATAATGAATCGTTTTTATACCCTTAGAGATGTCATAGTAATCTACAAACTCTTCATTGTCAACAGCAGAGAGGAAACGCCCATCAAGTCCGATGTTCGTTCCATAGTTCTTCAACCACTGATGGTCCCAATCTATATGACCTGTCATAGAGTGTTTGCGGGCAGGTATATACTGATTGTTTACAGAGTTGCTATTCTTGTCTTTTGGCAGGCGCTCATGGGTATAAGCATAGCTATAGCGTGCTGTGATACCATTCGTCCAACGTGCTTGTGCCGTAGCTTCTCCACCACTAACAATGTAATGATTCAAGTTAATATAAGGAAGTCGTGGAACAACATCCGATGGATTCTTATAATAAGGAGCACCAGTTGCAATCTTGTTTTCAATTCTGTTGCAATAAGCACTTACTGTAAAGTTATAGCGACCCTTAGTATAATCAACCGAAGCATTAAAGTTCTGGCTTACTTCTGGTTTCAAAGAAGGGTTGCCTTCGACTATCCATATACCCGACATATCAAAGTTATAGTACTTCTCTTTCAATGTAGGAGCACGGAAACCCATACCATAACTGAAACGAACATTCAAGTTATGTACTGGCTGATAACGTGCACTTACTTTCGGAGTCAGGCGTGAGATGCGTCCATCTGAGAAGTAGTCGTAACGCAAGGCACCCACAACCTCCCACTTCGGACTGATGTTCCAGTCATATTGTGCAAAGGCATCAAAAGAGTCTTGCTTACGGATTCGACCCTCCAAGTTGGTATTGAAGAGATAATCATGCATATAGTCTGCACCCACAGAAAGGACGTTTTCCCCCTCGAAAGTGTGATTATAAAGCAAGCGAAGACTGTTCTGTACATTTGAATAGTCACGGATATCCAGTCGAGTGATGCGCTGATAGTCTGACTTATCATACTGATCAAAAGCATAGGAGAAGTCAACACTATTAACAAGGTCTGGTGTCCATGTTCCACGAAGACCACCCGAAAAGTCACGATAGCGTTCTGGTACCTCTGATGTACGCACCAACTGACGGTAGAAATAACCTGCACGTCCTGTCAAACGAAGCTTTTCATTCAACCTAAAAGTGAGCTGTTCCTTAAAGTTCCAGACTGCATCACCATAGATAGTCGAAACTACTCGCGTAATTGGATTGGGGCCATTGTGTACATTAAAGTTGTCAGAACTATTCCGATTCACTGTCAGTAAGTTGTTCCACTTGCCTCTTGCGTATTGCCATGACATACCATAACGTTGCTCGTTGTGGCGACCAAAGCGCATATTAAGATTAAGTGCGCATGGATTTGGCTTTTTCTTTGTAATGATATTGATAACTCCACCGGCAGCATTAGAGCCATAAAGAGCTGAAGCAGCACCTTTCACAATCTCGATATGGTCAACATTATCCATACCAATACGAGTGAAGTCGACATCGTCCATCGTCTCACCAGCAAGGCGTTCACCGTCAACAAGAATCAACATACTCTGTCCACCAAAGCCAGAGAAGTTCATGTGTACCTGCTGATTCATGGCGTATGAGAACTCAATACCCGGTATTACCTGCTGCAATACATCACGCAGATTGGTGGCATCTGTCTTCATAATATCATCAGCAGTGATGAGTTTCGTCAACACAGGGGTATTGGCAAGTAGCTTCGGTGTACGTGTTCCCGTCACTACAACCTGTTCTAACTCTAAGGATTTGTATATAGAATCAGGCAACTCATCAGCCAACATCGTTGTAGGAAACAGACAAACAAGAGCTGATAGTATAATGTTTTTTTGTTTCATAACCAATCAAAAAATCTCATAACCTTATCCCTATTCTCTGAAAGAGCCGTTTGTGGGATGGTTTTCTGTTGTAGTTAATATGGATATTTATAATTGATTTTCAACCAACATTTGGTTCCATCGGTACCAATATAGTTCTCCAACTGTAGAGCAGCATACTTTCCATTCTTCAGACGAAGAATAAAGACATGACTATTCATGGTAAAAGAAGGAGGCATTGGAGGTATTTCGATTTTCAACCAAGAGGAAAGTACCTTATTAATAGCTATTCCTTGGCATCCTATCAGACTCATAAGCATCTGCGACTGGTCTTCCCAAACCTCGTTCTCTGTCCATTCATCTTCTTGGAATGTTGCTCCTAAGAAATAGGAACTATTCTTTGGAAGCTCATTCAAAGAGGTGTACTTCGTTTCAAGTACTGCTCCACCGTTTGTTCTTACATTGTTACGATGGAAGGCTAAACTCCATGATTCCGGTTCAGCTTGTGCATCTGTAGCAGTAAAACCACGCTTTTCATTTACCGAGATACCTTTTCCAAAGACATCAAACCAATAGGTGTATATACCCGTTTTTCCATCACCACTACCCGATGTTAGACTCGTTGGAATGGCATAATGCGTGAAGTTCGTCTGTGCCTTAAGCAATCCTGCTGTGTCTTTACGCTCGATATACATCTGTAAAGAGTCAAAGTCAACATAATACCAGTCTTTCCAACTGGCGGCATTAACAAGGAGTTGACCTTTCGTTGTTACATTTGCTGTGGCTGGAGCTTCATCATATATATCTTCAAAAATGCCGTTACAGGCTGTCACCATCATCATGATGGCACAGCCTGCAAGGATAGAAATAGGGCGAAATACTCTGTGCATGAGCGTATAACGTTTTACTTAGCCTTCTTACCAGTATAAGTTGCTGAGATTGGGAATGGCATTCTGCCTACCTTATAATTATTAGTTATGGTCAATGTACCATCCTCAGCAAGTGTAACGGTCATCTTACTTGTTTCTCCGAACTCGTAATTTTCATCCCTTTCCATCATACCACCAGTCGCTTTAAAGTGTACTTTGATACCGTCTTTACTATAGTCACGACTAAAACTATTGGTTGCCTTATCGTAAGCAAGGTTCTTTACGGTATATGTTCCTAATGTCAAGTTCTGCATCATTGTAACACCTGTGTACTTCTCTTCAGATGCTGTCACATTGATAGTACCATCATTATTAGCAGTAATCGTATAACCAACAGTAGCTGATACGAAAGGACCCATAGTTGGTCCGACCTTCAATGATGTTGTACCAGAGTAGTTTCCTGCCACCTTTGACGCTGCTGATGCCTCATTATAATGCCAAGTAATATCAGTACCACCCATAAGTGATGGAATACTAATCTTGAGTTCTCTCATCGAACCACTCATTGTTGCATCATATTCCTCCACTGCACCACCAGCTCTTGGGTTAGCAATCTTCATCTTACCAGTACCGTTAATTGCGTGCTTATTCATTGTTATCACGAAAGAACCAGTACCCCACTGAGCGTCAGAGAATTCGGCAAGGAACTTAGCACCGTCCTGCAACACCTTTATCTTAGCTGCACTGTCAAAACGCTTATTGTCAAACACTCTATTTTTCACAGTCAGATAGCCTGTAAACTCGTGTATCAACTTTGGCTGTGAAGCTGACTCACTTGGTAAAAACTCAATCTTTGAAATATCTGATGCGTTATAAGTTACAACGCTACCATCTGTCTTGGTTACCTTTAATGATTGTGCCTGTACTGCGAGTGCACTCAATAAAGATACGATTACTAAAGTAAAAATCTTTTTCATTTACGTATGAATTTAAATGTCTTAGATAATGATTTAACTACAAAAACGCCTGTTTGTCCGTCGAGAGGAATCTCAACAGAACCACTCTGGCTTACGGTGGCACGACCTACCAACTGTCCGTTGATTGTGTAAACAGCTACTTGACTACCTGCTTTCAGCCCTTCTCCCTTCAAGGAGTTACCAAAAGAAAAGACAGCATTGTTGCTTTCTGCATTCAATGTTCCAATTCCTGTTGGATCATCTGCAAAGGCAAAAGCACGAAAATCTGTCAGAGGATACTCTATTGTTTGGCTTCCAGCAGTCAAAACCATGGCGGTGGAAGTGAAGGTAACAGTAGGCTTATCAGACAGAGCAAAGTAAGTGTTATTGCCATCTTTGTCACTTACTTTCACGTGCTTAGCCGCCGAGACAGAGATAGAAGTCATCGAAGCTAACAGCGTAACAGCAAGTGTACGAAATAAAGTTTTAATTCTCATGTTACTGATTCAGTTTATATTAAATTCTAATTGAGTGCAAAGGTATAAGAATCAACATTACAATACAATACCTAATAATTATGATTTTAACCCAAAGTAGATAACCTAACAAAGAAAGATAAAATACAAGAAAAATGTAAGGTGGTATGAGAAGTATGCGTCTTAAACAAACAACTTACTCCCATATTATTGACCATTGTAAACTATTTTCATGCAACTCAAAACCTGTATATGCTCTTTTGGCTTCTAAAAGACGCCTAATTGACTTGTAAAAGATGCCCTTTTCAAGTCTAACTAACGCCCTATTCAAGTCCAATTAGGCACCTATTACACAGCCATTTTATAACTAACTGATTTCTTGATGGTTACAAACCTACTTTTAACACGTATTTTTATCCTTGTTTATAGGTATTCTATTTGAAATTATGTAATTATTTTTCACAACCTTGTTTGCGGATTTTCGAAGTATTAAAATGAAAAGTTTTTATGTCAGGGGATGATAATAGAATAGACCATTGAGGGTCTTAGTTATATTTTTGTTTAATGAGTACGTTCGCTCCTTTCGTTAAAGCTATATGAAAAGCATCTACACTTTTAACAGAAGATCCCACTATAATCTATCAAACATGAGCCAAATATCAAGCACAAATCGCATCTCATCTATGTATAACAACAATAAAGGCTGAAATCCACAATCAGATATCAGCCCATTAGTTTTAGGTATTGAAAAAGTGAACCTTACGTTATTTGTTAGGAAATAAGTGAGACTTACTATGTTAAGATTTGTCTTTGCTTCATTTCCAAGTATTTATTGATAACATCAATACTGAGTTTGTCTGGCGTTGTCAAAACACTATAGATACCATGCTGACGCAGTGTTGATACTATCAAACGCTTTTCATTAGCAAACTTCTCAGCAATAACATGCTGGTAATATTCCTCTGTTGAGTGTTTCGGAGAACGAATATAATCATTCATCTCTGCATCTTCAAAGAAGACAACGAGTACACGATGCCATTGACTAAGCAACTTCAAGTAAGCCAACTGACGATTGAGAGCAGTCATACCAGAGAAGTTTGTGTAAATAACGAACAAACTACGCTTGCTAACTTGTTTATGTACATTGGCACACAAACCACTAAAATCACTTTCACCAAACTTTGTTTCCTGTGCATAAAGTGACTCTAAAAGAAGCTGCATCTGACCTGTTTGCTTCGAAGGAGCAACGAACGTGTCCATTTTATCAGCAAAGGTTATCAAGCCAGCCTTATCATCACGGCGCATGGCAACGTATGACAACACCAAGGAAGCATTGATACTATAGTCGAGAAGCGTCATTCCTCGGAACGATTGCTGCATAACACGCCCTTTATCAATAACCGAGAATATCTGCTGAGAACGCTCGTCACGATAGACATTCACCATCAGCTGATTGCGACGTGCACTTGCCTTCCAGTTTATACTTCGGTATTCATCGCCCTTCACATAGTCTTTTATCTGCTCAAACTCAGTGTTGTTACCTGCCCGACGAATACGCTTTATACCCATCTCAGTGAGATTATTGCTTATCGCAAGAAGTTCATAGCGATTCAGCATCATATAAGAAGGATAGACCTTAACGTCTTCTGTATTGCCCAAAGTATAACGACGTTCGACAAGTCCCAAGATAGTACGTGTGAAACAACGAATCTTACCAAAAGAATAGACGCCACGCTTCATTGGTCTGAGCGTATAACGAATTGTATTCTTACCCATCGCTGTTAGCTGACTCTTATAGCTAATATCTCTCCGCTGGAAGACTTCGGGAGCCTCATCTATAACCGTCAACCATACAGGAAAGGAGTACTTACTTTCCAGACTTATCTTGACAATATTCTTATCACCATTAGAGAAACGTTCTGAACAGGTTCGCTTCGCTGTTATTCCACGACGATGATAGAGCATAACAGCATCTACCACAACCATAGCAGCAAAGATAAACAATAGCATCTTTGCCCCCATGAAAAGCTGTGGATATACATAACCAAAGCCTGCGAGCAGGGTAAGGCTTGCTAATATAAAATAAAACCTTTTAGTAAGGAACATTTCTTCTTTATTTATTTGAGTGTTACTCGACTAAGCTCATTACTTAGGCACTTCGACCTTGTCAATCAACTTCTGTGCAACCTTCAATGGGGTATATCCCTCCATTTCAGCCTCAGCAGTGAGGATAAGACGATGTTGAAGAATACTTGGAGTAACAAACTTGATGTCTTCAGGTGTTACAAAGTCACGACCACCTAACAAAGCTGAAGCCTTAGCAGCATTGAGCATAGCCACAGAAGCACGTGGACTGGCACCGAGATAGACAGCCTTTGAGGTACGAGTCTGCTGTACGATGTTTGCAATATAGCGTAAAAGGCTCTCCTCTACGAATACCGTATCAAGCTTCTTGCGCATCTGCAGAAGTTCGTCAATAGTAAGTACCGGCTTAACATCTTCCAACTTGATGAGGTTTCGCTTCTCCTGATGACGCTTAAGGATGTTCATTTCCTCATCAACAGAAGGATAACCCATGCTTATCTTAAAGAGGAAACGGTCGAGCTGAGCCTCTGGTAGACGATAAGTACCTTCCTGTTCTACTGGATTCTGTGTTGCAATGATTGTATAAACATCGCTCATACGACGAGTTGTACCATCAATCGTCACCTGACGCTCCTCCATCACCTCGAAAAGAGCAGCCTGTGTCTTTGCAGGGGCACGGTTGATTTCGTCTACAAGAACGAGGTCTGAGAATACAGGACCTTCATGGAAGTCGAACTCAGAGGTCTTCATATTGAAGACAGTCGTACCGAGTACATCACTTGGCATGAGGTCTGGCGTAAATTGAATACGACTGAAACGTGCATCAATCAGGCGTGACATCAAACGTGCCAACAAGGTTTTTGCAACTCCTGGCACACCTTCTATCAGCACATGACCATCTGCAAGAATCGCTGTTAACAACAGAGCAACTGCCTCCTGCTGCCCAACAACAACCTTACTTATCTCTCCCCGCAACTGCATCACCTTTTCACTGAATGCAGCAAGGTCGGTTCTTACTTCTTTATTCTCTTCCATCTTATTTATTGTTTGCTCTTCAATTACATTATTCTTTTGCTCATCCATAGCGTTTATAGCTTATTGATTATCATATCCATACCATCTATTGCCTTTCGCAGAGCAGCATCTTTCATTTCTACGTTGTCCTGCAAATAACGTTCAACACGGTCGAGTATCATTCGCACTTCAGCCTCTGGCATTCCTGTTCGAATAGCTATCTGTGCTATATTCTCCTTCCTTGACTCAACATCTTCGACATCTATCATCGTCATACGACGTAAGGTCTCGCCAAAGTAACTATACTTTTTCTGCAGCAAGTCTCGATTGATATGCTTCTGATGATAAAGGGTTCCTATCAACTTCACAAACTCCAACGAACGATTTGCTGGTTCCTCTACCACAGGGATAACGCGTTGTCGTCTACGCGCATAGAACACACAGAAGAGTAATAGTCCTCCTAAGGTGAGATAGATAGCCCATCGTAGTGATTCGTTTTGTAACCAGAAGCGTAGTGGAGTATTCGTTTCAAATTCCGTCTCAGGTCCGTATGCCTCAGTACGAATAATTGGCAAGCCACGGAATTGAGACATCAAACGGAAGATGAGTCCATTTATCTGAGTATCAAGAATACCATAATTGGTCATTAACAATGGATCACAAGAAACAAAGAGTTCACCCTTTCCTCGCTTAATCCTAACCACACGTGCCAACCAATAGCCATCTGTAGAATCAGAATCCTCCTCTGAAAGCCAACAGCTAACCAAAGTATCACACACAGCCTTCCCTTCTACTGTAATATTATTACCAGCCATAGCGGCATAGACAGCGTATTCTTTTTCCAGATAAGGCAACTGATGAGACCAGATTAAGGTATCATAAGGAATTGACTGATTCGCAATGGATGACTTAACCTCCATAGGAGAGAACCCATATTGCCCATTAATAGCTATCTGCAAATCAGGATATAGAGAATCAGGTTCAATATAAGACGTTGCAATGAAGACTTTATTACCAGCTTTCAACAGTCTATCCAACGAACGGATATCCGTTGCAGAAGGGCTAAAACGGTCTGTTTGAATTAAGAAGGCATGCGGTTTCTTACCATATCCTTCACGTTCCAACTGTGCTATTGTTTTTCGTGTCACTTCATAACCAGCAGGAACAGACTTCTCCATCAGTGAGTCAAACACCGCACAACCAAATGGTTGCTTATCGTAATGATTAAAGGTAGGCTCCCAAACAAACTTTGAGGGCGCATTCCACTCTAATAGGAATACAAAGACAAGGAAGCCAGCTACGAAGAACCAAAACCTTTTGTTCATCCCTGACCTCCTTCCTTTATCTTGCTTTCTAAGTCTAACAGTAGTTCTACGAGCTCTTCAGACGCTTGATAATTACCATATCTTACACGCATAAAAGCAGTAGTCATTCTTTCAAATTCTACTGATAGATACTCACGAGTGTATTGAGTTGGCGTCTTATAGAGCTGCCAACTAATCTTATTACCATCTGATAACCAACGAAGTGTACGCAAATAAACAATTCGAACAGCCTTATAATAATCCTTCTGTGCCATTGCTTTGGCATAGACAGCCTCAAAGTCTACACCGTAGATATTGTCTTCTTCATCTTTTTCATTCGTCACCTTACCCGCTCTACCAAAGAGTTTGAATTGATAACGGTACAAAATGAAAGCGATTAGAGCAATAAAAACAAGTGCAATAACAATGTATATCACGATACGGAAGTCCCCTTTACTCTGAATACTAAATAAATCAGAGAGGAACTCGCCTATCTTTGACATCAGCCAATCCCACCAATCAAGTTCAGGTGCCTGTAACTCTCGCGCATAGTTGTACGCATCATCAGAACGGTACTGATGAAGTAACGCTGAATCACACGACAAAGTATCACTTAATGGCTGTAACATAGGGCTGAATTATCAGAGTTTACCGAAGTTATCAATATCTGTATCTTTCTCTGCCAACTCATCAAAATGCTGTATATCTTCCTCTACAGAGAAGCCATCTTCCTCCTCTGCGATGCTTCCATAGTGAAAAGCTAAGGCGAAGGTTGAGATTGTCATCGTAAGATACATACCAAAGTTCATAAATACTGATGACAAATAGACAAAGAAGCTATACACCGGACTTGTTGCAAAAGAGCTTTGAGTAGTATCAGTAGCCAGCAAAACTGACTTCACAACCGTCAATATATACCAAGGAATTGATGTGAATGAAGACAGGATATTAGTCAAGAATCCTATCACAAACATCAAACCAAACAATGATCCGAATGAATGAAAACCAAGTTTTAAGCCGCGTAATATAGAGCTAAACAATGTTTCCTTATCTTCAAAAACATAGACAGGTAACGCCATAGAAACTGGCAAACAGCACACAATCAATGCAAGAATTGGTATTATAGCCAGTATCGGTGCACTTGTGATTGCAGTAAAGAAGATAATAAGAACCAAAACTCCTATAAACAAAGCAACAAGCACCACGGTCATTAACAACGAGCGTTTAATCACCTGAATGATTAAAGGTTTTAAGTCGCTCAGTGTCGTATTACGAAGTCTATTTGGACTTTTATGGTAGTATTTCACCATACCATAGCAGATTCCAGCCAATAAGGTAGAACCTATCAGCAGACAAATACCATATCCCAAGTACGAAGCACCTAATCTAAGCATCATACTCTGCGCCACGTCTGCACCACCTCCCATATCGAAGGTATTGTTATAATAAGGTGCTAAGACCTTCATCATCATCTCCATTGCGAAGCCTTGTACCAAACAAAGCGGCAAGAGTAGATAGGTACATGCACGCAACAAAAACTTAAAATTCTCACGAATAAACTCAAAAATCGCTGAGAACTTCTCTCCGAAACTACGAACTTTATAAAGTTCAATCTTTGGTCTTTCTATTTGCATTTTCTAATGATAATTACGCTTATAAGGTAAGTAAATAAAATAATACACGACAAACGCCAATGATACGAGTATGATACCAATGCGGATAAAGTCATTCAACTCAGTATGACGAGTTATAAACCCTTCAATAAAACCTGCCAAGATAAAGATTGGGACTGTACCAACAACTATCTTCATTCCCCTCTTTGCACCTCGCTGAAAGCTAACCAAACGTGAGTAAGTACCAGGGAATAACCAACCATTACCGATTGCCAAGCCTGCAGCACCTGCCACAATAATCGCTGAAAGTTCCAACGTACCATGCAACATCGTGGCTAAGAGGCTTTCACCTAATAGTCCGTGCTGATAAAAGAAAGTATCAAAACACCCTATCATGATACCGTTTCGGAATAAAAGGAAGCCCGACATAAAACTCGTCAAAACGCCCGAAACAAACACATTAAACGATACCATGATATTGTTCAGCGTAATACTAATAAACATACTCCCCTCTTCTTCATTGCCATATACGCCCATCGGCTTTCCCTTCGCAATATTCTCAAGGGTCATATCCATATAGCCATCGCCAAGTATCAAGCGTGGGAAGGATTCGTCTCCTAAGGTTGAAACAACGCCTATCAGCACACTCACCATAAAAATAATGAATGAGAGAAGCAGTAACTTACGCTCTTTCCACATCACATCAGGCACCTCCTGCGTCCAGAAAGTCACCAAACGCGACCACTTCTCCCGTTTATTACGGTAGATTTCATTATGAAGTGCAGAAGCAAGTTTGTTGAGATAGATGGTAATACGTGAACGAGGATAATGTGTCTGTGCAAAAGCGAGATCGGCTGTAAGCTCAGTATAAGCATCAGCCAACTGGTCAGGCATCTCAAACTTGACATTATCTATCATGCCTTCCATCGCCCGCCACTTCTCAATATTATTTCGTATGAAAAGAATCTCTTTCATGCAAAGTCCACACGTAATTTACACATTATTATCATTTACGCAACAAATTTTAGAGTTTTTTTCTTACATTTGCAACAGAAACAACATTTAATTATCAAGAAAATGCCCGAAGCCAATATCATAACAGGTCAGTACGTCCAGATAAGTCAGTCGCCGGCAAGTTTAGGAGAGCGTATCGTTGCACAAATCATTGATGACTTCCTAATTATCTGCTATCTGGTTGGTGTGTCGCTCCTAATAGCTGAAATGAACCTTACTTTTTTCTCAAATGAATTGTTCTTTCTATTAGCTATCTACCTTCCTGCCCTCTTTTACCACTTCCTTATGGAACTTTTCAACCATGGACAAAGTGTTGGAAAGATGGTGATGCGTATCCGTGTTGTGAAGAAAGACGGAACGACACCAGGCATTGGTGACTTTTTTATGCGTTGGCTTCTGCAACTTGTCGACCTTGGTTTCTCTGGTGTTGGCGCACTTGTCATTCTTATTTCTAAGAATTCACAACGTCTCGGCGACCTCGCAGCAGGAACGATGGTCATCCAACTCAATGATTATCGTAAGATTCAAGTCTCACTTGACGAATTCTCTTACCTTGATAGAAAGTATAAACCTGTCTATCCACAAGCTGAAGACCTCTCTCTTAACCAGCTTGATGTCATCCAACGTACCCTCAACTCTGAATACGGATACGAGCGTGAACGTCGTATTGCTTCCCTTGCAGAGAAAGTACGAACGCACCTCAACATCTCTGACACAAATACTGCTGACGAGAAGTTCCTTTATACTATCGTACGTGATTACCAGCATTTCACGTTGGAAATAATATAAAGAAATAGGGAAAAGAAAGTATAAAGCAGCATGGATATCTAAGAGAACTGCGCTGTATAACTTTGGTATTAGTGTCTTACGATGCCATGTTATAACGACAACAATAAAGCGTTCTACCCATTTTCATCCAACGTATTATTACTCAGCACATGATGTGCGGATGCCTAACACACATGGTGCTCATGCCTAACACATGGTGTGCGGAGCATTAAGCACATCGCTATTGGTTATCAAAACAAGCACTACTGATTGTTAGAAAAGAGTTATGATGACGTCTCTCAGAAAAAATATAATAGCTATTGGAGGTGCATTGGCTTACCTATCCATAAGTCTAACACCTGATATTACAAGAGAACACTTCTATGGAAAGTGGGTACTTGTAACGGGTGCATCACATGGGATAGGGAGAGCATTAACCGAAAAACTAATTAGTGCAGGTGCAAATGTCTTCCTCATTGCTCGAAGTGAAGCGGACTTACGCCTCTTATGTGCCAAAGCTAAGCAAATGGGAAGTAGTGCAGACTACTGCGCAATAGACCTAAGAGACAGAGAAAAACTGGAACTGCTTTGCCAGAAACTAAGGGAAACACTACCACGGTTAGATTACTTCTTTTGCAATGCGGGTAAATCTATCCATCGCAATATCAATGATGCGCAGGACCGCCTACACGACTATGACCGTACAATGGACCTCAACTATCGTTCCTTGGTTGCGCTATCATTAGCTATCTTACCTGCCTTGAAGGCAAGTAAAGGGCATATCATCTACTCTTCATCAGTGAGTACACTCTATCCAATGGCACCGGGCTGGTCGGCTTATCATGCTTCAAAAAGTGCTGCTAACACATGGTGTGAGACAGCGAACAGCGAGTTTGCGCCGTTAGATGTTCACGTGCAGATAGCTTTTTTACCCTTGGTTCACACAGCAATGTCGGATGTCAACGAACAATACAAGCATCTACCTGCTTACGCCCCAGGTGATGCAGCCAACATTCTGTTGAAACTCGCCATACGAAAGAATAAGAGTTATAAACCTTGGTGGGCAAAGTTATCTGCTCCGATAGCCCACATCTTCGCACCAATTATACAGCTATATTATAAACGAATGACATGAAAAGCAGAAACGCCTCTATCTTTTCAATCCTCTATCGCTTACACATAATCTCACCAAAGGGCTTATTTGTGTGGGCAAAAAGCCTCATCTTGGAAGGTATTAGCCTAATGGCACTGCTCCGTTTTGCGGCTCATTTCTATCCGCAACGTTGTGCTATCATTGACGAAACCCAATCTCTAAGCTATCAAGACCTCTATATCCGTACGCGTCAACTCGCTGAATTTCTTCACACGGAATATCATCTCCAACCTGAAATGAGTGTGGCTTTGCTTGGACGTAACAGTCTTATTTTGACTCTCCTGCTGCATGCACTTTCACGATTAGGCATACGCACTACCTTATTAAGTACCGATTTGGGAACAGAACTGATAACAGCTGATTTGCAGAAGCATCATTACTACCTTATTATATACGATTCAGAACTCAAACAGATTCCCACAGGAACTCCTTGTACGGCTGTTACAACAGAGACACTAAGCGACATCCTTTTATCTAAGGAGGCGCAAACAAGAAATATAAAACTCCCTAAAATTTGGCGAGGGAGAGAAATCATTATTCACTCTGGAGGAACAAGTGGCAACTTTAAGAGTATTGCCCGCCGTCCTTCTGTCACCTCGTTTCTCCCTCCATTGCTTGCGTTACTACACAACATCAGAATCTATCAATATAAGAGTGTGCTGATTTCGCTGCCCTTCTATCATGGTTTCGGACTTTCAACGCTTATCATCTCCTTACTTATGGGCAAGAAGGTATGTCTACAAAAACGCTTCGATGCTATCAAAACCTTAGAGATTATTCAGCGTGAACAGATAGAGGTCATGCCTATTGTTCCTGCTATGCTCTCACGTTTTTGGCAGATTGAAAATGCAAAGGAGAAGATGAAGAGTCTACGTTGTCTTATAAGCGGTGGTGATAAACTTCCTAAAAGCCTCATCGACACGACTCATAAAGAAATAGGAGAGGTACTCTTTAACCTATATGGTACGTCTGAAGCAGGATTCTTTATGCTTGCTAATCCTAAAGAATTAGCTTCTTTCGAAAAGACTACCTTAGGGAAACCTATTCGAGGAGTCGACTGTAAGGTAAAAGACTGTAATCGTCAAGGGATAGGAACACTTTGGGTTCGTTCTCGTTGGGCAATGCGAGGACTGCGAAATCAATGGCAAAATACAGGCGATTTAGTCTCACAGAATAGCGAAGGTTACTTCTTTCATCATGGGAGAGCCGACCGAATGGTGGTCTGCGGAGGTGAGAACGTTCAGCCCGAACACATCGAACAGGTACTTCTCTCCCACCCTATGATTATTGCTGCACGTGCCTTTACCGTTCCTGACTCTAACTTTGGCAATGTCATCCACACAGAAATAGAATGTACACCAAAGGCAACACTAACTGAGGCAACACTCCTTGACTGGCTCCGCCCACAACTGTCACGCGCAGAAATGCCACATAGCATCCGCTTCAAAACCATTGAAATGCTCTCAACTGGTAAGCAAAAGTTGCATTAAAAACATTATGTTTTAACTCCAAACACAAGCTTTGCTGAATTATTTTCATGAAAACATCATGCTCTTATACTGTATAAGCTAAAGGAAAACAGATGGAATATCTCCCTCTTTTAACCTCACCGACAAAGTCCTGACCCATATTGAAATTCCATACCTTGTTCAAAACGATTCGTAAAGTGTGTTATTTCTCGTCGGGGAAGCCCTAAATCCTCTGCCATATTCTCCCAGTACTTCATGTTCCTTGTTACGTCCTTGATAATACCTCTTGCTGTCGTTTCATCCAGCATATAAAACTCATGAGCATTATAAAGACTATTGAGAGAACTGTCGTTCGAATTAGCATCAATAAGCAATGCCTGAAACATACTGTTTGTTGGATTTATGTCGTAAGCAGGGGACAACTCCCAACCTTCCTTACCAAGCAGGAACGAATGATTTCTAAAGTGATCGTCGGTATTGCCAATGCAGATATTAAAGGCTACTCGCTTGTATAGCTCTTCTAAATTAGTCTCAATGTGGTTACCACCTCCTGAAATGATAAAGTCCACAATATCCAAATAGCCTTTTCCTGTTCTTTGTCCGTCGCCATCAGTGAGTCCGAGAACGGTAAGGGAAGAAGCCATGTGGATTCTCTTTTTCTCTTCGGTCCTATCAAACCTCTTAGATAAAAGTATATCCTGGCCAGTGCCAGCCTTAATTACTTTTGTTTCAGCTACATTGATACCACATTCCTTAGCCATCAGATGTGCGAAGTGTTCCCATCGAGATACGTTGACGTCGTCATTGATGGAAGGAAATTTGGCAAGATAAAGATAACCGCCACTTTGGACACAAGCCTTTGGGCGTGCGCCACCCATTGAGGAACCAGGTTGGAAAAGCCTTTGTACCCATTTCTTTTCAGGCTTCAAATGTTTATATTCGCTTTTCTCAATCTCCTTAGCAGCTTGTAAAAGTTCGTCAATCTGTATGACAGGCGGAACGCTATAACTGGGTGTAGAGCTGATAAACGCTCCGCTATCTGGTTCTTGAAAGCGGAACCCACCCATACGCAGCTCATCTTCCACGCCTTTAAGATAATTCCAATCAGATAAGGTATGGCTTGCTTTCCCTTCTGTCTCTAATGAAGTACGCAAGTCTATCAGTCGTCGTCCCCATCTGTCAGGGAGAGCATCAGAAAAACAACCGAAGATGTGGTTATCTCGGCTATATTGTACCCCTGTATATGGGCGGAGGTCTTGCCCAAAGTCAATTTTAGGAAAGGTTTTGAGCCAGTTTTTATCAAACTCAAAAGAAAACACGTCAGAGCCTCTTAGGTATTCATGACCAAGAGTGCCCACCTTCTCTTCCTTATCCATCCAGTCGAAACTAGCTATCACATATAATTTTTCCATGTGCTATCTTTTAGAAGCTCGTTTCTTATTCTTAACGCCTAAGTCTTGTATCATGTGCCCCAACTCATCGTCTTTAGCCAAATGGAGAATATCATCTTCGAGCTGTAAGGCATTGAGTACACGCATTACTACACCGAGCGACACGGTAGGCTCTCCCTTTTCCAAACGTGCGAGGGTAAGCCTTGTGCATTGCGCACGTTGTGCCACCTGATCCATTGTCAGGTCTCTTCGTAATCGGGCGAGGCGAAACTGCTCACCCACTACGTTCAACTTCTCTTGCAGTGCTCTGGTCATCCAGTTGGCTTTGGTAAATCTTGTCATAATGTATCTTTTGTGGTACAAATATACAATAAAATGTTTAGTTTATAATACTTTATTTGTTTTTCTTATAATATTTCTTCATACTGCTGCTTTCTCCATTAGCCTATACCATCTGAAAGTTGGTCCCATGATATATTTGTTCAATTCATTGAATAGTGGCTGAAAGTCTTTGTCATCTATGGTAAAACTCCATTCAAAGTCCTTTGATATAATGTATTTGCTATAAATCTCAATTCCTGGTAATAGATATTATGCAACCTTTTTTACCGAGTCAAAATATTTTGCATAAAAGAAGATTAGAAATCAATAAAGCCATCACCCACGGACAAAAGTCGTAGATGATGGCTTTACTTTATAGATTTCTGCTACTCGTCTACATCCTGAGGAAGTAATACAACACCTTCTTGTTTCTTTCCATCCATCATAATCTTCAATGGATTTGGGAAACGAACATGGCGTACCCACTGAGTTTCTTCCACAGCTGGAAGGGCATCAAGCACACTGCGCTGATAGAATCCATCTTCCTTATAAGGATTTATAGTGAAGTAGCCTACACCGAAAGAGGTGAGATTCTGGAAGAAATGTGTTCCCTGACTTGGGTCTACACGATAGTGTTCCAGTCCCTCCTCAACGATGACACGAGCTGCCGAGATATGTGGCCACTTCACAGGAATACCCAACCAAGGGTCGCTTGACCCCCAACGACCAGGCCCAATGAGCACATAATTCTTGTCAGTATCAAGGAACTTGCGGTTTATCCGTTCTATCTCATCAGCAATAGTTGGGTTGTTAGATGCTGTAAAAGAACTGTCGGTCTTTACATATATAACATCTTGCACATCATCTGACACGCCATGTCCCAAAGAGTTATGACTCCGCAACAGACATTCTTCGTCATGTATTGCAGTAAGGTCTTCATCTAACATCTGCTTTGAATCAACAATTGGACGAATCTGCAGGAGATATAATTCACCCGTTCGGTCATCATTCAGATTAACAGCAAACTCTATCTCCACTGGGCGACGCATAGCCTCAGCACCGTATGTCATTGCCATTTGTAACAACTCTGGTAGTGGAAAGACGTCCTGTTGGAGTACGCCACAGAAGGAGATTACCTTTCTTCCTCCCTCGTAGAGTCCATCGTAAATAGCATGATCTTCGGGAGAGTAAGTGGAAGTAATATATTGTAGACTGCCATCAGCCTCTGCATCTTTCACACGTAGTTTGAGGATATTAAAGCCGTCATCAATCTTAAAGTCCTCACTGATATGCTTCATGTCGAGCGCATAGAACTGAGTTTGAGTTTCGCGCAAGGCTATTTCCATTTCGCTCATCTGTAAGACTTGATGCGGATGGAATGGACAAACACGCAGCGTCTGCCCACCATCAACAATATACTTACCTAATCCCAATGCCAAAGAAGCAATACCTTCCTCTGCTTTCTCTTCTCCTATCGGGTAATAGTTGAGAGAACGAAGAACGCCAGAGATGTTCGGATAGAAATGATCGCCATACTCCTTGCCAACAACCTGCTGCAAGATAACCGCCATTTTCTCTTGATCAATGACGTTACTTGTGGCAGCCATATAGGCTTTGGAGTCACGATAATATACTGATGCATAGACAGCCTTAATCGCACAAGCCAACATTCGGAGCATTTCATACTTATCCTCAAGATAAGGAATCATATAGGTAGAATAGATACCTGCGAACGGTTGGTAGTGACTATCTTCTAACAACGAACTGGAACGGACGGCTATTGGTGAGCGAGTAGCTTCAAAGAAGGTAAAGAAGTCGCCTATGAATTCATCTGGCAGCTGAGCACGAAGAAAGGCTTGGAGTATCTCTTCATCGCTTGCATCACTCAAAGCAATCTGGTAAAGATTGTTTTGTTCCATAAAGCTATCGAAGACATCCGTACAAAGAACGACTGTCTTTGGTATCTGTACCTTTGCATTGGGAAAGCGATTGAAGTCTGGTCGGAGTTTAATAACGTTATCAAGGAAAGCCAAACCACGTCCCTTACCTCCTAACGAGCCATCTCCAATACGAGCAAAATGGGCATATCGGTCGAATTTTCGTCTATCAAACAGGGCTACAACACCCACATTGCGCATCCTTCGATAGGCGACAATGGCATCAAAGATAATCTGTCGGTGCATATCTACATCCTGCAGTTTATGCCATGTAATACCTTTTAGGAAGGAAGAAACTGGGAAAATGGCACGTGCAGAGAGCCAACGACTCATGTGATTGCGGGAGATATGATAGAGCATAGAGTCACGTGGAATCGTAAAGATATTATCCTGCAACTCTTTCAAGCTTCGAATGCGCATCACCTCCTCACGTGTTTCTGGATTACGGAAAATGAAATCGCCAAAACCCATGTGTTCCTCGAGTAGGTGACGAAGGTCTACACTCATCTTCTTTGAGTTCTTATCGACAAAGTGGAAGCCTTCTGCCTCAGCCTTCTCACGGTTCTCACTCTCTGAACTTTCAATTATCAAAGGGAGGTATTCATCTTCTTCCCTAATGGCACGAAGTAGTTTTAAGCCTGCCTCTGGATCTTTCTCTACTACAGGAATGTTCCCTTCTGTCTTATCTGAGTCTTTCTCTTTTACATTATTTATAGGGAATCTTACGTCGGAGATAACGCCCAAGCAGTTGTCCTTATAGCGTTGATAGATATCCCATGCTTCCTCGTAAGTGCGCGCTAAGACAACCTTTGGTCGTCCACGCTGGCGCAAAGAGGCATCGTGTCGGGTCAAGGCTTCTGTGGCAAAGTTCTGACTCTGCGTAAGGATATAGCTATATAAGTTAGGTAGAATAGATGAATAAAAACGGATAGAGTCTTCTACAAGCAATATCATCTGTACTCCCACCTCATGGATATCGTTCTCTATATTCATCTTATCCTCCATCAACTTAATGATAGAAAGGATGAGATTGGTATTTCCCAGCCAACAGAAAACATAATCAAAGATACTGAGGTCTTCGTTTTGTATACGCTTTGTAATACCATGAGAGAAGGGAGTCAGTACAACACAGTGGATGTCTGGGAACTCTGCCTTCACTGCTCTTGCAACATCAAAGGCATCGTTATCAGCATTACCTGGCATACAGATAACAAGGTCGATATCTACAGTATTGAGCACCTTAGAGGCCTCTTCGGTTGTAGACACCTGTGTAAAGGTTGGCGGATAGCGCAGACCTAATTCCATATACTCATTGTAGATCTTCTCTTCGACACGTCCATCGTCTTCCAACATGAAGGCGTCGTATGGATTAGCTACAATCAGAACATTGTAAATTCGTCGCATCATCAAATTGACGAAACTGACGTCTTTTAGGTAAAAATTACCCCATTGTGCAGGAACTTGCTCACTCATAATCCAAAACTTAATATTGGACAAAAATACAAAATAAATACAAGTCAACCTATCTTTCGCAACATAAATAATATATTTTTTTATTACTTTGCATACTGGTTACCATCTTTTACAACCAAAGCTACTTTCAAAAAGAAAGAAAAAAAATGAAAAATTTTTGATTTTCATTTGGACCTTTGACAGAATTTGGATATATTTGCCGTACCATTCTAACCGAATGATACTATCTAACATAAACAAATAAAAGTCAATTTACTATGGAAGTCGAAAAAATCATGCAAGCACTGGAGCAGAAGCATCCAGGTGAGTCAGAGTATTTGCAGGCAGTACACGAAGTGCTCGTTTCTGTAAGGATGTTTACAATCAGCACCCAGAGTTTGAGCGCGCAAGTATTATTGAGCGTATTGTGGAGCCTGAGCGCATCATCACATTCCGTGTGCCTTGGGTTGATGATCAGGGCAAGGTTCAGGTAAACATTGGTTACCGCGTGCAGTTTAATGGTGCTATTGGCCCTTACAAGGGCGGTCTGCGTTTCCACGCATCAGTAAACCTTAGCATTCTGAAGTTCCTCGGTTTCGAGCAAACATTCAAGAATGCACTCACCACATTGCCTATGGGTGGTGGTAAGGGAGGTTCAGACTTCTCTCCACGTGGTAAGAGTGATGCTGAAATCATGCGTTTCTGCCAGTCTTTCATGAACGAGTTGTATCGCCACATCGGCCCTGACGAGGATGTTCCTGCAGGTGACATCGGTGTAGGTGGTCGTGAAATTGGTTATCTCTTCGGTCAGTATCGCAAGCTGACTCACCAGTTCCAAGGTATGCTCACAGGTAAGGGCAGAGAATGGGGTGGCTCTATCCTCCGTCCAGAGGCTACAGGTTATGGTGCACTCTACTTCGTTCACCAGATGATGGAAACTCACGGTCTTGACATTAAGGGTAAGACTGTTGCTATCTCAGGTTTCGGTAACGTTGCATGGGGTGCTGCTAAGAAGGCTACCGAACTTGGTGCAAAGGTTATCACATTGAGCGGTCCTGACGGTTATATCTATGACCCAGAAGGTATCAGCGGTGAGAAGATTGAGTACATGCTCGAACTCCGTAACAGTGGTAATGACGTTTGTGAGCCATACGCAGAGAAATATCCAGGTTCACAGTTCTTTAAGGGCCGTAAACCTTGGGAGCAGCAGGCAGACATCTATTTGCCATGTGCTACTCAGAACGAGCTTAATGGTGAGGATGCAGACAAGATTCTTGCTTACAAGCCATTGTGCGTAGCTGAGGTTTCAAATATGGGTTGTACAGCAGAGGCTGCTGATAAGTTCACTGCAGCGAAGCAGCTCTTCGCTCCTGGCAAGGCTGTTAACGCAGGTGGTGTGGCTACATCAGGTCTCGAAATGTCACAGAACTCTCTCCGCCTCTCATGGAGTCCGGAAGAGGTTGATCAGAAGCTCCATTACATCATGAGCTCTATCCATGAGCAGTGCGTGAAGTATGGCAAGCAGGCTGATGGTTACATCGATTATATTAAGGGCGCCAATATTGCGGGCTTCATGAAGGTAGCAAAGGCTATGCTTGCCCAGGGTGTCGTATAAATAGACCAGTCTTTCTATTCCCTCTCCTGCTCTCCAAAGCAGGGAGGGAATAAACTCTATGAGAGAAGGCTGGCGATACTAAATAATTAATATGTATAGAACCAAACTTCTCCTTATAGCGTTATTTGCGCTATGCAACATCTTTACACTGACAATACAAGCACAGTCAGATGGTAAAGCTTCTTATTACAGTAACGGATTACACGGTCGCCGAATGAGTAATGGCGAACGTTACGATCGTAATGCCTTTACTTGTGCACATCGCACACTTCCCTTTGGTACTCGTCTGAGGATTACAAACCCTCGCAATGGCAAGTCTGTAATCGTCCGCGTAACGGATCGTGGTCCATTTGTTCGTGGTCGTGTCGTTGACCTGTCATACGCTGCTGCACGTGAATTGGGTACGATTGCCAGTGGTGTGGCCTACGTAAAGGTTGAGCTTGTACGTAAAGAAACAGAGATTCCATTCCCATCTGAGTCAACTGTAACAATTGAAATGCCTGAAATCGAATATGGTACTGCAGGTGTATGCTATGAGTTTATCCCTGAATGGGAAAAGGTTGAAGAGGATAAACCAAAGGAGATTGAGCGCAAAGTGGATACTCGTTTAAATAATAACAAAGCTCCACAACAGGCTAAGACAGAAAAAGATAACAAGGAGAATAACACCGACCCACACAAGCAGGTACAGCCTTCTACTCCTACCAATCAGCAGACTACTAAGGTTAAGACTCAGACAACACCAGTCCGCACTACTCCTGCTACAACCAATCGACAGCAAACTGCTCAGCAGAATAAACCAACCACACAACCAACTACTCCAAAGAACGAATCAAGTAGTAGCTGGACCAACTTCTTCAAACGTGTGAAGGATGGTGTGACAGGACTTTTTGAATAGAAAAGAATAAAAAACAATAGCGGCCTCTCCTCCGTCCCCTCCCTCATAGAGAGGGGCATAATAACTCGTTTCTTATAACAAGTTGCACCCATATTAATAACCTATGCCACGGCATTTAGTACTTAGCACCATTGGTGCTTACCAACAACACGACATGTGCTAAGCATCAACACGTCACTTGAAGATGAGGAGAAAGAATATAATAGAATGATAATAGTAAGACGCTAATAGCTAACGAAGATGAAGAAAACTATAAGACTGTACAAAAAGAAATAGGGGGTGCATCAGTCAATGATGCATCCCCATTCCGTCATTTAAAGCCTTAGTTATCAGTAGTTAGTACTTACACAATAATATCTTTATAATCTCTATCAATTACTATTCTTTTTAATTCCACGCAATAAGATAACGGTTGAATATCCTCCTTATAGTAGTTCAACAATCTTACTTGCTGGTCTTTATATTAAATTCTGTCACCTTACTTATGCTCTTCTGACCTTGCAGAACAGTTAAAGCAAATCGTGCCATACCATTCTTTAATTTCTTATCAGCCTTCACAAGAGCTGTATAGCGAACGCCCTTACCAGGTGCTATACTCTCAATGTGGATAGATGGGCTGACATAAATATGAGCATTACCAGTTGTTTCCAACACAGAAGGCTGTACATCGTTTATCGCCTTATCTCCACGATTCATCACCTCAAAGATAATCTTACCTACCTCATTACGTGATAACACGCCATCTTGGTTGTCATCAACAAAACGAGCATTAACGATCTCAATGTTTGGAGTATATTGGTAATTACCAGCCCATTTATCAACACTTGACTCAGCTGGAGCCTTTGTGTTTGGCTGTGCTGCGCTGTAACTGCCTGTATAATCACTGCCTTGGAAATCGTAAATACGATCGTCGCCAGAGTTTGTATTATCAAAGCCGCTGCCGTCTACACTGCCTGACCGTCCATAGTCGTCAGTCTGATTATAATAGTCGTATTCTGATTGGTTTCTCTTCTCACGTGCCTTACGACGCTGTACCTTCTCATAGTGGTCGTGCACATCCTCTTTCGCACGTCTGTCAGCCTTCGCACCAGTAGAGGCACCAATAATAGCACCACCAGCCATTCCGACTATCGAACCGATATCTGAGCCTCGTGCTCCGCCTGCGATACCACCAATAGCACTTCCAAGAATACTTCCTAATGAGCCACCTGTGATAGCACCTGAGCCTGCGTATGTGCTGCAACTACTAAGCACCACGGCTGCGGAAAGGGAGAGAACTAAAACCTTCTTCATAACTTTCAAATTATTTACGTTGGTAAAATTAGCTACATATTTTCACACTTACAAAGATATTTCCCTACTCAGCGAGGGGAAAACCCTAAAATACCTAAATATACCTTCTACTACTCTGATTTCCAGAAGTAAAAAGCAATAAAATTTATTATTCCTCTATCGGAAGATACAACATCAAATGATCAAATGCTATATAACGTTTATCAGCCCAAGTGATAATACCGATAGCATCATTCAACGTACAGTTTCTTAACTCTTCATGCTCAGAAACAGAAACTCTGTATGACTTCCCATTCTCATCTTTTACAGAGATAAAATCTGGTGTAATAGCTTCCAAACCAAGATAGAAAGTATAGGAATAAGCTTCAAAGTCATTTGTCACCTTCATTCCTTTTTCTATTGGAGGATTCCAATCATCTTTTGCACGTGTCAATTGCATCGGACGAAACCACGACACATCCATCATAAACGACTCAAAAGCTATCCTCGTTGGTTTTTCTCCTCCCCAAAAAACAAAGTGTGGATAAGTGATATCATCCTTTGACAGCTTTTCATTGTTCAACCACTGCAAGACAGAACGGGGGTGCTGCACACAAGCATAATCCTCGCCATTACTATAGAAACTTACAGTGAACTCTTGCTGATGCAGTTTACCAGCCTCACCTTCCTTCTGAAAATAATGACAGAACAGATAGCTTGTCGCTAATTCTTCTACTCGCCAATAGTCTGGTTTATGCTCACTATGCTGCTCACTCAACCAATAACCATCAAGATTGGGGTATAACTGGTCCCACTGATAACGCCGTCCATTCTCTGCAACCTGCTCTGCACTTGCAAGGATTGACAGATTGCAAAGTACATCAGCCGTAAACTTAACCAATCGAATACGTGTCAAATTCTCTTCCGACTCCTTTAAAGCTTTATGAAAGAGTGTCATCCTTGGCGTTTGTACAAAAAGAATATTACGATGACATACGCGCAGAAAGAAGTTATAAACCTGCTCGTATTTTACCTTCATCTGCTTCACATCACCTTGTCGAGTATCAAAAGACAAAGGCAATACGCCAAGCAACATCAACAACAAAACTGCAAGGCAATAAGTATCTTCTTCCTGCAAACGTAGAAGAAGTTCCCTCATCTTCGCATCTTGCTTATCTGTTATCTCATCATCAAAAACACAGACATTGATGATTTGCTCACAACATTCTATCCTCACACCCTCTTCTTCATCCTCATGCAAAGGATTATACCTCTCCATAAGCTTTGCTGCTTGTGCATAAGCGTCTAACAAGCCATTAAGAATAATGCCCGTTTCGTCATACCACTCACGCTCCAACTCGTGAAATACGGCTCTGCGTAAAAAAGCATCTTTCCCTCCAACACGACCAAAGGAATTGTTTCCACTACCCGACTTTCCGATATGTTTCCATAGCTCTTCACCACTATTATATAATAGTCTAAGCCGATACACAGCATTAAGTTTCTCCTTCATCGCCTCGTCATCAGCAGTAGCCTTAGACATTATTGCCTGAGTTTCATCCCTCTTATCTATCATCTTAACAGTCTTATCATCTCTATTCATATCTTTCATCCTTTACACTATCATCTTATCTGAAAGTAATAAACTATCTGACAGATCACCTCCTTTTCATCTTCAATAGTTTTTACAGCTACAAAGTTCAATCCTTAAAGAATGTCCCAACAAGACATTTTCATACATATCCAAACTTCCTTTCTTCATATATTACTAATTGCAACAATAAAGCTACTCTGCCGCAAAAATACAAATTAAATCCTTTGTGCCTCTCACAATTAAGCATTTATTTTGCAAACAGAAACAAAATAGTTAAAGAAAATGAACAAAAACCAAGCATTATTCGTAAGCAAATATATCTTGACAGACAAAAGCTATCAATCAGTTAAGACGTATTCTGAATGCTGCAAAACAACTCCTAACAACTCGTTGCACCCTAACTCCACAACATCTTACGACGTGCTAAGCCTCCGCACCATGGTGCTAACCAACAGCACTACTCGTGCTAACCAACAGCACCACGTGTGATGAGCAACAAGACATCAGCAATAGAAGCAAAGAATAACGCTTTAAGGTCATTATATCATAATAAAATATTTATACTTTAAAATCATATCACTTATGATTAGAGGTCATATCACTTTCACATGCGACAACTGCAACAACACCTTTCGCGCATTAGACATTGAGTACAATGCAAGTGCATTCTCTGTTCCAATGCCTTGCCCAAAGTGTAACAGTCGACACACTTATATCCCAAGTCTAAGTATATTCGGCTTTTACCCTTTCGGCAACGACCGTGACATCTATAAAAAGATTTGGGAAGAAATGGACAAAAATAAACTTAACGAAGTCTAACAAGTATATCTCGTTTTGTTGAATACAGGACAGATTTCCATACTCTTCAAATGATTCAACCTATATCAAGCAAGATTATAACTCCACTCTCTTCGGAGATGGCATTTTTGTTTTTCTTTACTTTATTTCGATATTATTTTGTTATGTCTAACAATTTCCTTATATTTGTGCCATATTTGGCGGATGACCTACAAATCACTCGCCATTCACTGCACAAAACTTGCAAACGAGGTTATTCGACCCGGTTAAATCTGGAAAATTCAACTAAGGAGTCGTCACTAATCGAGTTTAGGCAGGTTCTGTGCCCCTATCCTATATGGGGGCATGGACTGTCTTTACTTTATTTTGACTCCAAGGTGTTTTCCAGAACCGAACCGGATAAATAAAGATAAAGCGGGCCGTGTCCCCTTTCTTCTTTTTTATCCTCGTCTAATACAAACATAACTAAAAACAGTATAACGGCAATGGAAGACTTCGCACATAGCTATGTTCAACTTTTTGATGAATATTGGTTCATCATCATCATCCTGTGGGCTATTAATATCATTTGGATGTATAATAAAGATGAAACTGGAAAGTATGCTGGGGGTGGGTGTGCAACACCTATCATAGCATTTATACTTTATATTTTATTTAAAACTTACTAACAAACTTCAAACAGATAAAAGTCACATTATGATTAGAGGATTTACAAGATTTAAGTGCAACGAGTGTTCTAAAAAGTTTTGGGGACTTGACGTTGAATGGAGAGCTACTGCTTTCACCGCACCATTACAATGTCCCCAATGCAAAAGTTTCCACACATACCCTGTTGGAATATTAGGCTTGGGGACAGGAAAGGCAAAACTATATAAAGAAATATGGGAAAGTATAGACGAGGGTAAAAAGCATAATACCTGACAGATAACTATCCAAGGGGCTGCTAAAAGAAAGAGCGAAAGACATCACGTACTTCTAACGAGCCAAGTTGCACAGAAGGAGTGCCCCACGAAGAGGTTTCCTTTGTACTTCTTTTATTTTATCTTATAATTATTTTGCAATTTACAACAAAACCCTTACATTTGCAATAGATATTATAGAATAATACAAGTCAGCCACTCGAGCATTAGCAAACCTATAACTAAAAACAAAAATATGGCACTTTTCAAAATTACCGTGAAGATGTCAAAGCACTGCGATGGCATGGTTATAGAACCAGGCATGAGCATCCAGTATGCTTCGATGTTTTCAAACATTCTTTCAAACAATCAAGAACGAGAGAAAATAAACAGTCTCTTCTTTAACCACTTTGGTGTAGACTTAAAGAAGATGAATGCTTTAAACCCAGCGTATTTGAATGTAGTAAAACTATAAAAGATATGGTCGATTTAATTATTGACTTAGGAAACGCTTTTCCTTCATTTTGGTGAGTACAAATTGTATGTGGACTACTTCTTGTAATTATAGCGCATATTTCCAACGTCAAAGACTCTCATTACTTAGATGTAATATTACCAACAACTTGTTTCCTAACATAACTTGCACCTTACTTACTTGTACGATTTAATTTCATAACACATTAATATTTAATTTATGGTAGAATTTTTATTAGACACTATCACAGTTCCAGCTTATCATCAACAAGAGGCATGGATTTGGATCCCGATCTTGATAGCAGTTGGTACTCTTGTAGTAGTAATTGTAGCAGCTTCTGATGAAACAAAAACAGAAAAACTCATTGGTAAGAGTATTGGGGTTTTAGGTATGACAGGAGCAGGAAAGACTCAATTCCTAAAGAATTTACAAGGAAAAGGGCAAGAGTATAAAAATGAAGGATATCAAGGTACTGGTATAGATGAATATCAAGAGTTCACCTGTATCATTGGTAATAAGGAATATAAAATAAAAGGGGGGGACTGATATAGGAGGGGTAGAAGATAATATAAAAACATTCTATGAAAAATTCTTAAAAAGTAAAGACATTTGTATATTCCTATTTGATATACAAAAGTATAAAGATGATTCTAAATATAGAATGGACACCAATGCACGCCTAGATTTTATCAACAACCATATTAAAGATGCATCCCAATGTGCAATTATAGGCAGTCATGTTGATAAAGCTAAGATTAAGAAAGGGCAATCTATCATTACCATTGTACAGAAGTTCGTAAAAGAAAAAGAATATGCAAGACTGCTAAATAGTAACTTCTTTGCATACAACCTTACGAATGAAGAGGATATGAATAAATTAGTAAACAAATTATTTTTATAATTATGAAAAGTATTTTATGGTCACAAGGAACGTCTCCGACAGAGAGTTCCACATTCGTCATTAATGGCACAATAAAGAAAGAGAAGTATTCCGAAAGCAACCAAAAAGCATACGATAAGCTCATAAGTATGAGTGAGCAAATTCTACATGCTAAGATCACAAATCTTTTATACAAAAGAAGACTCATATCTTCATATCAAACAAAGATTGCATACAAAAAGGGAGATGGAATCTTTTTTAAATCTATCTATAAAAGTTTAGATGAGGCAGGGCGAAATATACCATATATGTTTTACTGTCAGACTGATAATATAGATGTGGCTTATGCTACATTTTGTAGAGATTCAAAGATGGCAGGTAGAGAGATTTATGAATCCGAAGGTAAGATGCTGAAACTTATATTCAATTTAAATAAATACACCTTGATTTCTATATGTTTAATTATAATTGCAATAATATGGAAAATAATAAGTTAGGAGCAGGTATACTGCAAATAAGCACAGAAGAACGTGCTGTAAACTATCGGTGGGAGAAAGATGCTGATAAACTTGATAAAAACATCAGTATTGTTTGTATGGATGATATTCAAAACTTGGTGAATGACGGATGGACATTTAAAACAAAAATGCCAATACGTGAAGGTATGACTTTAGCTCTACATCCCTTTATTTCCAAATGCTATATTGACATTAACATTGCCGAGGATGAGTTATTTAAAGACAAATTTAACTGCTTAGGAAGAGTTGTAAAACTTTTAGGAGTAAAATCATTCGAAGCAAAAGCCATTTTCCATGAAGCGAAAATACGTGAGATAGATGTAACAGGAAGCATAAACTATAAGGCTATCAAAGCTGATCTATCATATAAGGAATCAGAGAAAAAAAAATATGCAAAGAAATATAGTCGTGAAGAGACGTTCTCAGGTGAATTTACAAGACAAGGATATGAAGATGCAAAACGACTAATAAAACAATATAGATTAGATGACTTAAACTATATTGTTAAACAAAGGAATCCTGATGATGCTAATACCCTCAAGGAACTAAAAATTGAGGTGGATCTATCAGAGGAGCTAAATCATCTAACAGAATGCGCATTTTCCCTTAATGTATTAAAAGGTGTGTTTACTCTAAATGCAAATGTAAAACAAACGATTTCGATACAGAAAGAAATCTTTGTTGAAACAAAACTGGTATTCTAGACTTATGATAATTATGTGAGATTAGGAAATCAATCTATCAACTCGACCTCTATCCGTAACATCACATATACAATTATACGCGAAGAATTAGCACGTTTATACGGAACATCTGTACAAGAAGCAGCAGACATCATTGGAAACCAACTTGACTGCGCCCCGCACGAGGACATCTCTGGCTATATATTTATGGTACCTAACTGGGCACATAAATGGTTCCGCCACAATGGCTATGTGTCAAGAATGTTAAAGTAAAAACACTTATAGAAAAACAATCCCGAAAGTTTATAATAACCTTCGGGATTGCTAATTCTACTCTTTCCGCTTTCTCATGCGGACAAGTTTGATATCATTCTATTCG
Source organism: uncultured Prevotella sp. (assembly GCA_927910885.1). GTDB lineage: Bacteria > Bacteroidota > Bacteroidia > Bacteroidales > Bacteroidaceae > Prevotella. The sequence continues at coordinate 38,868 of CAKMOD010000103.1, read as the reverse complement.
ACTGCTACAACTTTTGAATAACCCTTCGTTTTAACAATATAGATACCTGATGGTAGACTAACCGTCTTATGCTCTCTTACAATAGTAGAGAACATCAATTTGCCACTTAAGGTATAGACTTGCAAGTGTGTAGGCGTTCCTGTCATAAAACTTAGATAATTCTTACCCCCAGAAACTTTAAGAGCATCAGTAGTAGGAGCATCTATTTGTGATGAAACCGTGAAAATTGCTCCAATTGTCACAGAAGAAGTAAGCTTAAAATTAGGAGAATCTACTTCTTCATCATTAAGTGTCAAAGTTTCAAGCTTATATCCAGATAGAGGAATTGCTTTAATAACAAGATCTGTATTCTTAGCCACCTTTGTACCTGTCAGAACCTCAACGCCATCTGTTGTAAATACCTTTAACGTTCCAGATTCAGGCTCCTGTATTGTAATATATGCCATGTTACAACCAGTTCCATCGCCCTCATAATCAATCGTCCAACCCTTCAACTTAGCGATAGATGATTCTGCATGCTCAGCGTCATTATACTCTCCGGCTTTTTCACCATGAACGAAAAGCGTGTTACCACGTGGCGTCTTCCCACTCTGAAGTTTAGGATAACGTGAAAGGCTATAATAAAGATCATTTAAGGTACATGCATCCCATCTATTACCACCTACATTCAGATAGGTCAATCGTTCATGTCCCGTAAGGTCCAGCCCCTCTAATCTATTGCCATCAACTGTAAGTGTCACAAGTTGAAGATTATTCTTTAAGTCTAAGTTTGAGACTGAATTATTAGAAAGCTGCAATGTCTTCAATGTAGGGTTCTTGCTAACATCAAGAGTCGTAATCTTATTATTTGAAACATAAAGCTCTACAAGTTCTGGTATATCCTTCACGTCAACTACCTCTATCTCATTACTACTTATATTCAAATAAACGAGTTTCTTGTTATGACTTAAATCTAAGCTTTCTAACCAGTTATTTTTGACATCAAGATAAGCTAAATCGACAGCACCTCTAACATCTATTTTATCTAATTGATTACCATAAGCACGTAAATTGATAAGTTTACTATTCTTGCTAACATTCAAGGAACTGAGGTCTGAATAAGAACAATCAAGAGATTCAAGATTCGATAGTTTAGAAACATCTATGGACGTAATAGAATTCATATACGTAGAAAGAGAACGTAAATGAATATTATGACTCAAATCGATAGCAGTTATCTTATTATCAACGCCTACACCTGGATAACTTGAGAAGTCAGCTCTTGTAACAGCACCATATATCGTTACAGTCGCTCCAGACGTTTGCCCCTCTACGGTTGTTGGGGTTGATTTAACCTTCACTTTTACAAGTTCGCCATCTCCCCAGTCAATTGAAACATCTTTATCCTCACCATTAACAGAAAGGAAATACTGTTGGTCTATACCTGTAGGAACTGTTAGTTTGATATAATCATCATCACCAGAAACACTAAAAATAGGTTTTACAACCGCCGCTTCAGATACGACAAATATACTGTCAGCTATTAATTTTCCATTCACCTCTACACCAACGAACTTTGAGCCAGCAGGTGCTTTAACATCTATCTTAATTGGAAAACCAGGCAGAACTTTCCCAGTAACAGGTTCATAAGTTGCAAAGTACCCATCATCAGGGATTTGACTTAGTGTATAACTACCTCCATTTTCAGATGTTTGCATAGTTATAGAAACAGAATCCATAGAAGCAGTAGCATCACCATGAACATCGAGTTTATAGGAATTGTCGGCATCATCATCTAAAATCCCAGTATTGGCGTGTTCGTAGTTAGTCCCTGATAGGAAAACATTTGTACGATAAGAATTACCGGTATGTGACGGCATTGCTTTGAACGTGAAGTTAAGCGACTGAGGAGTAGTATTCTTACAGTCACGCATATCGAGGTGATTAAGTCGATTAGTACCGATAGCACCATGCATATCAAGGAATTGTATTCCAGTATTCCGTACGCTCACACTACGTAAAAACCGTTGGTGGGATAAATCAATACGTTGTATCTTCGTATTATCAATATTAATTGTATAAAGATTTGCAAGATTAGACACATCTAAACGAGACAATTTAGAATCACCGAGTTCAAGCGTTGTTACATTCTTGTTACCACTTAAGTCAAGCTTTGCAATGTCGGTATTAGACGCATCAAGCATGATAAGCTCTGGGTTATTAATAAGATTTAGCACTGTTATCTTCGTTCCCTTTATAAGGAGCTTTTCAAGTTTAGTTTGTTGCGTAACATCAATAGATGTTACTCCAACATTCCCTGTGATATCAACATCACGTAACTCTGGATAATTATTACCCAATTCTAATTCTAACAAACTACCGTTCGCAAGATTAAGATAACGGAGGTTAGGAAGACTAACAGGATAAAAGTGTGTAATATCTCCATCTGACATGTCGATATTTCTTAGCTCTGTACTGCTGTCTGGAAATAAAACAGTTGCCAAAATTGTATTATGATTAGCTGTAAAGTTAGTTAACTTCTTAAAATTACGCAGGTCTAAACGCGTAATTTTATTATAGCTAAGGTCAAGTGTAACAAGATTAGGAGCACCTAAGAAATCAATACCTTCGTAGGTTAATTCATTCCTCTTAGCTTCAACTTGCTTTAAATTAGGCTGATTCTTAAAAGCAAGATATGTTGCTTTTGCCTCAGAAACTTCAACAGCAGAAAAATCACCATAAACAATAATTGTGTCTTTCAGTAACTTTCCTGTTACCTTCTTATTATTACTCCATCCTTCTAACGTTGCCTCTTGTTTATTACCATCTCCCCAGTCAACAAAAACTTTACTGGCATCATTGGTTCGAGTAACACGGAATTCAAAGTCTTGCCCTACGGCTGTAGATGTTGCAATCCTCATTTCACCACCTGTTTGTGCATAAGAAGTTAAAGTCACAAACAAAGAAATAATTAGTAATAGTTTCTTCATAAGCTGTCAATTATCAGCACTGAGATTAAAGATTAAATGAAAGAAAAGTTATAATACACTTTTCCTTATAAAACGAGAATAGTATTACGAGTGTGCTTTTACATCGTAACATATATCAGGTTTACGTCGCAAAAATAAAAAAAATCATTATAAAAAGCAACTTTAAAAAGATTTTTTTCGTAGATGCACCAAGAAACTTCAAGAAAAAACAAGAAGTAACAATCAAGACGTTATTAAATCCAAAGTAAATACATTGGTAACATGGCAACTATTTATAAAATAAAAACTCCCGATACATTAAGTACCGGGAGTTCTTTATTATAGAGATAAAATCTATTCGGATTATTCAGCCTTTGCCTCTTCAGCAACGTTCTCAACAGCCTCTGCAGGAGCATCAGCCTTCTTTGTAGAACGACGACTACGACGAGTCTTCTTAGCATCAGCCTTTGGTGACTTAGCCATATTCTCATTGTAGTCAACAAGCTCGATGAATGCTATCTGAGCAGCGTCACCCTGACGAGTACCGAGCTTGATAACACGTGTATAACCGCCTGGACGATCAGCTACCTTTACTGAAATCTCCTTGAAGAGCTCAGTGACAGCCTCTTTGTTCTGAAGATAACGGAATACAACACGACGTGAGTTAGTTGTATCATTCTTAGAACGTGTTATCAGCGGCTCCACATACTTCTTAAGAGCCTTTGCCTTAGCAAGAGTCGTAGTGATTCTTTTGTGCTGAATCAAAGCAACTGCCAAGTTTGAAAGCAACGCAGCGCGGTGGTCAGCAGTACGACCCAAATGGTTGAATTTCTTATTATGTCTCATTTTGTTTTTAACTTGTTGTGGATAAACCCGTCAACTTGTCGTTTAGACAACTCGTTAACTATTCTTTATCCAATTTATACTTTGTAATGTCGGTTCCAAACGACAGATTCAGACTCTCGAGCAAATCATCAAGCTCAGAAAGCGATTTCTTACCAAAGTTACGGAACTTAAGAAGATCCGTCTTGTTGTACTGTACGAGGTCGCCTAATGTCTCTACATCAGCTGCCTTCAAGCAGTTGAGTGCACGAACACTCAAGTTGAGACTTGCATCGGTCAACTTGGTCTTCAAGAGCTGGCGCATGTGCAGAACCTCCTCATCGAACTCCTGGTTGCCCTCCTGATCTGGATTCTCAAGAGTAATCTTCTCATCAGAGAACAACATGAAGTGATAAATAAGAATCTTTGCAGCCTCTTTCAGTGCATCCTTTGGGTGAATGGAACCATCAGTCGTAACTTCAACAAGCAATTTGTCATAGTCGGTCTTCTGTTCAACACGATATGGCTCAACGGCATATTTTACGTTACGGATTGGGGTGTAGATGGAATCGATTGGGAGTACGTTTACATCAGTGCAGTATTCACGATTTTCCTCAGCAGGAACGTAACCACGTCCCTTATTGATGGTCAAATCAATCTGCATAGAAGCCTTGGAGTCTAAATGACAAATCACCAAATCAGGGTTTAACACTTCAAATCCAGTCAGATACTTACCGATATCACCTGCTTTGAATTCGGTGGAATTCTCTACGGTGATACTAACTTTCTCATTCTCGAATTCTTCTACTACTTGCTTGAATCGAACTTGTTTGAGATTCAAGATGATGTTGGTAACATCTTCCTTTACACCTGGAACCGAAGAGAATTCGTGCTCAACACCAGCTATACGGATAGTGTTGATAGCGAAACCTTCCAGCGATGAAAGGAGGATGCGGCGAAGAGCGTTACCAATGGTAACACCAAAGCCAGGCTCAAGAGGACGGAATTCGAACTTGCCGAAATGGTCATTGGCCTCCAGCATCACTACTTTATCAGGTTTTTGAAATGCTAATATCGCCATTAATTTAATGAATTTTATTGTTTAGAGTACAACTCAACGATTAACTGCTCCTTAATGTTCTCAGGGATGTCAGCACGATCTGGACGATGGAGGAACTTACCGCACTTAGCGTTATCATCCCACTCAAGCCATGGATACTTGCTGTGGTTGAAGCCAGCCAAAGCTGCCTCAATAACCTCAAGTGACTTAGCCTTCTCGCGAACGCCAACAACGTCACCAGCCTTTACCTGATATGAAGCAATATTTACGACATTACCGTTAACAACAATGTGCTTGTGGCTAACGAGCTGACGAGCAGCTGCACGAGTAGGAGCGATACCGAGACGGAACACTACATTATCCAGACGGCTCTCAAGGCTCTGAAGAAGAACCTCACCAGTAATACCCTCTGCCTTAGCAGCCTTATCGAACAGATTACGGAACTGACGCTCCAAAACGCCATAAGTGTATTTAGCTTTCTGCTTCTCTGCAAGCTGAGCACCATACTCAGATACCTTGCGACGACGGTTATTACCGTGCTGTCCAGGAGGGAAGTTTCTCTTAGCTAATACCTTATCTGCGCCGAAAATTGGCTCACCGAAACGGCGTGCGATTCGTGATTTTGGACCTATGTATCTTGCCATAATTAATATGAATTCTTTTAATTGTTATAAGATGTGATTATACACGACGACGCTTTGGAGGACGGCAGCCGTTGTGTGGCAACGGAGTAACGTCAACGATTTCAGTTACCTGAATACCTGCTGCGTTCACCGCACGGATAGCGCTCTCACGACCGTTACCTGGGCCCTTAACAAATGCCTTAACCTTACGAAGACCGAGATCGAAAGCTACCTTTGAGCAATCCTCTGCTGCCATCTGAGCAGCGTAAGGAGTGTTCTTCTTTGATCCACGGAATCCCATCTTCCAGCTGAAGACCAAGAGATAACCTGACCCTCGTTGTTAGCCAAAGATACAATAATGTTATTGAATGAGCTGTGCACGTGGAGCTGTCCCAACGCGTCAACTCTTACATTTCTTTTCTTAGATGTTGCTGATTTCTTTGCCATAATTAATTTCCTCCTTAGAATTACTTAGTAGCCTTCTTCTTATTAGCAACAGTCTTCTTCTTTCCCTTACGGGTACGAGCATTGTTCTTAGTACTCTGACCGCGAACAGGAAGACCATTACGATGTCTAACACCACGATAGCAACCTATATCCATGAGGCGCTTGATGTTCATCTGGATCTCAGAACGGAGATCACCTTCAACTTTGAATTCAGCACCGATAATTTCACGGATCTTGGCTGCCTGGTCATCAGACCACTCGCTGACCTTCAGGTCACGGCTAATACCAGCCTTATCCAATATCTTTGCTGAACTACTTCGACCAATACCATAGATATAGGTCAATGCGATTTCGCCACGCTTATTCTGGGGCAAATCTACTCCAACAATTCTTATTGCCATTGTTTGATAATTAAATAAATAAATGTCATTTAGCGCTAAAAAGCATGCAAAGGTAAGCATAATTTACGAGAAACATACCTCTTTACGCTTTTTTAACTTAACCCTGACGCATTTTGAACTTAGGGTTTTTCTTGTTGATAACGAACAGACGACCCTTACGACGAACGATCTTACAATCGGCTGTACGCTTCTTTAATGATGCTCTTGTCTTCATATCTCTATGTTGTTTATTTGTATCTGAAAACGATTCGACCCTTTGTTAGGTCGTATGGACTCATCTCAACCTTCACCTTATCACCAGGAAGAATCTTGATGTAGTGCATTCTCATCTTACCGGAAATATGAGCGGTGATATCAACACCATTCTCTAATTCCACACGGAACATTGCATTTGAAAGTGCTTCAAGAATTGTTCCGTCCTGCTCTATTGCAGTTTGCTTTGCCATATACTAATTAAAAATTTTGTCCTTCTAAATGTTCAACTTCCTCAAAAGAAGATAAAATATCAGCCTTACCAGCTCTAATCGCAATTGTGTGTTCAAAGTGAGCTGCTGGGCGACGATCACGTGTAACAATACTCCAACGATCAGGTAGCAGTCCGATTTCTCGTTTACCCATAGTAACCATTGGCTCTATCGCAATACACATTCCTGCCTTGAGTAACACTCCACTTCCCCGCTTACCATAATTGGGAACTGATGGTTCCTCATGCATCTCACGTCCAATACCGTGCCCTGTTAATTCGCGGACAATACCATAACCTTCTGCATGGCAATAATCCTGAATAACCTGACCAATATCACCTACGTGATGACCTGCTTGTGCTACCTCAATACCCTTGTAAAGGGACTCCTTCGTTGTACGAAGTAACTTCTTGACATCTTCACTAACTTCTCCAACACAAAAAGTATAACAACTATCTCCGTTGAAACCATTTAGTAAAGTCCCACAATCAATAGAAATAATGTCTCCATCCTTCAAAACAACATCCTCACTTGGTACACCATGTACTACAACGTCATTTACAGACGCACAGATACTACCAGGAAAAGAGGGGCCATAAGAACTAGGAAAACCTTTGAAAGTAGGTATAGCACCATTATCACGAATAAACTCTTCAGCTATTTTATCTAACTGGAGAGTTGTGACACCAGGCTTAACATGACGACCAACTTCTGCTAGTGTTTTACCGACCAGCAAGTTGGCCTCACGCATGAGTTCAATTTCATCTTCAGTCTTTAGAAATATACTCATTTCTTAAGATAAAGATTTAATAGGCTGCAACGCCACCATTGCCACGTGTATGTCCAGAATTGAGAAGTCCATCATAGTGACGCATCATTAAGTGTGACTCTATCTGCTGGAGTGTATCAATAACAACACCAACAAGAATCAACAATGAAGTACCACCAAAGAACTGACCAAATGCATCAGCAACATCTAAATATCCTGCTAATGCTGGCATAATAGCAATAAAAGCGATAAACAAAGCTCCTGGTCCCGTAAGACGAGACATAACAGTATCAATGTAATCTGCAGTATCCTTTCCAGGTTTAACGCCAGGGATAAATCCGTTGTTACGCTTCATATCCTCAGCCATCTGAGTTGGATTAAGTGTAATCGCTGTATAGAAATAAGTAAACACTACGATAAGAAGCACATAGATACAGTTATATGCCAAACTCTTTGTATTCATCAAAGACTGAAGTACAGAACTGGTACTATCAGATGAATATTGAACAATTGCCAATGGAATAAACATCAAAGCTTGCGCAAAGATGATAGGCATTACATTAGCAGCAAAAAGCTTCAATGGAATATACTGACGTGCACCACCATATTGTTTATTTCCAACAACACGCTTAGCATACTGCACAGGAATCTTACGAGTACCCTGTGTGAGAAGTATAGCCGCACATACAACAGCATAAAGGATGATAATCTCTATGATAAGCATTACAATACCACCACCAATAGCCTCTGAAACACGGTTACCGAATTCCAAAATAATAGCCTGTGGTAGGCGAGCAATGATACCAATCATAATGATAATAGAGATACCATTTCCGACACCTTTATCCGTAATACGCTCACCGAGCCAAAGAATGAACATAGAACCCGCAGCAAGAATAATAGTAGCAGGAATCATAAATGTAGGCCAATCAATACCTGATGCTAACGCACCAGCAGCCTGCATTTTTAAGTTCATCAGGTAAGACGGTGCCTGAAACAGTAGGATTACTACTGTCAGGACACGCGTATACCAGTTTATCTTCTTGTGGCCACTCTCGCCTTCACGCTGCATTTTCTGAAAATAAGGAACAGCGACAGCAAGGAGCTGCATAACGATAGAAGCTGAGATGTATGGCATAATACCCAATGCGAAAATTGACGCATGAGAAAATGCACCACCGGAGAACATGTCCAAAAGTGACATAAGACCGCCCTTGGTCTGTGCCTGCAATTTTTCCAACTGGGCAGGATCGATGCCAGGAAGCACCACAAACGACCCAAAACGGTAAATAGCTGTGAACAGAATAGTAATGAGAAGTCGCTGACGCAAATCCTCAATTTTCCAACAGTTCTTCAGTGTCTCAATAAACTTTTTCATTAACTTAGATTATAGTTGTGTTACCACCTACTGCCTTAATAGCCTCTTCAGCAGTCTTAGAGAAAGCATTTGCTGAAACTTCCAACTTAGCCTTCAACTCACCATTACCAAGAACCTTAATAAGTTCCTTACCATTGGTAAGTCCAGCAGCCTTAAGCTCCTCAACACCAATCTTAGTAAGGTTGTTCTTCTCAGCAAGAGCCTGAAGAGTAGAAAGATTTACAGCGAAATATTCCTTGTGGTTGATGTTCTTAAAACCAGCCTTCGGTACACGACGCTGGAGAGGCATCTGACCACCCTCAAAGCCAATCTTCTTCTTATAACCAGAACGTGACTTTGCACCCTTGTGACCACGAGTAGAGGTACCACCGAGTCCAGAACCTGGACCACGACCAATACGACGACGTGAATGTGTAGAGCCAACAGCTGGTTTCAAATTATTTAATTTCATAATTACTGTTTTCTTTAAAAAATTAATTAATCAATTACTGATACCAGGTGATGCACCTTACGGATCATACCGCGGCAGCTTGGAGTATCCTCTACCTCAACAACCTGAGAGATCTTACGAAGTCCCAATGCATGCAAAGTATCCTTCTGGTCTTTAGGAGCACCAATACGGCTCTTAATCTGCTTAATCTTAATTGTTGCCATAATATAATACCTCCAAAAATTAACCGTTAAATACTTTATCCATACTGATACCACGCTCACCTGCAACAGTATATGCATCACGCATAACAGCGAGGGCAGCGATAGTAGCCTTCACAAGGTTATGTGGGTTAGAAGAACCCTTTGACTTTGCAATCACGTCAGTAACACCTGCGCTCTCAAGAACGGCACGCATAGCACCACCGGCCTTCAAACCAGTACCGGCTGCAGCAGGCTTAAGGAGAACATGAGCACCGCTGAAGCGAGCCTCTGCCTCATGAGGAACAGTACCCTTCAAAACAGGAACCTTTACAAGATTCTTCTTTGCTGAATCTGTACCCTTCTGGATAGCAGCAGTAACCTCACCAGCCTTACCAAGACCCCAGCCAATAACGCCTTTACCGTCACCTACAACGACGATAGCTGCGAATGTGAAAGTACGACCACCCTTTGTAACCTTAGTTACACGGTTGATAGCAACCAAGCGATCTTTCAGTTCTACGTCACTATTTACTTTTACTCTATTCATTGCCATAATCGTTTAGAATTTAAGTCCTCCCTCACGTGCAGCATCAGCCAAAGCCTGTACACGTCCGTGATAGAGGTAACCGTTACGGTCGAAAACAACCTGCTCTACACCAGCAGCCTTAGCATGCTCAGCAACGAGCGCACCTACCTTCTTAGCCTGATCAATCTTAGCCATTTTCTCAAGGCCAAGTGAAGAAGCTGAAGCGAGGGTTGTTCCGGTCAGATCGTTAATAACCTGTGCATAAATCTGCTTATTACTGCGGAAAACGCTCAAACGTGGGCGCTCAGCAGTACCGTTCACACTCTTACGAATGCGGAACTTTATCTTAATTCTTCTTTGTTCTTTCTTTGTTGTCATAATCGTAATGATGTATTAAAGTTACTTAGCTGCAGCTGTCTTACCAGACTTTCTGCGAATAACCTCACCCCGGAACAGGACACCCTTACCCTTGTAAGGCTCAGGCTTACGGAAAGAACGAATCTTTGCACAGATGAGACCAAGCAGCTGCTTGTCAGCTGATTCAAGAGTGATGATTGGATTCTGGTTACGCTCACTCTTTGTTTCAACCTTAACTTCTGAAGGAAGCTGAATAAAGATTGGGTGAGTATAACCAAGAGAGAACTCTACCAAGTTGCCCTGATTAGAAACACGATAACCTACACCAACAAGTTCCAATGTCTTTGTATAACCCTCACTTACACCAACAACCATGTTGTTAACGAGTGAACGATAAAGACCGTGGAAAGCCTGCTTCTGCTTGTAGTTTACTGGGCTATTCTCATCAATTTCGAATGTTACCTGACCGTCCTCGATGATAGTCTTGATAGAAGAATCTACCTTCTGAGAGAGCTCACCTTTAGGACCCTTTACTGTAACAACACCATTATTAAGAGCAACTGTAACGCCAGCTGGAACACTAATTGGCAATTTCCTATTCTTGACATATTCAATCCTCCAATTAATAAACATAGCAAAGAACCTCACCACCGATCTTCTCAGCAGCAGCTTCCTTGTCTGTCATTACACCTTTAGACGTGGAAAGGATAGCAATTCCAAGTCCATTAATTACTCTCGGCATGTCTTTATAACCAGTATACTGGCGAAGACCTGGGGTAGAAACACGCTTCAATTTCTTGATTGCGCTCTGCTTTGTTACAGGATCGTACTTAAGTGCGACCTTGATTGAACCTTGGGGACCATCCTCAATGAACTTGTAGTTCAAGATGTAACCCTTCTCGAAGAGAATCTTTGTGATAGACTTCTTCAAGTTAGACGCAGGAACCTCAACAACACGGTGATGAGCCATGATTGCGTTTCTGAGTCTTGTCAGATAATCTGCTATTGGATCTGTCATAAATATAAATGTTTAATTAATCGGGACTACCCCGACAATATTAAAAAATCGCTTGAAAGCGGATAATGAACTGCAAAGATACAAAATTAATTTCACAATTCACTATCCGCGTCGATATATTTGATTACCAGCTTGCCTTCTTTACTCCTGGAATGAGTCCCTGAGATGCCATCTCACGGAACTGGATACGAGAGAGACCGAAGTGACGAATGTAACCCTTTGGACGTCCTGTAATCTTGCAACGATTGTGCAAACGGATAGGATTAGCATTCTTTGGAATAGACTGCAACTTGCGAGCAGCCTCATAAGCCTCTTCAGGATCATTTGAAGTAGCGATAATCTTCTTCAGAGCTGCGCGTTTCTCAGCATAGCGAGCAACAAGCTTTGCACGCTTTACTTCGCGAGCTTTCATTGATTCTTTTGCCATATCAATTAATCGTTTTTAGCATTCTTGAATGGAAGTCCGAAGCCCTTCAGCAAAGCATAACCCTCTTCATCAGTCTTAGCTGAAGTAACAAAGGTAATGTTCATACCCTGGATGCGGTCAACCTGATCGATATTAATCTCTGGGAAAATGATCTGCTCGGTAATACCGAGAGTATAATTTCCACGACCATCAAACTTGCTCTCAATACCCTTGAAGTCACGGATACGTGGCAAAGATACGCGAACGAGTTTCTCGAGGAACTCATACATACGCTCACGACGCAGAGTTACCATAACGCCGATAGGCATCTTCTTACGCAGTTTGAAGTTTGCAATATCCTTTCTTGAATAAGTTGCAACAGCCTTCTGACCTGTAATAGAAGAAATCTCATTGACAGCAACCTCGATAAGCTTCTTATCCTGAGTTGCGTCACCAAGACCCTGATTGATAACAATCTTCTTCAAAACAGGTACCTGCATAGCTGAAGAATAGTTGAACTGCTTCTGCAAAGCAGGAGCAATCTGCTCCTTATACTGTTTCTTTAACTGAGCTGTATTCATTACTTAATTTCCTCCCCTGACTTTTTAGCGATACGCTTAACAGTCTTGCCTTCACGCTCAATCTTGATACGTGTAGCCTTACCGCTCTTCGGATCGATGAGACTTAAATTTGAGATATGAATTGCAGCCTCCTGCTTAACGATACCACCCTGAGGGTTAGCAGCAGAAGGTTTTGTGCTCTTAGAGACCATATTCACACCCTCAACGATAGCACGCTCCTTATCTGCGATGACCTTAAGCACCTTTCCTGTCTTGCCCTTGTCTGAACCAGCAAGAACAATGACCTGATCGTCTTTCTTTATATGGAATTTTGCCATTTTATTATTCAATTTAATAATTAAAGAACCTCAGGTGCCAAAGAAACGACCTTCATGTTCACTGCACGCAGCTCACGAGCAACAGGGCCGAAGATACGGCTACCACGAATTTCGCCAGCATTGTTCAGCAATACACATGCGTTATCATCGAAGCGGATGTATGAACCATCAGCACGACGGATTTCCTTCTTTGTGCGAACGATCAAAGCCTTTGATACTGCACCCTTTTTCAATTCACTTGATGGGATGACGTTCTGTACAGCAACTACGATAACGTCACCAACACTTGCGTAACGACGGCGAGTACCACCGAGCACACGAATGCACTTAGCTTCACGAGCACCGCTGTTATCACATACTGTAAGTTTTGATTCTGTCTGTATCATAATTACTTAGCTTTTTCTACAATTTGAACTAATCTCCATCTCTTTGTCTTAGAAAGAGGACGAGTCTCCATAATGAGTACTGTATCACCTACATTAGCCTCATTCTTCTCGTCATGAGCATGGTACTTCTTTGTCTTCTGGACAAACTTACCATAAATAGGGTGCTTCTCCTTGAACTTAGCTGCAATAACGATGGTTTTATCCATTTTGTTGCTGATAACGACACCCTGTCTTACTTTTCTTAAATTTCTTGTTTCCATCTGGACCATTGTTATTTATTAAGTTCTCTCTGAGAAAGTTCTGTTTTCATACGTGCAATATCACGACGAGCGGCCTTAATCTGAGATGGATTCTCAAGCGGAGTAATCTGATGATTCAGCTTCATCTTTGCGAGAGCTGTCTCAGCGTTCTCAATTTTCTCAACCAAATCCTTGGTCTCGAGTTCTTTTACTTCTTTAATCTTCATCTTTCTTAAGCGTTTTTATCGAAATCACGTCTAACAATAAACTTTGTCTTAACAGGCAGCTTCTGTGCAGCGAGGCGGAGAGCCTCCTTTGCAATATCAAAGCTTACGCCCTCTACTTCAAAGAGAACACGACCTGGAGTAACTGGTGCTACCCATCCTGCTGGATCACCCTTACCCTTACCCATACGAACATCGGCAGGCTTGCGAGTGATTGGCTTATCAGGGAAGATGCGAATCCAGACCTGGCCCTGACGGTTCATATAGCGGTTTACTGCTATACGAGCGGCCTCAATCTGACGGCTGTCGATCCACTTAGCCTCAAGCGTCTTGATGCCGAATGAGCCGAAAGCCAGCTGTGTACCTCTGTGGGCGTTGCCTTTATTGCCACGTCCGTCTTGAGGTCTTCTATATTTTACTCTTTTTGGCTGTAACATGATAGCTTCTTCTTTTAACGGTTATTGTTTCTTCTACGATTACCTCTTCCAGAACGGCCACCATTGTTAGAACGGCCATTGCTCTTCTCCTGAGTAAAGTTAGGAGTAAGATCTACCTTGTTGTAAACTTCACCACGGCAAATCCATACCTTAATACCCAGCAGACCTACCTTTGTAAGGGCTTCTGTCTGACAATAATCGATGTCTGCACGGAATGTATGCAGAGGAGTACGACCCTCCTTAAACATTTCCTTACGAGCCATTTCGGCACCGTTCAGACGACCTGTAATTTGAACTTTGATACCCTCAGCACCAGCACGCATAGTGTTAGCTACTGCCATCTTGATAGCACGACGGTAAGCAATCTTACCCTCTACCTGGCGAGCGATATTGTTACCAACGATGTTTGCATCAAGTTCAGGTTTCTTAACCTCGAAGATATTAATCTGAATCTCCTTCTTGAAAAGGTTCTTCAACTCTTCTTTAAGCTTATCAACATCCTGACCACCTTTACCGATAACGATACCCGGACGAGCGGTGCAAATAGTAATGGTGACGAGCTTCAATGTGCGCTCAATGACAATACGGGAAACGCTTGCTTTTTCCAAACGCTTGTTCAGGTAAGTACGAATCTTGCGATCCTCTACGAGATTATCCCCGAAATTCTTGCCACCGAACCAATTTGACTCCCAACCGCGGATGATACCAAGACGGTTGCTAATTGGATTAACTTTCTGTCCCATTCTACTATTTATTTATCATCATTATTAGCGTCAGCCTTCGAATCAACGAAGAGAGTGACGTGGTTAGAACGTTTGCGGATTCTGTAGCCACGGCCCTGTGGTGCAGGACGCATGCGCTTCATTGTAACGCCTTCATCAACGAAGATCTTAGAGATATAAAGTTCACCGTCTTCAGCCTTGCGGTCATTCTTTGTCTCCCAGTTGTTGATAGCTGAACGCAGAAGTTTCTCAACATTCTGGGCAGCTGCCTTCTTGGAGAATCTCAGCACGCCAAGGGCACGATTGACCTCCATACCACGAACCATGTCTACTACATAGCGCATCTTACGTGGAGAAGAAGGACAGTCCTTGAGCTTTGCAAAATACTGGCTTTTCAAAGCTTCTTTACGAGCTTCAGCCTTTATATGTTTTCTTGCTCCCATTATATTTTTTTTATTTTCTAAATGGATTATGACCTGCTTACCTCTTATTATTACCAGAGTGACCACCGAAACGGCGTGTAGGGCTGAACTCTCCGAGCTTGTGACCTACCATATTCTCAGTAATGTAAACAGGGATAAATTTATTTCCGTTATGAACTGCAACAGTGTGACCCACAAAATCAGGGGAAATCATTGATGCTCTGGCCCATGTCTTTACTACATTCTGCTTACCACTCTCATTCATAGCAAGAATCTTCTTCTCGAGTGATACGTTGATGTATGGACCTTTTTTTTAATGAACGACTCATAATTTACTCTTAATTACTTTGATTACTTCTTTTTAGCTCTCTCAATAATGTACTTGTTTGAAAGCTTCTTAGGTGCACGAGTCTTAAGACCCTTAGCGTACAAGCCCTTACGTGAACGTGGGTGACCACCAGACTGGCGACCTTCACCACCACCCATTGGGTGATCAACAGGGTTCATAACAACACCACGGTTGCGAGGACGACGACCCAACCAACGAGAGCGACCAGCCTTACCAGACTGCTCAAGTGCGTGGTCAGAGTTACCTACACTACCTACAGTTGCCTTACAAGCTGACAAAATCTGGCGTGTTTCACCAGAAGGGAGCTTGATAACACAATAACTGCCTTCACGAGAAGTAAGCTGAGCAAAGTTACCAGCCGAACGAACGAGCAATGCACCCTGACCTGGACGTAACTCAATGTTATGAATTACAGTACCAACAGGAATGTTAGCCAAAGGAAGTGCGTTACCAACCTCAGGTGCTGCCTCAGCACCAGACATCAGTGTTGCACCAACCTGCAGTCCGTTAGGAGCAATAATGTAACGTTTTCACCATCAGCATAGTATAACAGTGCAATGCGAGCTGATCTGTTAGGATCATACTCGATTGTCTTCACTACAGCTGGAACACCATCTTTCTCTCGCTTGAAGTCGATAAGACGATACTTCTTCTTGTGACCACCGCCCATATAGCGGACAGTCATCTTACCGGTGTTGTTTCGACCACCGGTAGAACGTTTACCGTAAACGAGAGACTTCTCTGGCACGGATGCAGTAATATCCTCGAACGTGCCAATAACCTTGTGTCTTTGTCCCGGTGTAACCGGGTTTAATTTACGTACTGCCATTTTTTATTTAAATATTGCTATAAAAATCGATTGAATCGCCATTCTTCAAAGTGACGATAGCCTTCTTGAATGCGTTCTTCTGTCCCTTAACAAGACCCGCCTTGGTATAACGTGCTTGACGCTTACCTGCGTAACGAATCGTATTCACATCTACTACTGTAACGTTGTACAAAGCCTCAACTTCTTTCTTAATCTCAAGCTTGTTGGCCTCAGGCTTAACGATAAAACCATACTTTGGCTGAGCCAAAATAGTTCTCTTCTCACCCTTGTGCTTTACAACCTTATCCTCAGAAGACTTGTCAGTCAACTTGGTCATCTTCTCAGTGACCACTGGTTTAATGATAAATCCCATAATTCTTCTTGTCTCCTAATTATTACTTGGTTAAGATTTCGTCGATAACCTTCAGAGAGTTCTCTGTAATAACCACTACGTCAGCGTTCAATACTTTGTATGAATTCACCTGAGCAGCAGTCATAACCTCAGCTTTCTGTAGATTACGAGCCGACAAATATACGTTTTTCTCTACTTCTGGCAAAACGAGAAGGACCTTCTTGCTATCAACTTTAAGATTTTTTGCAATATTTACGAAATCTTTAGTCTTAGGTGCATCGAGATTGAAATCTTCAACTACAACGATAGCATTATCCTGTGCCTTATAAGCCAATGCAGACTTACGAGCAAGAACCTTAACCTTCTTATTCAACTTGAAGCTGTAATCACGTGGCTTAGGACCGAATACGCGACCACCACCTTTGAGGAGTGGAGAATTGATATCACCACGACGAGCACCGCCGCCGCCCTTCTGACGACCCAACTTACGAGTAGAACCAGCGTGCTCACTTCTTTCCTTAGACTTAGCTGTACCCTGACGCTGATCAGCGAGATACTGCTTAACTGCGAGATAGAGGACGTGATCGTTAGGCTCAATTCCGAAGATATTCTCGTTAAGAGTTACCTTACGGCCGGTCTCCTGACCTTTGATATCTAATACGTTAATATCCATTACTTCTTAATTATTACGGTTGAACCATTACATCCAGCAACACTACCCTTAACAAGGATAAGATTGTGCTCTGGAATAACCTTTAACACCTGAAGGTTCTGAGTTGTCACTCTGTCGCCTCCCATCTGGCCGCCCATGCGCATGCCCTTGAAGACCTTAGCTGGGTAAGAACAAGCACCAATAGAACCCGGCTTACGTGCGCGGTCATCCTGACCGTGAGTAGACTGACCTACACCACCGAATCCGTGACGCTTAACAACGCCCTGGAAACCTTTACCTTTAGATGTACCTACAACGTCTACAAACTTCTCATTGCTGAACAATTCAACAGTAATAGTGTCACCGAGGTTATACTCCCCGTCAAACTTGAACTCGGCCAAGTGCTTCTTTGGTGTTGTGCCGGCTTTCTTGAAGTGTCCCTGCTGTGGCTTAGAAGTTCTCTTCTCCTTAGCTTCGCCGAAACCTAACTGAACAGCCTTGTAACCATCCTTCTCTACGGTTTTAACCTGGGTTACAACACAAGGACCAGCTTCGATAACAGTGCACGGTACATTCTTACCGTCGGCACTGAAAACGGATGTCATTCCGATTTTCTTTCCTAATAATCCTGGCATTTCAATTAATGATTTTAAAATGAATGTAAATGCTTTTTGTATTAATTTGTTTCTTATTTGTCAACAGATGACTACACCTTGATTTCAACCTCTACACCTGAAGGCAACTCAAGCTTCATCAAAGCGTCAACAGTCTTTGCTGTAGAGCTATAGATGTCGATGAGACGCTTGAAATCTGAGAGCTGGAACTGCTCACGTGACTTCTTGTTAACGAATGTAGAGCGGTTTACAGTGTAAATACGCTTGTGTGTTGGCAATGGAATTGGACCGCTAACGATAGCGCCAGTAGCCTTAACAGCCTTCACAATCTTCTCTGCTGACTTGTCAACCAACTGGTGGTCGTAAGACTTCAGCTTAATACGAATCTTCTGACTCATGTTTAATTTATTATTTGTTATTGAATATACGTAAAGGTTGCTCTCTCATAAGAGTCATTCGCTATGAGAGAGCAGTACCTTATATTATTTACTTAACGAGATCTGAATTACCCTTCAACTCATCAAGAATCTCCTTAGCAAGAGTACTTGATACTGGTGAATGGTGATCATACTCCATAGAAGAAGTAGCACGACCAGAAGTAATTGTACGGAGAGCTGTTACGTAACCGAACATCTCTGACAATGGAACCATAGCCTTAACGATACGAGCACCGCTACGAGCCTCATCCATACCCTGTACAAGACCACGACGCTTGTTCAAGTCACCGATAACATCACCCATGTTCTCCTCTGGAGTAACAACCTCTACCTTCATGATAGGCTCCATAAGAACAGGACCAGCCTTAGGACAAAGAACCTTGAACGCCTGGTGAGCTACAAGCTCAAATGACAACTGGTCAGAGTCAACTGGGTGGAAAGAACCATCAGACAAAGTAACCTTAAGACCTGTCAATGGGAAGCCACCGAGTACACCGTTGCCAAGACAATCCTTGAAGCCCTTCTCTACTGCAGGGATGAACTCCTTAGGAACGTTACCACCCTTAACAACGTTTACAAACTGCAAGTCGCCCTCCTCGTAATCCTCGTCCTTTGGCTCGATAGTTACGTCGATACAAGCGAACTTACCACGACCACCAGACTGCTTCTTATAAGTCTCACGGCTCTGAGCAGCCTTAGTAATAGCCTCTTTGTAGTTAACCTGTGGCTTACCCTGGTTACACTCAACCTTGAACTCACGCTTCAAACGGTCGATAATAATATCGAGGTGAAGCTCACCCATACCAGAGATAATGGTCTGACCACTCTGCTCATCAGTACGAACGGTAAATGTTGGATCCTCCTCAGCAAGCTTAGAAAGACCGTTATCAAGCTTAGCAACGTCAGCCTGGCTCTTTGGCTCAACTGCGATAGAAATCACAGTATCAGGGAAAGTAATAGACTCGAGGATAATTGGTGCGCCCTCATCACAGAGAGTATCACCAGTACGGATATCCTTGAAACCTACACCAGCACCGATATCACCTGCGTCGATTGACTCCATAGGAATTTCCTTATTAGAGTTCATCTGGAACAGACGGCTGATACGCTCCTTCTTACCAGAACGTGTATTGAATACGTAAGAACCAGCAACAACCTTACCTGAGTAGACACGGAAGAATACCAAACGGCCCATGAATGGGTCTGTAGCAATCTTAAATGCCAAAGCAGATGTAGGCTCAGACTCGCTTGGCTTACGATCCTCTTCCTCCTCTGTATCTGGGTTTATACCAATGATAGCTGGTGTATCCAGTGGAGAAGGCAAGAAAGCACAAACATAATCGAGAAGAGTCTGAACACCTTTGTTCTTGTAAGAAGAACCAAGGAGCATTGGGCAACATTCCATTGCGATACAACCCTTACGGAGTGCTGCAATAATCTTGTCCTCTGGAATATCCTGACCCTCGAGGTACATCTCCATCAACTCATCGTCGTAGTTAGCTGCACCCTCGAGCAACTTCTCGCGCCACTCAGCAGCCTCATCAGCGAGATCAGCTGGAATCTCCTCGATGTCATACTGAGCACCCATTGTCTCATCATGCCACAAGATAGCCTTCATCTTGATGAGGTCAATAACACCCTTGAAGTTCTCCTCTGCGCCGATAGGAATCTGAACAGCGATAGGATTAGCACCAAGAATGTCTCTCATCTGCTGTACTGTCTCATAAAAGTCAGCACCAGAACGGTCCATCTTGTTAACATAACCAACACGTGGTACATTATACTTGTCAGCCTGACGCCATACAGTTTCAGACTGTGGCTGTACACCATCAGCTGCAGAATAAGTAGCAACTGCACCATCAAGAACACGGAGTGAACGCTCTACCTCAGCAGTAAAGTCAACGTGTCCCGGAGTATCAATCAAGTTAATCTTATAAGACTTGCCGAGATAGTTCCAGTTACATGTTGTAGCAGCAGATGTGATAGTGATACCACGCTCCTGCTCCTGCGCCATCCAGTCCATGGTAGCAGCACCGTCATGAACCTCACCAATCTTGTGAGTCTTACCTGTATAAAAAAGAATACGTTCAGATGTTGTCGTCTTACCGGCATCAATGTGTGCCATAATACCGATATTACGAGTCAAATGTAAATCGTGATTTGCCATTTCCTTTTACCTTATTATAATAACTTGATTAGAATCTGAAGTGAGCAAATGCACGGTTAGCCTCAGCCATGCGGTGCATATCTTCCTTACGCTTGTAAGCACCACCCTGGTTGTTGAAAGCATCCATGATCTCAGAAGCAAGCTTATCAGCCATGCTCTTACCACCACGCTTACGTGCAAAAGCAATCATATTCTTCATTGAAACACTCTCCTTACGATCTGGGCGAATCTCTGTTGGTACCTGGAAAGTAGCACCACCAATACGGCGGCTCTTTACCTCTACCTGTGGAGTGATGTTATCGAGAGCCTGCTTCCACACCTCAAGTGGAGACTTCTCTTCATCCTTCAACTTACCGCCTACGATATCGAGGGCTGCGTAGAAGATTTCGTATGAGGTATTCTTCTTACCATCATACATCAAGTGATTTACAAACTTTGATACCTTCTGATCATTGAACTTTGGATCTGGAAGAATTACACGCTTCTTTGGTTTTGCTTTTCTCATTTTAATTTTAAACTTTAATTCTGCGGAGGCTGTCGTCTTACGTTCTTCAACACCCTCTCTTGGGCATTTACTCAACCTTTGTGATTACAAATCTCCAGCAAAACTGTTTGTTTTTAGTTTCTTCTTTTTAAGAGCCTTGGGGCATCGACCATCACCGGCCGTTGCACCTCGGCTTTATGGATTGAAGTTTCTTTTGCTGCCTTAGGCAACGCAGATATTACTTCTTAGCTGCCTTTGGACGCTTAGCACCGTACTTAGAACGACGCTGTGTACGATTGGCAACACCAGCGGTATCAAGAGTACCACGAACGATGTGATAACGTACACCAGGAAGGTCCTTAACACGACCACCACGAACGAGAACAATACTGTGCTCCTGCAAGTTATGACCCTCTCCTGGGATGTAAGAGTTAACTTCCTTCTGGTTGGTCAAACGAACACGGGCAACCTTACGCATTGCCGAATTAGGCTTCTTAGGAGTTGTAGTGTAAACACGAACACAAACACCACGACGCTGTGGACAGTTGTCCAAAGCCGGAGACTTGCTCTTGTCTACGATGTCCTTTCTGCCTTTTCTTACTAATTGTGAAATAGTAGGCATAATTTTACTTTTTATTATTATATATTTATTTTGTTTATTTTCAATCCATTACGAACACAAGCGATACACACTAAAAACGCTATAATTCACTCTGTCGTTTCGGGTTGCAAAGGTACAAAAAATTCCCTTAAATGACCTAATAATAAGAAAAAGAATAATCTTTCAAATACCTATCGTTAACAATATATAACTTTTTACTTATTATTTAACACTTAGAAAAGCCGTTTTCACTCCCTACCAAGACCAAAAACCTCGAAATTTGAAACCTTTCTCCTTAAAAGCAGAACTCATAAAAACCCAAAAACACGGTGAAAGACGTTCCCAAAAACTATTATCTTCAATCAAAAGCACTGTTAAATTTCTGCATACATAACACTATTAAAACAACTACTTACTACAAAGTCCACTATGCCTATTTCACTCACATTAAACATTTTACAAGCAAATTGTAACACAGGAAGGTCCTAATATAAAACTTCTAAATAATGGCGTTTTACAGATTAATAGTAGAACAAAACCGTCCTGACAATAAGACAACTCCCCTCTGACAACATACAACAAGTTAATTAATACTCATTACCAATGTTACAAACGCTTAGCACCATTGGTGCGAACCAACAGCACCACTTGTGCGAAGCAACAACACTTCAAATAAAAAACCGAAAGAAAAAATAATTGTTATCATAAACTGCACTTCTTCCAAAAGGGTTATGTACATCATTTACCCATAAAATTACTCATTTCATTAGTATAAACAGGTAGTTAGTCACACAAAATCACAATTTTTAGGTATTGTATTATTATTATTAATAAGGTAACTTTGCGCCACAAAGTAAGAACTACACATTAATATAATGTAGTCGCAAAAACAGTCCTTACAGGGGATAACAATAAAGAACATTTATGATACTAAACATTAAGAGGAGTATCGTCATGCTATCGATAGCCTCTGCCGTCAACTTAAATGCGCAGACAACGTACAAAGCGCGTGTAATTAACCAAGATACAGGAGAACCTATTATTGGTGCTGTGGTAAGAGGTAACAAAGGTGTTGAAGCTGTAACTAATGAAGACGGTTTCTTCTCACTGAACACGAATGACGACCAAACACTCCACATCAGCTATATCGGTTTTAAGGAACAGAACATAAAAGCACAATCACTAAAAGGGCAGCCTACTATCAGTCTTATTCCTGGTATCGACCTGCAGGAAGTACAGGTCACAGCCAGTATTTCCAGCGCACGCAGTCAGAAAGCACTTGGAAGCAAGGTTGACCATATCGACATTGCCAATCTAAGTAAGAATGCCCATACCAATTCACTCAGCGATATGCTTGATGGTAAGATTGGTGGTGTTCAGATGTACCAAAGTAATGGTAAGGTTGGTATGCCTATTCGTTTTAATATGCGTAGTGGTGCCACAATGAGTATGGAGCGTGACCCAATTATCTATGTTGATGGCGTGAAATACAATAGTTCGCACATCTCTGATATCAACAGTTCGCAAGATGCACTCAGTGCACTCAACGACTTAACTATTGATGACATCGCAACTATCGATGTCATAAAGGGTCCTTCTGCTGCAGCCAGCTATGGCGCAGAAGCTGCTAATGGTGTTATCGTTATCACAACCAAAAGAGGAAAGAATAACAACCCAGAAAACAGAAAGGCTGACATACAAGTAAAGATGTCGTTAGGTGCTGCTACACTTGCAAGAAAATATGATCAGTTTGTAAATAACGATCCAATCAATAACTTCTTCCAAACTGGTTGGCAGAAAACTCTCTATACTTCTGTTTCAAAAGCATTCAAGGGGAATCAGAATATCTTCTTCTCCTATAATATGAATGACATTGCAGGTGTCGTACCAGGCAACAAAGATAAACGTCATAGCACAAAACTGGCTTACGACCTCCGCTCAGGTCGATTTTCTCTCGGTGCTACTGCTTCATACATACATGGTAACATCAGTCTTCCTCAGACTGCAATGGGTAGATATGACGCAATATGGAATCTGATGATTAATCAGACACCATGGCCATACGTTGACGAGAGTACATGGCGAGCACAGAGTTGGACCTATGGAAATGACCGTTTCATCGGTAATCTTCGTCTTAGCTATATGCTACCAGCAGACGTAAAGATTGAGACTATCATTGGTGCAGACGTTAATCACACGGAAGGAATCTATCGTTTACCTTTCGGCTATAAGTTAGGAAACAATACTGAGGGTGCTAAAAATATTAGTAATCGTAGAAACTCTAACTTTAATTGGGACATTAAAGCTACTCGTAAGTTCCATCTTGCAGACAAGTGGGATCTCACAGCAACCCTTCTCTCACAGATTGCACGCCAGTATGAGACATTGAATAGTATTTCTGCTTCTCGCTTTAGAAGTGACATCGACAACATCTCGGCTGCTACGGAACGTACAGTTTCGGAGTCTACCTTCGAACAGCGCACATGGGGTCTTTATGGCGAGGCTTTCCTTAACTATGACAATCGATTGTTTATCAATGCAGGACTAAGACGTGATGCATCGAACCTCATCGGTAGTAATGTAGCAAGTATTTATTATCCATCTTTGAGCGCATCATACAACCTCAAGAATCAGAAGTTCCGTATTGCATACGGTGAGAGTGGACGTCTTCCCTACCCTACAGACGCCCGTACATCATACGTCATGGACGGAATCAGTGCTTATGGTCCAATTGTTAAACCTCAGTACAAAGGTAACCCTGATATCAAGCCAGAGCGAATGAGAGAGATTGAATTGGGTACAGACTGGACTATCCGTAACAGACATACATTGGCACTTACACTATATGCACAATACACCTCTGATGCCATCATCTATGACGATCTCCTTTCAAGTGACGGATGGATTGGTAGCGTTCCACGTAACGTAGGACGTGTAAAGGGACATGGTCTTGAATTCAGCTATAATGGTAATCTCTGGAAGCAGGCAAATCGCCATTCTCTTGATGTATATGCCAACCTTAACTATCAAGCAAACAAAGTAATTGACACTGGTGGAAAGGATATCAACAACTATCCTAACGTTGTAAAAGAGGGGCAACCTGTCTATGCGTTCTACTATCATACTGTAGAGAAACCAGCCTTTAATGCTGATGGTACATATAATCAGAAAGCTGGTGCGATAGAGAGTAAAGACTATCAGTATCTTGGCAAGCCATTCCCATCAGTCAATGGTTCGTTTGGTTTCGACCTCAAGTTATTCAGCCACTTTACTTTTGGTACGAAGTGGAATTATGCTTTGGGAGCATCTGTCTATAACCAAAGTTTCTATAACGTAGCTGGATTAGGCGACAATCTCAAGAAACGCAACGACCAACTGCAGGCACTTGCTAATGCAACTGTTGGCACTGCAGAATATAACCAGATTGCAGAGGAACTGGCTCACAGCGCACGTTTCAGAGCTAACTACATTGAGAAAGCTAACTTCTTGCGCTTATCAACCCTCTACTTAGGTTATGATCTCTCGTCACTCTCACGTAAGTGGACAAACAACGTTGTCAACGGTATGCGTTTCTCGTTTGCAGTACAAAATGTATTCGTCATTACCAACTACTCTGGTGCTGACCCACAAGTAGAAGGCAACGGCGGAAACCGTAAGCAGAGAGGTATTGGAAGTCTATCACGTGATATCACCAATACACCGCATCCACGTACATACACAGCAACATTAAGTTTCACATTATAAAAGAAGACGCTACAATGAAAAAATCAATATATGCAATTCTCGCCCTATCTATGCTGTTCGCAAGTTGTGATTCGTGGGTAGAAAATGCTGGGACACCAAGTAATACACTTACAAGAGACCAGCTGAATAAATCGGCAATGGTTGCTAATATTCAGACAAATACTATCACTGATGGTCCGTTGGTTGCCTACGTAAAGACACTTCAAGGCGATGCTGCAGCAGCTGCTTTTCTTGCTTTGGGTACAACAGTTGATGAACTGACTGAAGGAACAATTCCTAATGCACTCCTTTACCGTCAGATAGCAACAGATAACCTCACTCCTACTTCGGGCACACAAAACGATCTTTGGAATAAAATCCACAATTATTATGCACGAAGCATCGAATTGACTGAGATTGCAGGACAGATAACAGGAACAAATGCTAAGCAGACTGAGATTGTAAAGGCATACGGTAACTATGTGGGGCACGTTCATGCTGGCTATGCCCTTCAGTTGCTTGCAGAGACTTTTTCTACAACTCCTACTGCAGAAGGAGGTTCTGTTATCCTCAACAAGGCTGTTGTTTCTCATGAATCTATTTTAAACCAAGCTAAGGAGCAATATGAAGCTGCTGAAAAAGCAGCAAAGTCAGATGCTCTAAAGACCTTCAAAGGTTTTGATCAAGATGCAGCAATCCGACAGGTAAAAACCTACGAACTTAAACTGGCTCTGCATCGCGGACAGTATGTAGATGCAAAAACATTCGTTGAAGAAGCATTGAAGGATGGAGAAACAGTAGAAGTAATCTACAACAATGATGGTGCCGATAATCCACTTTATAGTGCAATAGGTCCTAACAGCCGCGATATCCAAGTAAGCCCTTCTCTTGAAGCTGCAAGAACCACAGATGCTGAAAAGAAAGCTTTACCACTGGCGCACGCAGGTGTAGACAAGAAGAACCCTAATCGCTATAATATCTATGCGTCAGCACTAACAAGAAAGGGTTCTATGATACTCTCAAACGATGATGATATCCATCTTATCAAGGCTGAACTCATTGTAAGAGGTGTTATGGCTGGTGATGCCATGACAGAGGTTAATAAGGTCATTGGCAAGTATGACACTGCAAGTCAAATGTCAACAACCCCTACCCTTACACAAATAGCCGAACTGCGCCGTATCTTCCTTGCTTTCCGTGGTGAACGTTCAGCAGATATCCGTCGTGGATTGGAGCAAGGTTCTGCCGCAACAACTTGGGCAAGCCGTAAAATCAAATGGTTACCAATGCCCGAGAAAGAATTGCAAAGCCAAGGGCTATAAAGCATATCAATTAACTATATGGTTTATAACGGACGCACAATTTGTGCGTCCGTTGTCTTTTCCAGAACTACATAATGGGACCAACGACAAGGTATATTCTCAGGGTTAGAGCAACCTTTCAATTGTGGTTGAACAGAAATAAAACATCATCGCTTTGTTTTTACAGCATTTTATTTATCTTTGTCATTCAAAAGAATATCTTATTATGTGGACATTTATAGAGCTTATTATTACACTGATACTTATGCCCTTTATCATTAAGTGGAGAGATTGGGGTTGGCTATCGTGCTTCATATTTATAGGACTAAGCCTTGCTTTTACACCTCTTGTTGCCATCTTTATTTATAAATTTGCTTTTCGAGGTTAAACCCGAATAGTCTACGAACAGTTTCCCTACGATTGCTATTGATACAAGTAATTCGATAATAGAACATCCTATATCTATCGAGATTATCAAAAACAACAAAGCCGCCCGATTACTCGGACGGCTTCATTATTTTTTCTTAAAGAACTGCTTATGCATCAACCTTACCAGGACCAAATGGAGCAATCGTACGTGGCTCCTGCTCTGGCTCATGACGGTCAATCTTACCAAACTCTTTCTCGTAACGAACTACATTGTCCTGCAAAGCTGCAAGAAGACGCAATGCGTGCTCAGGTGCAATAATAACACGGCTTGTCACTGTTGCCTTTGGTACACCTGGAAGAAGTGTAGCAAAATCGAGTACAAACTCTGAGCTTGAATGAGAGATTATCTGAAAGTTTGTATAAACACCTTTAGCAATTTCTGGTGAGAGATCAATCTGCAACTGCTGTCCCTCTTGATTCTGATTGTTATTGTCCATTTTGTTAATATGATTTAGATAATACTTTATTTCTCTTATGCAAAGATAATACATTAAAGTCATTTGCCCAAATCTAACTACAAAAGTTTTTACCTCTAACCAATAGAATAACAAAAGAGATAGATATGGAAGGAAGAAGCATTATTTTATAAAAAAGAATCAGTTGAGATAGGGACTAATAGGTTATACATCCTTCAAAATAGTTTCAAGGGCTAAAACACACAGTTGGAGCCCTTGAAACACACGAAATCAACATCTATAACGCAAGCTGATAAATCTGCCTTTTAGCGTTTACCTTTCTTCGACCAGCCAAACTGTAAACCGATGACAAACAAGACAAATAGAACTTCACCCAAAGCTACAAATATATCTCCAGGTATACGTAGCCATCTTAATGTTTGCATGAAATCTTGTTGCATAAATTCAGCCGACCTTGCCGACCAGTAAGCGTTGGTGATGCTTTCGTTGGCTTGTAGGATACCAATAGGTAAAATACTTACCACCGTCATTAGCAGTAAACCAACGTTCATACACCAGAAAGCAGATCCTATAAGCTTATCGTTCCACTCACGATTTGGATAAAGACCGCGCAAAACAAATAGCATTAAGCCTATTCCTAAGATACCATAGACTCCGAAAAGAGCTGCATGTCCGTGAACGGCAGTAGTATTCAGTCCTTGCAAATAATACAAGGCGATTGGCGGATTAATTGAGAAACCAAAGATACCAGCACCCAAGAAGTTCCAAAAACACATTGCAATGAAGCAATATATCGGCCACTTATAGGATTTTATCCAATCGGCAGAACGGCTCAGTTGATAATTATGATATGCTTCTATTCCTATCAGTACGAGCGGAACAAGTTCCATAGCACTGAATGTAGCTCCAAGTGCTAATACTGCAGTTGGGGTCGCACTGAAATACAAGTGATGGAATGTTCCTAAAATACCACCTGCAAGGAAGACGATAGTAGAGAATAACACAGAAACTGTGGCACTCTTAATCTTAAGTAGTCCTAAACGACAGAATAAGAACGATGCAACCACCGTAGCAAATACCTCGAAGAAACCTTCAACCCAAAGGTGAACAACCCACCAACGCCAGTATTCAGCAATAGCCATATGGGTTTGGCGTCCATACATCAAACCTGCTGCATAAAAGAATGCGATAGCTAATGAGGCAATAACAAAAAGCGTAAGTAAATGGCGATTTTCGTCCTTTCGTTTGAGCGCAGGAATAAGTGCGCGAATCATCAAGAATAGCCAAAGAACTAAACCTGTAAGCAATAGTATCTGCCATAGACGTCCCAGCTCAACATACTCATATCCTTGATGACCAAACCAGAAGTTCTCTACCAAACCAAGCTTTTGCATTACTCCGAACCATTGACCAGCTAATGAACCTGCAACTACGAAAACCAATGCTCCAAAGAGAATGTTTACGCCTAAGGCTTGATATTTTGGTTCAACTCCCGAAACTGCTGGAGCTATATATAAACCTGTAGCCAACCACGAGGTTGCAATCCAAAGAATAGCCAACTGGACATGCCAACTACGCGATACGGCATAAGGGAAAATGTTTTGTATGGGTAACCCAAAGAAAGCATCTCCCTCTACACCGTAATGAGCTGTAATCACACCAGAAAGCATCTGAACCAGCATCAATGCACCTACTACCCAAATGTATTTCAGCACGGCACGCATCGATGCTGTAGGCTTAAGATCTCTCATCGGATCTGATTCTGGCACCTTTGATACATGTTCTTCTTTATGCTGTGCATAATAGTAAACTAAAATTCCTACACAGAAAAGTAACAATAACACACTAAAGCCTGACCAGAGATGTAACGAAGTAGGGGCAACATTGCCTATAACAGGGTCGTGTGGCCAGTTATTGGTATAACTAACGTCGCTATTAGGTCTGTTGGTCACACATACCCAGCTTGACCATGCGAAGAATGCGTCCATCTTATCAAAACGCTTCTCAGCAGAAAGTCCGTCTACTGCTTCTACAGATTTATCGCGCATAGCATACGCATTGCGCAATTTAGCCATAGATGGATCATTTAAGAATAGTTTGGCATAATAATTATGCAATTGCTTTGCCACTTTAGCACGCATCTTACTAAAGGTGATAATGCCTGTCTGTGCGTCATATGTATTCTTACGGAGCTCTTTTTGCAACAATACCTTATACTTAGCCTTGTCTGCCTCGTCCAACTGGTTATATACCTTACCATCTTTCTTAGCTAATTCGGCTAACATCAATTCTGACTCACGATGCAAATAGTCGGCTGTCCAATCAGGAGCTACGTATGCGCCATGTCCCCAAACACTACCTACTGTCTGACCTCCAATAGACTGCCAAACGTTCTGTCCATCTTTTATATCTTGTCCTTCAAACAACGTTTCACCACTCTCTGTTACCACCTTGTTAGGAAAAGGTGGCATCTCTCTGAAAATCTCAACGCCATAGAAGCATAAAACGGCAAACGACCCTAGAATGACCGCTGCCAAAGTCAACCATAATTTCTTTGGTGTCATTTTTTTTTAATTCTGATTAATGTTTATTTATATTTTAAGACCTTATATTAAATTAGGGCATACCATGCCCTCCTCTTACTGCAATGAACAACAATAGATATGCCATAAGTTTGTAAACATAATCAAAGAAAGAGAAAAATCTTCATTAGGTAACACTTGTTACCTTTGCGTAATTCACATTTGGCAACAAATGTAACCAAAAAAATAAAATCTAAACATTATATCACATTAAATATCTTCTCAAGAAATCTCATATTATTAATATCTTTCCATCTTCTACAAGTTACTTATTCCCATACCGACTAATACTTGTAAACTATTTTCATGCGACTCAAAAATAACACATGCTCTTTTGGTTTCTAAAAGACGCCTTATTGACTTACAAAAGATGGCCTTTAGAGGTCTTACTAACGCCCTTTTGAAGTCCAATTAAGCATCTTTTCTTGCACAAACTTATAACAGACTGATTTAGCGTTTGTTACAAACTTATCTTTTACATGTGTTTTTGCCGTTATTTGTAGATGTTTTATTTGAAATTATGTAATCATTTTTCAAAAGTAAAATCTGTCAGTTCCACAACTTCCGAGTTCTGAATATATGAGTTAATCTCTTCTTCGCTGGTGTACGATGAAAAATAAGATAGACTATCCCATTTACCAACAATAAGCCTATGGCTGCACCTATTCCTTGTGCATTAATTTTGAAAGTCTTCATTTTGTTGATAGAACTCTTTTGCTTAAATCTATCTTTGCTTTTCTATATTATCTAACCCTTCAGTTTTCCCATTAACCAGTTATTATACTCTTTCTTTATTCAGTTCGGCAATAGGTAAGATACTCTTTTACACTATATATATAATTTCTTTCAGGAACTTGATTAAATTTACTATCTGGATTTGTGTACCACAATAATGCTGGAACAGGCTTTTCCTTACTTCCTAATTTTGGATTATGTAAATCATCCTTATTAACAACAAGATAAATCTTGGGACTCCACCGTAAAAGTTCTGTATTTGCTGATAATCTGTCGGGGACACCGTAAGTCTCTAATACAAAATTTTTCTTACTGTCAGGCGAATAAAGTTTTGCTATATTCTTATATAATGAACTATTGTTGCGCCTCAAAGGTTGTCTTGCATACCTTACCATTCTTTCCACATCGAAAAAAGTGAAATCGGTTAGTTCTACAACTTCTGAATTTTGAATATATGCGTTAATCTCTTCCTCGCTTGCTGGTGTACGATGAAAAATAAGATAAACTATCCCATATACCAATAATAAGCCTATAGCTGATCCAATTCCTCCTGCGTTAATTTTGAAACTCTTCATCTTTTATTATTTAAAGGTTGTAATGTCATTACCTAAACAAAACAATTTACTAAGTGTAATATTAATAATAAACCTACAACAAAGTTAAACTGTGGGATACCTTTAAAATACCCATTTTAATTTAACTATATTTTCTTAGCTATAATATCACTATTTGGATTTATTTGTTGCATAATAGCATTTTCTATTTCAGCATTTTTATCCTTCAATTTTTTTTTCTTCCGCATCAATCATATTGTTTATTATTAATTGTGGAATGCCGACGGCTGAACCTTTTATAAGCCCCTTGCCTACATCTTTAATAAGTGACGTGGGACTAATTAGTTGAAGGGTTAGTCTTGGGCTTTTTTTAAAGACAGCCCAGAATTCTGCAGTAAATATGCTACTTACTATCTCTTTTGATAGAGCTCGTTCAGCAGGTGCAGCTTTTAATATAGTAGTAGTTGCATCTTTACCTAATCCAACTCCAAACCATGTTTCTCCACTTACGATATTATTTTCTCCAAGGTATTCTCCAGCCAATTCAAATGTAACATCTACTGCTGTGAAAGAAAAGCCCATAAGACCATCAATAATTCCATTCGCGAGATGTTGTCCGATATTTATTGCATTTGCTTTCCAGTTATTTAGAGCCATCTGATTAGAAATACTATTAGCTTCATCAAAAGTCTCACTCGCAATGAGAAATCCTCCATTACTACATTCTAACTGAGAGTAATTGTATAATATGACATTTTCTCCACCCAACTTTACCTTGTCATATGAAGAAATCCACTCAGTCCCTTCTAAACACCCATTACAAGCATGAGACGTTACAGATTGAATAGTAATCGCAACAGCAGCTACAGCACACGCTCCCAAAGCTATCCAACCCACAGGACCAGATAAAGCAATTGCAATACCTACAGCAAGTGCAGCCAAACCCGTCCAGAATTTAACAGGGGAGTTACAAACAAATTGTTTATCAATAGCTGTATCTATTTTTGTTAATAAGATTTTACCATTATGCCGTTTAACCTGAGCATCACGCCGTGCTACTAACTGTCTGGGAGTTCCGAAACTATCCATTGTGCAAGAAACCCAGCCTCCCTCTTCTATATAACCTTTCATGGCTCAATACGCTTTAAATCAAAACTGATATCACAAATTAGATTATTTTTAATTTTTTCTGTAAGACTTAGAGTTAGATTTTCAATCAATCCGTCCTCTTTGTTTAACTTCATAGTTGCCCTATATTTATAATCATATTCTGTAAAGTCATATTTAATTTTTGGTTTATATAATTTATTGTATTGTTTACCATCTCTATCTCATCAAGCTTGTTACGGTTAAGTTCGCTTTCTTTCACTATAAATATAAAATTCTCGTCCTCTTTCAACTTTGAATATGTGAGATCTGCTTCTATAACAATATCTTTAAAAAAGTTAGACATTGTTTGCAATTTCTCAAATTCATAATTCTCTGGTGATTTCATTAAGTATTGTCCAAATAGCTCTCTAAAAAAAAGATTTATTCTATAATTACGTATAAATAAACTCATATCTTGGAACTCCGTATCTCCAGCTTGAATAATCTTTTGATACTGTTCTTTATCCAAAGAGTTCATAAACTCATTGTTAGGAAGAGTTTCTCTCTTAGCATTTTCCCAACTTTCCTTCAACTCTCCCTCATTCAAAATACGTAGAGGTTCTCCATTTTTATCTATACGCCAATATACCTCTTTTCTAATTTGATCAGAAAGGCTCAGAAAATCGCCAATTTTGTTTTGTTGTGGTGTAAAAGTATAATAACTTTCTTCACATTTAGTATGGACATTATGATTTGCACGTTCAAAAAGATATTGAGCGCGTATTGTAGAATTACTTATAGGAATATCTTCATAACGGATAACATTAATCTGTTTAAAACGATAGTGTGCAGAACTATCCAAAGAATCTCGCAGAGTCAACCAGCAAGTGCAAAATTACAAAACGTGTTTAAGGAACTCGCACTTTGGATTAGAAAAGTTTAATTTTTCTATTGGTCTTTCGTTCAATTTCTTTTGTATGGACATAATTCTCTTGTCCGTATAGTTATCAAACGAATCCTTTTTAGGTATATACTGCCTGATTAATTTGTTTGTATTCTCAACAGTTCCCTTTTGCCATGAACAATATGGGTCAGCGAAGTACACGGGCACGCCTAAGTATTTGGTAATTTCCTTATGTGCCGCAAATTCAGGTCCGTTATCTGTTGTAATTGTCTTCAGGCTGTTCTTGTATGGCAGCAGTAGTTTCCTAACCACCTTTGCAAGAGGCTTTGACAGTTTTCCAAATGGCAGTTTCTGCATAAGCAACATATTGGTGGATTTCTCCACTATTGTGAGTATGGCGTGCTGGGCAGGGTCGACGATCAAGTCCATCTCAAAATCTCCGAATCTCTTCCCGTCAACTTCTTTACTTCTTTCATAGATACTCACCCTGTCCTTTATTGGAAGATATCCGCCTTTGGGACGATGCCTGTATTTCATCTTATGCCTTGTGTACTCTGCAAGCTTCCCTGTTGTGTCATTGTGGATGATGTTATAGATGGACTGGTGGGATACCTCTATGCCCTCATTCATGCGCAGATACCCTGATATTTGTCT
This sequence comes from uncultured Prevotella sp., assembly GCA_927910885.1. Lineage (GTDB taxonomy): Bacteria > Bacteroidota > Bacteroidia > Bacteroidales > Bacteroidaceae > Prevotella. The sequence goes on along the minus strand of CAKMOD010000103.1, from coordinate 4,837 downwards.
TGGAGACCACTGGTCGTTGGTAATATATTCTTTAATTCTCCAAACTAATTCGTCGGAGAGTTTGGCGTTAGATACTGTGTTCTTCCTGCGCTGCATAGCCATACCATGCGCCTTCGTCCAGATATACTTTCCAGAAGGCGTGCTGTTGCGTTTGATTTCACGTGAGAGTGTTGACAGACTAATACTGACGATGTTGGCAATTTCTTTACTCGCTGTTTTCTTTTGGAGTAAGACAAAAATTTGCGACCTTTGCTCCGAGATTAATTGATGATACATTTGCAATACAAAGTTAGTTAATCTTTGGGAGACTTCGGTCTCCTTTTTTTATTTGTATTGCTGGTTGTTTCTTTTTCCTCTCCGAGAGAGGCAGACAACCTCTCGCTACGCATCGAGAACGTCTGCATCTCTCGGAGAGGGACACTCTTTTATTGCACTTCGTTTTGGAACTTGCAATAGCATAATCTACGAGTTTGCGAATTTAATAATTGTTCTCGTTCGATTCTATCTAGAATAATTAAAATTATATTTTACTTTATCAAGAAGTTGCTCTACCTGCTTTTCGGAATCGGTATTACAATAGAATTTGGTAATTAGTATTGTTGATCCTGCCCGTACTACGACAAAACTTGGGTTGTTATAGTTATAGTTTTTATATACATCAGCATTTCCAAAAACCCTATCAACTTTGACTACGCCTATACCATCCTTAATATTTCTTTGCAGCATCTCAACAATATAGGTATAGTATTTAGTAGCATCAGTTTCATTGTTCAACTCATAGAACTCCAGAGGGATATCGATCATTACATTATGCAGGTCGTCTTTGACACTTTTCATCATAATGGTAATATTGGCTATTCCTGTCTTGTCAGATATTGCACTCTTATCGACCGCTGCCTTTGTAAATCCTAAGGTAAGAGCAGCCTGTTCAAACTGCTTTCCAGTAACAGGAGTCAATCGAAGAAATGCACCACCAACATAGGCAAAGTAAGCAAATAGCCCACCTATAATCAGTAGGGATAATACAACTAATAGTTTTTTCTTTTTCATAAGTTATTACTTTAATTTATATAAGGATAAAAAATATCGTACTTAAAAAGCATTACTACAAGTAATATTTTTTGATTTTTATTTTTTCGGTGAAAAGACACATCAAAAGAATAAAAATTGATAGGAAAATCCATAAAAAACCATACTCATACTTCACATAAGATACTAAGTTCAAGTAATAAACTGAGCTTTTCTCTCGCTGCCCAGAATAAACAAAAGGAGTGTATTTTCCCTGCTTCTCTCTAAAATCAGGCTCCAAATAGCATTGCAAGGTTTTTGGGTGGGATTCTATTATACTATCAAAAGAACGCTGTGGATAAGGAAAGGACATATAATAGTGAGCCTTAAAGTGCTTATCAGGAAACTTGTTTGATTCTAAGTGAATTGTGTGGCTTCCTCTATCTTTCGTGATTGTAATCCCATATTCTTTTCCTGTAATGTCCCCCTTTGTGTATTTTACAGGAATATCAACAAAAATCAACTCTTTATCAGCCTTATAGGTTAGATAAACAAAGCAGCCTATATAACTAAAGAATGCAAATAATTGTAGAAAAACTATTAGTATCTTATATCTTGTTTTCATACACATTGATTTTGGCTTTTTCCTCCTCTTCATTCTTCTCTGCAGCGTTTTTTGCTTCAATTTTACTTGCTAATAAATAGTTTCCAGAAGCACGTAGAACATCTGTCAGAAGGTTCATTACGATTCCTTTGCCCGCTTCTTTGGCATTTGCCAACAGAGTTTTCCCTAAATTCCAGTTTCTCATAACCCCATTAACTTCTCCTTCTACAACCACATGATAATTCCCATTCCTATCGCGATAGCTATTAGTAGATGTATGAGTTGTCTGATGTTGGGTTCTACTCACATTTCCATTCCCTACAGTGTTTCGTAAAACGGTAGTATTATGTATATCTACTGTTGGAGTAGGAGTTATAGTTCCATCGGGAGAGGCTACATAAACAACCCTATAGTTCGTACAATCAATCGATCCAACATTGCTATAGACACCTGTTTGTGTATTTGCTGTTGTAGAGGCATCCGGTATTTGAGATACCGTCTCACTTCCCGTTCCGCTACCTAATGGATTTTGAGCAATATCTGAATACTTATTAAAATCTGACTGAGAAACATCATCCCCAAAAACTGTTCCATCAATAATAACATTAAAACTTGTATTTTCTTTTACTTTCCGATAACCAAACCCCAATGCACTATTCATAGCAAATCCACTTACCATACCTAAGAGTTGTTTGCCCAAAGCCTGTACTCCAAACTCTGTAAATGTAGCTGCTAAAGAACCTACTGAAGACAATAGTCCTCCAATAGCAGAGCCTACAGCTGCAGAGGCAGCTGCTAATGCTGCTACAGACAACCCTGTACTCCAACGTTTATAATCCTGCAAAGCTTCTGCTTTCTCTTTAGAATAGCAGATTTCCACAGTACCTCCTAGACAGCAAGTCATCTTAGATGTCTCTAAAATGGGCATGTGTACTTTATTTATAATTATCATAGGGTGAAAAGGTGTCCAGTCTGATGTAAGCATGGCACAGATACAAGGTATCATACCAGCAAGAAGACCAGTTCCTGCATATCCAACTGTTGCAGCTGCCGCTGTTGCAGCTGCAACAAGAGCTGTTCCACCAGATAAAACAATAGCAGCAGCAGCAATGGCACCAATTATGGCTCCGATTATGGCACCTGCCAAAACCATCTTTGCACAATTAAAGTTTGCGGTCATCCTATCATGCCTTGTAGCAACAGGATGCCCTCCATACATCAAGACTGATGACTGACTTGTCACTTGAAGTTGATTAGTAGTCATACCATCTGTGCAGACCAAATAAACTCCTTCTGGGACTAATAGTTGCGCCATACCTTTATTTCTTCTTTTATGAATTTAAACTCAAATTCCTGCTTTGAACACATTTTATTGTTGGCAAGATTCTCTACTAACTCTGCCTGACAAGACTCAATTATTCCTTGTTTGCTGTCGTACGAATAGCTTGCTCTCAGTTTATTTTTATACAGATAAGACGTGTCTTGGAAAAGGTGCTTAAATTTATCATTATATAATTTTCTAAAGTCCTCATTTGGTACACCTTCTGCATCAATAGAAAGTTTCAAATGACCATCCTTATTGTCCTTTATTTGTCTTGAAGATTTGAAAGTTACATCTTTCCCTGTAAAAACTTGTGACGGTAGTGTAAATAAAGAAGAATTATTGATTACTTCTTGTCCATATACATCTGAAAAGAACAAAACATATAATGGTGTCTTTTTTATCAAACTTATTGTATTATTGAAGTCATTTTCAGCAGCGTCAAGTATTGGTCTAACTGTCTCGTCATTCTCTAATTGTGAAAAACATTCAAGACGTAAAGATTTCCAACGATTATAAATCTCTTCCTGATTCTTAACCTTAACAGGCATTCCTGTCTTATTAAGAACTAACACAAGGTCTGAAATGGGAATATTAAACATACACATAAACTCTATTAGTTGACGATATTGAGGGTTATATTTAATAATATTATGTACCCCCGTTTTTATATGAATAATGGTTTCATCATCAGAGCTACTAATATCTTCGATATCCCATTCTATCTCTGTCTCAGTTTCATTAATCACGCTTCCATTAACGGAAAAAGAAGTCTTCTGAAATATCTTATAAGCTAGAGGGAAAAAAAGCCCTTGAGTTTTTAAGCTTAACATAAAGATAATTTTTTTATAGATTTAATTTAGATTTATTATTCCTTTGTCAATTGTTGTTGTTCCTTCAAGATGATTTGTACCAGTAATATTATTGGATGTACCAGATATGTTATTTGTTGTCCCATTTATATCAATTTGGGTACTTTCTAGTTTAATTTCTCCATCAGATATTGTAATCGTGCTACTTCCAACTTTAAGGGTAATAGTACCACTACTTGTTAAGTCTATAACACCATCCTTATCCATTTTTAGACAACTGGCATCACCTCCAACATTAATAGTAGACTTACTGCCAGCATTTACTGTATGTGCCCTTCCTGCTTCAACGGTAAAGTTTGAGTCTGTTTTTGTTTTTGCATTACCAGCACCATCAAAATTCATGCTTACACCGCCTTTATCGTGTAGTGTGACACTTCCTTTAGAGTCATCAAGCTTGAGGGAGCTGCCACTTCGTGTGGTGAGGCTCTTGCAGTTGTTGCCCTGACCACCGCCACCACCAGTTGTTCCATTAAAGAGGCTACCCAAAACGTATGGTCTTGCTGGGTCACCATGGCGGAAGCCGAGGAGGACTTGGTCGCCTACCTCTGGGATGAATACAAAACCACGGGTTGCTCTTTACATCGTCACTGCTACCACCATCTGGTGTCATCACACGCACCCAACCAGTCTGCATACCATTCGTCTGCCAATTCATACGCACACGAACACGACCCTTGCCCTGTGGGTCAGCATTGCTAAGCACGGTTGCCATCTGTGTCTCTGCTAATGGCATACGCACCTTTGGACTTGGCAGTGCTTTTATCGTTGCAGGGATAGCCTAAAGCGGTTTTTGTAGTAGCTTCCTTGGCTCACCTCATGCGTAATCTCGATAATGATGAAGTTACCCAAGCTCTCCTTAGATATATTTTCCTACACGCTCTAAGAAAGAACTGTAAAGGCTTACCACAGAACCTACACGTAGGGTTGGCACCTGACTCTCTGCTGTGATATAATGTGTCTCAGCAGTCTCTGCCGCCTGCTTACGCCCCATGTAATTAAGTAAGTTCCGACTCATCGCTGATACGTGGCAGC
>CAKMOD010000102.1 GCA_927910885.1 uncultured Prevotella sp. | reverse complement strand
CTTCCCATTCCGAACAGAGAAGTTAAGCCCGCCTGCGCCGATGGTACTGCAATGCAATGCGGGAGAGTAGGTGGCCGCCTCCTTTTACAAGAGCTCTGAAGAGAAATCTTCGGGGCTCTTTTTTTGTTGTTGGGTGTTGGGCGAAGGGTGTTGAATATTAAGAGTTTGGGGGTGTTGAATGTTAGGTGTTGATGATGTGCTGATAGGGGGAAGATATTGTATTGGACTAATAAGCCTAATAAATCTACTGGGGCTAATACTTTTTATTACGGCTAATGAACTTAATATGGCTAATGTATTTTTATTAAGGCTAATGTGCTTTATAGTGCTATTTTTTTTGAGTTAAGCTAATAGATTTGATATTTAGAGTATTTTTTTAAATTGACAGATTGTTTTAAGGCTTACTATTATTGATTGAATACTTTTTGATTGTTAGATGATGTGTTGGTGCTTAGCACATATTGTGCTGATGGTTCGTACCAATGGTGTTCTGGGCTAAATACTCTGCAATGTGTCATTAAAGTATATGTAAAACCATTTTTTACTACTATAATTCAAATTAATTGATTTGGTGATTTCATTAAATTTTTGAGCAAATACGTTATTGTTTATTTAGTTGAGAACTTGTATACGAGGGTATGCTATTTTATTTTAAGCAAGTAGCAATAATTTTATTACATTAGTCGTTATTAATTGTTGAATAATGATAATGGGAATAGCTGTTATCTTTATTAGTTTTAAATGAATTTAGAATGATGGAAAGAGATTATAATAAGGATTCAATATTACATCATGATACTGAAAGTGGATTGAAGGATAGTAATATTGTTTTAGATAAGGTAGCTACTGTTAATAATGTGGAAGAATCTAAAGAATTCGACGATACACTCATGGACAGTAACAAAGCGTTTAATAGTAAAGACGAACGACGGCGACAAAGAAGAGAGAAACGTATTAAGGATTTGAAAGAATCAAGGTCGTTTTGGCTTATTAGTACAATAACTAAGTGGGCGGATAAGTATTTTTTGGATGCACTTCTTGGTTTTATTCCATCTGTAGGCGATGTTGTTTCCTCTATTTTTGGTTTACCATTATATATGTCTCTCTGTTTAAGGTTAAGTCAATTCCACTAACCTTAGCTATCATATATAACTATTTAGTGGATATACTTTTGGGAAGTATTCCTTTCTTTATTGGAGATGCTATTGATTTTTTCAGCAAAGCACATGTAAAGAACTTAGACTTGATTACGCGTTATGTAGAAGGAGATAAGAAAACAATTAGGCAGGTGAGGTCAAAAGCTTTGATAACAGGGCTTCTTATTGTTGTACTCAGTGTGATTATTTATTTTGTTTTCAGATTACTGATAGGAGTAACGGAATGGACTTGGAGTTTGCTTATCACAATGTTTCATTGGCTGATAGGGTTCTTTAGCGGTTCGTATAGCTAATTATATGTTTTAAGGCAGTTGCTTTTATTTTGCAGTTTATTTTTATGAAAAGAAATAATCCTCACGATGATAACTTGTTTATCATTGTGAGGATTATTGTTTATCCGTAATATTTTGTATTGTCTTATATGTTATGTTTCCTTATTAAAGCTACGTGAAAATAGATTTTAAACTATCTTTTTTGCTTTACGTAGAAGGTTATATCCTTTGGAATCTTTACCCACTTGTTGTCAACGACGATTTTCATTGTGCTACCACTAAGTCGGATTAGCGTATATGTACCATCCGAATTGCGTTTCAATTCAGCTTTGAGGTCCTCGCTGCCATAATCATTGATGATGGTAAGGAGAGCCTTCTTGCCTTTAATGACAGCATCAGAAATAATCCACTTACGTGTATCACGCACTGCACCGAAGTAGCCTGGAACCTCTCCGAATATCTCTTGTCGCGGCACAGTAATATTGTTATGATAGAAGTCAATAACCATCCATACTTGGAACTCATCATTAACGAGATGTGCCTTGAAGATAGAGTCATTACTCTGTGTTATCTTACCATTTTTTGAAGAAGAAGTTTCTGTCTTTGTAGTGGGTAAGTTGCTTTGAGCTAATATGTTGGTTGAAAAAGCCAATATAGCCATTATTGTCAGTACAATCTTTTGTTTCATGTCTATGAATGTTGGTCAATTGCAAAGTTAATGATTTTAATTAATTAATACTACGCATTCCATAAAAATCTGTGGATTAAATTGTTGCTTTACTTATTTTGTATTACCTTTGTAGCGGTATGTATCAAATATTTTAAAGGAGAAGATGTTGTTTCCAGATTATATTTTTGAGACCAGCTGGGAAGTATGTAATAAGGTCGGAGGAATTTATACAGTACTTTCTACGCGTGCAAAGACATTACAAGATAAGATAAAAGATCATGTTATCTTTCTTGGTCCTGACTGCTGGCAAGAGACACCGTCCCCTTACTTTAAGGAGGATAAGAAGCTATTTGCTGCGTGGCAGCAGAAAGCTGCTTCTGAGGGGCTGTCGGTAAAGGTCGGCCGTTGGGATATTCCTGGTGAGCCAATCGCTATGCTTGTTGATTTTCAGTCATACTTTGCTCATAAGGAAGAATTTTACGGTAAGCTTTGGGAGTATTATTGCGTTGATAGTCTTCATGCTTACGGTGATTATGACGAATCAGCTATGTTTGCTTATGCTACGGCACTTGTCGTAGAGAGTTTCTATAAGTTCTATCTAAGCGAGAAAGATAAGGTTGTCTTCCATGCAAACGAATGGCAAACAGGCTTTGCCGCACTTGTATTACAGCATCGTCAGCCACAGATAGCATCTATCTTTACAACTCATGCAACAGGTATTGGTCGCAGTATTGCGGGCAATAACAAGCCTTTGTATGAATATCTCTGGGCATATAATGGTGATCAGATGGCATCGGAGTTGAATATGGAGAGTAAGCATTCCATTGAGAAGCAGACAGCTCACCATGTTGATTGCTTCACGACAGTGAGCGATATCACTGCAACAGAGTGCAAAGAGTTGCTTGATAAACCAGTTGATTTGGTTCTTCCAAACGGTTTTGAAAACGACTTTGTACCAAAGGGTGCAATCTTCACAAAGAAGCGTAAGGCAGCACGTAAGCGTTTGCTCGACGTTGCTAATGCACTGACCGGTGACGATATACAAGATGATGCGTTAATCGTATCAACCAGCGGACGTTATGAATTCCGCAATAAAGGCGTTGATGTGTTCATTGAATCAATGAACCGCTTGCGTTATGATGAGAACTTGAAGAAGCAGGTTGTAGCCTTCATTGAGGTTCCAGGTTGGGTAGCAGGTCCTCGTCAGGACCTTGTAGAGCGTCTCGACAGCGGCAAGCAGTTTGATACACCATTGGAGAAGCCTGTGCTTACGCATTGGCTCCACAATATGGACCATGACAATGTACTGAATATGCTCAGCTCTCTCGGTATAAACAATGCAAAGGGAGATAAGGTAAAGGTAATCCTCTTGCCTTGCTATCTGACAGGTGATGATGGCATTATGAATATGAGCTATTATGATCTCGTATTGGGCAATGACCTCTGTGTTTATCCATCTTACTATGAGCCATGGGGTTATACACCTCTGGAGGCTGTAGCCTTTAAGGTTCCTTGTATTACAACCGACCTTGCTGGTTTCGGCTTGTGGGCAAATACAGAGAAGGGCAAATACAGCGAGATAGAAGACGGTGTTAAGGTATTACATCGTACTGATTATAATTATTCTGAGGTAGCTGATGGTATTAAGGATACCATAGCCCGTTATTCTGGCTTTACGAAAACGGAGGTGAACAAGTGTCGTTCAAATGCCGAGAAACTCTCTCGTAAGGCTCTTTGGAGTGAGTTTATCAAGTATTATGAGCAGGCTTACGACATAGCATTAGAGAAAGCAGCTGCACGAAACAACTGATAACTGCTTTAATAACGATATAAAAAATAACAGTCAAACTATATTAAGTTATGAAAATTAAATCAGATTATTCCAACGAACCTCAGTGGAAAGAGGTAACTGTAAAGTCAACTCTGCCAAAGGAACTGGCATGTCTTGATGAGCTTGCTCACAATATGTGGTGGGCATGGAATTACGAAGCACGCAATATGTTCAAAGCTCTTGATGAGGAACTCTATGAAGAGGTTGGACATAATCCTGTTCAGCTCCTTGAGCGTCTTAGCTACGACCGTAAGGAAGCCATCGTAAAGGACAAGAAGTTGATGAAGCAGGTAAGTGATGTTTACAAGAAGTTCCGTGCTTATATGGACGTTAAGCCTAACGCTAAGCGCGCTTCTGTTGCTTACTTCTGTATGGAGTTTGGTCTGAATCAGGCATTGAAGATTTATTCTGGTGGTCTTGGTATTCTTGCTGGTGACTACCTCAAGGAAGCTTCTGACTCAAATGTAAACTTCTGTGCTGTAGGTTTCCTCTATCGTTTTGGTTACTTCACACAGAGCCTTTCAATGGATGGTCAGCAGATTGCGAAGTACGATTCACAGAACTTTAACTCTCTTCCTATCGAGCGTGAGCTTGATGAGAACGGCAATCAGGTAGTTGTTGACGTACCTTACCGCAACTATATGGTACATGCACTTGTATGGCGTGTAAACGTTGGACGTATTAAGCTTTACTTGCTCGATACAGACAACGATATGAACTCAGAGTACGATCGCCCTATCACTCACTCACTTTATGGTGGTGACTGGGAGAACCGTTTGAAGCAAGAGATTCTGCTCGGTATCGGTGGTATGCTCACATTGAAGAAATTGGGTATCAAGAAGGATATCTATCACTGTAATGAAGGTCATGCAGCACTCTGCAACCTCCAGCGTCTTTGCGACTACATCGATGGTGGCTTGACATTCAATCAGGCTATGGAGCTTGTACGTGCTTCTTCACTTTATACCGTTCACACCCCAGTACCAGCAGGTCACGACTACTTCGACGAGGAACTCTTCGGCAAGTATATGGGTGATTATCCTGCAAAGCTCGGTATCTCTTGGGATGAGTTCATCGGTATGGGACGTACAAATCCAGACGATCACAGTGAGCGTTTCTGTATGAGTACTTTCGCTTGTAACACCTGTCAGGAAATCAATGGTGTATCAAAACTTCACGGCTGGGTAAGTCAGAAGATGTTTGCTCCATTGTGGAAGGGTTACTTCCCAGAGGAGAATGCTGTAGGTTATGTAACCAATGGTGTACACCTCCCAACATGGACAGCAACAGAGTGGCGTAAGGTTTACGATAAGTACTTTGACAAGAGTTTCATGGGTGACCAGAGCAACGAGTCTATCTGGCACGCTATCTACAATGTTCCAGATGCAGAAATCTGGGAGACACGTATGGCATTGAAGCAGAAGCTTATCAAGTATATCCGTGATAAGTTCACTAAGCAGTGGCTCCGCAATCAGGGTGATCCAGCTAAGGTGGTTTCTATCCTTGAACGTATCAACCCTAATGCATTAATGATTGGTTTCTGCCGTCGCTTTGCAACCTATAAGCGTGCACACTTGCTCTTCACTGACCTTGAGCGTTTGGAGAAGATTGTAAACAACCCAGAGCGTCCTGTTCTGTTCTTCTTCTCAGGTAAAGCTCACCCAGCTGATGGCGCAGGTCAGGGACTTATCAAGCGTATCTTTGAGATTTCACGTATGCCACAGTTCCTCGGTAAGATTATCTTCCTTGAGGATTACGATATGCAGTTAGCTCGTCGTCTCGTTTCAGGTGTTGATATCTGGATGAACACACCAACTCGTCCACTCGAGGCAAGTGGTACATCTGGTGAGAAGGCAGAGATGAACGGTGTTGTAAACCTCTCAGTACTCGATGGCTGGTGGGTTGAAGGCTACCGTGAGGGTGCTGGATGGGCATTGCCAGAGAAGCGTACCTATCAGAACCAGGGCTATCAGGATCAGCTCGATGCAGCTACTATATACGGTCTGCTCGAGAACGAGATAGCACCTCTCTACTTCAATAAGGATGCTAAGAAGGGCTACTCAGAGGATTGGGTAAAGGTTGTGAAGAACTCTATCGCAACTATCGCTCCTCATTATACAATGAAGCGTCAGCTTGATGACTACTATGACAAGTTCTATGAGAGTCAGGCTAAGCGTTCTCATAAGCTCGAGGCTAATGACAATAAACTTGCTAAAGAGATTGCTCTTTGGAAGGAGTCTGTTGCTGAGCGTTGGGACAGCATCTATGTTGTTTCAAAGGATGAGGATGCACTGCAGGATATTGCTACAGGTCATAAGATTAAGGTTACTTACACAATCGACGAGCAGGGCTTGAACAATGCTGTAGGTCTTGAGTTGGTATTCTTGAAGAATTCACCAGTTGATGATGTAAACATCCACAAGGTAATCCCATTCAAGATGGTGAAGACTGAGGGTAATCACTATACCTTCGAGGCTACTTTCGATGCAACTGTAGCAGGTGCTTATAAGTACGCTGTTCGTATGTATCCTAAGAACGACCTCCTGCCACATCGTCAGGATTTCTCTTATGTGAAGTGGATTGGATAAGAACAGTCTAAGGACTAATCTATAATAAAAAGCCATTCCTAAATGCTGTAAAGTATTAGGAATGGCTTTTTCGTATTTATATGCCATTGAATTATCGCTGGGCTTAATCTAATTTACAATGGTAATGTGCCTTGCCCTCGATATGTTTACCATTGTTTACCGCCTTCTGCTTACGCTTTTTTATATATTTTGCGATAACGTGAACCTATGTTGATGATTTTCTTTTCACGTTCTAACTGTGCTGTAAGTTGATAGGCGTAGGTGGTAGAAAGGTTCAGACGGTGACGGAGGTCATTAACGGTGATTATCGGACTCTCTTCAAACAACTCTTTTAGTGCAGCGTTAACGGCTGATTTTATAGGAAGTGTGGATGTACCGTCTTTGTAGGTTTTGTTTTCAAAAATCATCTTTCCCAAAGCTTCGTGAAAATCCTTATCGGGGCGGAATCTAATTTTGCGCACAGCAGCATTACGAAGATGGTGACGATGCGTCTTAGGGTCTTCGTGTATGTCGCCTTTAAGGGCAAGTGAGAAGAAGCCGATGCCTGGCAGATGAACCGTATTTCCGCTTTTTAGCTCCTCTACTAATTCTGTTTTTAATGCCGAGATAGTCCCGAGAATGTCGGCTGTTGTAAGTGTTGTTGCTTGTTGGATATGCTGACAGATTCTCTCTATTCCCGTGACATCTTTCTTGATAGGTACGATTCTTAGTGCTTTACGTTGTGCGAGTTTACCGCTTGTTCTTAATAGTTTGTAATTTACAGTCATAGCTTTACGTTTGTAATAAGGGTTAATAATCATCTTTTCCGTGAGCCGTTAGTGTGTGAAACGAGTCTCTATAATCACATACTTTTAGCTTAGGCAGAATTCTTTTCACGAAAGAAAGAAATTATTTACGTGAAAATAAATATTTCTTTTCATGAAGAAAAATATTTTCTTTCATGAAATAATTCGTGATTCATGCTGCAAAGATACTGTTTCAATGGTTGCTTGGCAAGTATAAGCTATGTAGTAATGTCTGTATTTGTGCTTTTTTGCGTGGGTTTAGATTTGGGGTGGGTGGATAAAGGGTAAAAGAAAAGCTCTCAGACCAGCGTGGGGTATGGTCTGAGAGCTATGGTTTGAAGTAACCCCCTATTGATTTACTTTCCGAGTGTACTTTATAGAAGGGGGGATGATAAATATATGTAATGATATAAAATACTTTTTT
>CAKMOD010000101.1 GCA_927910885.1 uncultured Prevotella sp. | reverse complement strand
CTTGTCTTCTAATACTCTGTCTCAGTTTCCCCCTATCGTTATTAACTCGTTAACTTGTCCACTCGTTAACTCGTCAACACGAAAAAAAGGATACTGCCGAAGCAATATCCTTTCTTGAGTATATATTTTGCAAAGTTTGTTGGGACTTACGAGACGCAAGTCCCAATGTTTCAAATGGATTACAATGAACCGTTGTTTGCCTGACGAATCATCTCAGATGAAGCATAGAGATAAACCTCTACACGGCGATTCGCCTGACTAACAGTCTTGTTCTCGATAGGGTTTGCACTACCGAAGCCCTGTACTGAACGAATCTGACGGCTGCTTACGCCACGGCTCTTGAGGTAAGATGATACCGCATCAGCACGACGCTGTGACAATGGGAGGTTGATATTATCATTACCAGAAGCATCGGTATAACCCTGAATAGCTACGTCACAAGTAGAGTTGCGCTGCATCAAAGAAGCGAACTTTGTGAGGTCGTTCTTTGCTGATGCGCTGAGGTTTGAACCGTTCAATGGGAAGAGGATACCAGAGTCGAAGGTAACCTTCACACAGTCTAAACCATTAGCATCTGTCACCTTGTCGACACGTGCGTTTGGCAACTGCTGTGCTGCCTCGCGTGCTACCTTATCCATGTGACGACCGATGAGGGCACCAGCACCAGCACCTAAAGCACCACCAATAGCAGCACCAATGGCTGTACTCTTACCATTACGACCTATAATCTGACCAACGATACCGCCTAATGCTGCACCAGCACCGCCACCGATTAATGCACCTGAACCTTGCTTTGTCTGACAACTTACAACAGTGAGGAAACACATTCCTGCTGCTATCATTTTCATATTCTTCATAATCAAACGTATTAATTGATTAATATCTTTTACCTTTTGGCTTGGCTTACAGCCGCACCTTAATTCATTTTAATTCGTGCAAAGTTAAACAAATATATGCCATTGGGCACGCATTGCCAACATTTTTTTGTATTTTTGCAAAAATAAAGCTAACTCGGCAAATCGAAGCAAGTTTCATTTGCACTCATTTGCATTCTTTTTTGCAAAGGATAGGCTGGTATTAGCAAGTGGGAATTAGATTCTTTCCGTCTTCGCTTCTCAGCTGTATCTGTGTGCAAAGTTAGTGTTTCGGAATATAAACGCAAAGGGGAAATACCTACAACAACATGGGAAATCCCCTAAACATGCAAAATAAGAAAACAGAATAATATATTTATGGCAAAAGAACTAAAAGAGATGACCAAGAGAGCAGACAACTACTCTCAGTGGTACAATGACTTGGTAATAAAGGCAGACTTGATTGAGCAGTCTGCCGTACGTGGTTGTATGGTTATTAAGCCATACGGCTATGCTATCTGGGAGAAGATTCAGGCACAGCTTGACAAGATGTTCAAGGAGACGGGTGTGCAGAATGCTTACTTCCCAATGCTGATTCCTAAGAGCTTCCTCTCTCGTGAGGCTGAGCACGTAAAGGGATTTGCCAAGGAATGTGCTGTGGTTACTCACTATCGTTTGAAGGCTACAGAGGATGGCAATGCTGTTGAGGTTGACCCTAACGCAAGACTGGAGGAGGAACTGATTATCCGTCCTACCAGTGAGACCATCATCTGGAACACTTATAAAAACTGGATTCACTCTTGGCGCGATCTGCCATTGATGTGCAACCAGTGGTGTAATGTTATGCGTTGGGAGATGCGTACGCGTCCTTTCCTCCGCACATCTGAGTTCCTCTGGCAGGAGGGTCACACGGCTCACGCTACACGTGAGGAAGCAGAGAAGGAGGCACAGACCATGTTGCGTGTCTATGCTGACTTCGCTGAGAAGTGGCTCGCTGTCCCTGTCGTACAGGGTGTGAAGAGTGAGACTGAGCGTTTCGCTGGTGCCTTAGATACATATACTATCGAGGCGATGATGCAGGATGGTAAGGCTCTCCAGAGTGGTACTTCTCACTTCTTAGGTCAGAACTTCGCAAAGTCATTCGACGTTACCTTCCTTAATAAGGAGAACAAGCCAGAGTATGTATGGGCTACCTCTTGGGGTGTTAGTACTCGATTGATTGGTGCGCTCATCATGACCCACTCTGACGATAACGGACTCGTTCTTCCTCCAAAGATTGCCCCTATTCAGGTGGTTATCGTACCAATCTTCAAGGGTGAGGAGCAGTTGAAGGAACTCACAGACAAGTTGCAGCCAGTTATTGATCAGCTTCGTGCGTTGGGTATCACCGTTAAGTTCGATGATGCCGACAACAAGCGTCCGGGCTTTAAGTTCGCTGAATACGAGTTGAAGGGTGTGCCAGTACGCCTCGCTATGGGTGGTCGTGACTTGGAAAACAACACAATCGAGGTGATGCGTCGTGACACCTTGGAGAAGGAGAGCGTAAGCTTTGACGGCATTGTTGAGCGTATCAAGAACCTCCTCGACGAGATTCAGGACAACATCTTCAAGAAGGCTAAGGACTTCCGTGATGCTCACATCTACGAGTGCGAGAACTATGAGGAGTTCAAGGAGAAGGTGAAGGACGGTGGTTTCTTCCTCTGCCACTGGGATGGTACTGAGGAAACTGAGGCGAAGATTAAGGAAGACACGCAGGCAACCATCCGTTGTGTCCCTTATATGTTCGAGCAGACACCGGGCGTCGACATGGTAAGCGGCAAGCCTGCTAAGTATCGTGTCCTCATCGCAAGATCATATTAATAGTTAACAATACTCACAGATTTAACGGCTTCAGGATATTTATAAAGGCAGGACTAACAACGAATGCTTATAAATTCTGGAGCCGTTAATCTTTTAATTCTAAAGCCTAAAATACTAATTAAATAATATTTGCCTTATGAAAAAATCACTTCTTACTTTCGTTTTACTCCTCGCTGTAACAGCGTTGAACGCCCAGACCTTAATCAAGGCTAACTTCCAAAAAGGCGACCAAGCTACCTATGAGAGCGTAGCTGATATTAAAGTCAGTGTTCCAATGGCTGGAAACTCTGAAAGCATAAAGACAAACAGCCAAACAAAGATTATCGTAAAAGATGCTACTGCAGAGGGTTATGTCATTGAAATGATGACAACCAATATCAAGATGGAAGGCAATCAAGAGGTTGCACAGCAGACAGGAAACATGCTGAACCAATACCTCAGCAATGTGCCAATGCTCTTAAAGACGGATGCCAACGGAAAGATAACAGACCTCTTGAATTATGAAGAGGTACAGACAAAGACAAGTAAGTTTGCAATGGCATCCATTGACTCGCTCTATAAGGCCAAACCTGAAATGGAGAAGGCACTGCCTAAGTATAAGATGGCTATGTCTACCAACAGCCTACTCACCAAAGAAGCTTTCATCGAGTCTGCTGAAAACAATACTTTCTTTATCCTTTTTGGTAAGACACTCAAGACGGGTTACAAAGAAGATATGAATATGCAAGGCATCAAAACCTCTGTAACCTACGAGGTAAACAAGGAGCCAAACGCACTCAATATCATTGGTAAGATTAAGGGCAATATGACCGAAGACGACGTTAAAGCCTTCTTTATTGACAAGATGAAACAGATGGGTGCTGA
Source organism: uncultured Prevotella sp. (assembly GCA_927910885.1). GTDB lineage: Bacteria > Bacteroidota > Bacteroidia > Bacteroidales > Bacteroidaceae > Prevotella. The sequence continues at coordinate 6,911 of CAKMOD010000101.1, read as the reverse complement.
CGAGGCTATGGTTTCACAACTCGATGCTAACTGGGGACAGATGAAGCAGATGGGTATGACTAAGATGGATCTCGACGGTACATCTACTACCAAACTCCTCAACACTGGTTGGGCTACGGAATACAGTACGAACGTGAAAACAAAGATGATGGGAATGGAAATGACCATCAACACTGTTTCGAAATTGGTAGAGAAAAGTTGGAAATAAGCGATATTTCAATATGAAGAAACTACTTTTTATCCTTGCCTTCACCCTCGCAGTAACAGCGTTGAACGCTCAAACCTTAATCAAAGCAAAGTTTCAGAAAGGCGAGAAGGCAGTCTATGAAACCGTGACAGAGATTGAAGGAAAGTCTGCTGCGACTGGTTCTAAAGCGGTAAAGGTAACCAGACAGACGAAGATAACCGTACAAGAGGTTCTCCGTGATGGGTATATTATCGAAATACTAACCAAAGATATAGCGGTAGACGGAGATCAGTCGTTCCTAACACAGACGGGAGACATGATCATCCAAAGTCTGGACAATATCCCTATGCTTCTAAGGACTGATGCAAACGGAAAGATTACTGACATCTTAAACTATGAAGAGGTGCAGCGCAAAGCTTGGAAGTTTGCACTCACAGAACTCGATTCTACCTACAATAACAATCCGAACGTAGAGAAGAGTATGCCGAAGATGAAGGCTATGATGAGTATAACAAAAGATATTGCCAAAGACGTTCTTATCGCGAATATCAATAATAACACCTTCTTCTATCTCTTTGGTAAGTCTCTGAAGACTGGTTACACGGAGGATAGATATATAAGGGATATCAAGTCAACCGTTACCTACACGCTTTCCAAGAAGGGGAATACGATGAGCATCGCTGGGGAGATTAGCAATAATATGACCGAAGCCGATGTGAAAGCTTTCATCATTGACAAGATGAAGGGAGTCGGTGCTGACGAAAACCTTGAGCACATGGTAGCACAGCTTGAGACCCACTGGGACAGAATGAAGGAAATTGGTATGGCTACAATGGATATCAACGGAACAACAAACTTTCAACTCCTCAAAAGTGGTTGGCCTACCGAATACAGCTCGAAGATAAAAGCGAATAGGATGGGCGTGCGTATAACCATCAACTCTGTGACGAAGTTAGTGCAGAAGAATTGGAAGTAATCTTAGCATATTTATAAGATATAAAGGTGGTGTAGGCAATCCTATCACCACCTTTTCATTTCCTCCACTCTCACAAAAATCCCTTCTTACTTCCGTTTATTTGCTTATGAATCTTACTGACAAGTATTGATAAAACAGACCACACACCTATATTAACTTCGTGCTAATGCTTAGCACCATCTGTGCAAAGCATCCGCACCACATGTGCGGAGCGTCCGCACGTTCTTTGAAAGAGCTAAGATAGGATTATATCTTTCATCAATAAATTATTACAAGGCGCAAACCGCTTACCCATATAAAGACGAATTAAAAACACAACACATTGATTTTATCTACAAAAACAGCCTCATGCAACGTATAATCGTATAAAAAAAACATAAAAATACACAACCAAACGCATTCAGATTTGGTTATTCACATATTTATATGTACCTTTGCACGCCGTATCAATTTTGGATAACGGAAATTAGCTATATTTTTAGGAGGAAATAGTAAACAATTCATGAGACAACTTAAGATTTCAAAAAGTATCACCAACCGATCAAGTGAGGCACTGGATAAGTATCTCGTTGAGATTGGTCGTGAACCGATGATTACCGTTGACGAAGAGATTGAGCTGGCACAGGAAATCCACAAAGGCGGTCGCAAGGGCGAGCGTGCGAAGGAGAAACTGATTAAGGCTAACCTCCGTTTCGTCGTTTCTGTAGCTAAACAATATCAGCACCAAGGTCTCTCTCTCACCGACCTTATCGACGAGGGAAACATTGGTTTGGTAAAGGCAGCAGAGAAATTCGATGAGACTCGTGGTTTTAAGTTTATCTCATACGCCGTTTGGTGGATTCGTCAGAGTATTCTGCAAGCTATCGCTGAGCAGAGTCGTATCGTGCGCCTTCCGCTGAATCAGGTGGGCGCTATCTCAAAGATCAATCAGGTAACGAACGAGTTTGTACAGAAGCACAACCGCCGTCCATCTATCCATGAGTTGGCAGAGTTGACAGGTATTGACGAGGCTCGCATCCGTCAGAGTCAGAGTGCAGACAACCATCACATGAGTATCGACGCGCCATTTAGCGATGACGACGATAACTCTATGAGTGATATGCTGTCTTCAGGTGATGACTCTCGTACCGACCGTGGCGTTGATTTCGAGTCAATGTCAGACGACCTTCGTGCTGTTCTTCAGAACACTTTGAAGGATCGTGAGATAAAGATTGTCACTGAGTGTTTCGGTATCGGTTGCCAAGAGAAGGGTTTGGAAGAGATTGGAACAGAGATGGGTCTTACCCGTGAACGTGTTCGCCAGATTCGTGAGAAGGCTATCGAGAAGATTCGTGAGAGCGGAAATGCACGCGTACTCATGAAGTACTTAGGCTAAGAAAGCAAGATTAAGATGATAAATAATAAAGAGGATGTGTTTTCTTACACATCCTCTTTTCTCTCTATAAAAGTCCCACAATCTTTTGTTGCAGGGCTTTTAGCTATTGTTTCATACGACATTTGAAACCATAAGATTTCGCTTCATTGTCGCAAGTTAGTTCGTAATGAAACGCTTATCACATTTTGTGAGTAAGATCCTCAGCATAAGAAAGTTGAGTGTCTTTCCCCGTCAGGAAGTCATCGACCTTCATCGGTACAAGGTGGTGGGGCTTAATACCTTCGCCCTCTAATGGGAATCCCTTAGGAGAATACTTAAAAGGATGACCGATTGGAACCCAGTAGTACATTCCGTACGTGGTCTTAAACAAACGAGGATTACCACCAGTATCACCCGCAGAAGGTGTACCCACAACGATAGCATCACCACTTTCTTTCATTGTTATCAGAAAGCTCTCAGCAGCAGAAACCGTAACAAGTCCTGCCAAGACAATTACCTTGCCCTTATAACTATCTGGAGAAGGCGACAATGCTGTGCCGTCCCAAATAGTTCGTTTGCCTTTTATCAGGTGCTGTGCTATGAAATCTCCGACACTACTACTCCCTCCGCCGTTATTACGAATATCCACTATAAGGAATGGTAGGCGGCTTAAAGACGCAAAAGCTTTGCTGAACTGCTTGTCAACTCCATCCAACATACTTCTCACATCTATATATCCAACCTTTGAAGAAAGTTTCTTCCATGTCACGTCTTGCCCTTTATCCTTTGTAGGGATATACTGAGATTGCAGATGAACGGTGAGCGTTAGAGGTTTGCCTTGTCGGATAACGTCCAGCTTCTTCACCGAATCCGTATAGCTACATAATATACTCTTTGCCGCTCTAAAGTAACGGTCGGCATCTGTAGAAGCCGAAACATACTTGGTGTAATCAGTTACCCATTTATTCACTGGCACCCCGTCTACCGCCACAATCTCGTCTTTATCCAGCAAACCTGCCTTTACAGCGAAATCAGAAGGTTTGTCAACAAACACCCGATCATCAATCACTATGATATGAGCACCTTGTATAAACCAAGGTTCCTCTATGGATACATTATTTGCGTGAGCACATTTCAGGCTACTAAAAAGTTCCTTTATCAGCAATGAATAAGCCACCTTCGACTGCATTGTGTCAAGACGTTGAAGGCAGGCGGTATGAATTGAGTCGAGGTTCAAATGCTTCGTATCTTTATATGCATACTTGTCTTTGATAACGTTAAACATCTCTTCAAAGTCATTTCGGAAATCTTTTGGCTCGACGGGTATCTTATCAGCATTATACGCTTGTACATCTTCCCATTTTAAAGACGTACGCTCCTGATTCCAAACATAAAGAACAAAGGCTGTAAGTAACAGTCCTAAAAACACAAAGGTTGATAAAATAAGCTTCTTCATAATATTTCAAATGGCATAAATTGTTCGTCACAAAGATATAAAATATCTTTTATAAAACAAATAACAATATGTAAATAAGACCAATAATTGCAATTACTTTCTCGGTGAATGTTCGAGAACAGCTTTGCAACAAGTCTTTTTATTCTAAGTAACTGGGAAAGACAATAAAACAAAATCACCAACGTTATATAATGTATGAAACGTAAGAATATTCAGAAATACATATTACTTCTATTGTTCATGCTGACAGCCCAGTTAGCATTTGCACAATCGTTCACCCTGCAAGGGAAGGTTTCCGACAAGGAAGGCAACCCTATTGAGTTGGCTTCTGTCATGGTTGTTACGCAAGGAAAACTGTCGATGACGAACCTAAAAGGCGAGTTCAATATGCAATTGCAGAGTGAAGACTCCGTGAAGGTGCGCTTCTCAATGATTGGCTACAAGACCAAGACGAGGATTCTCGTACGTCCAAAGGGAAAGCAGACACTGCTCATTCAACTTGCTGACGACAACGCATTGGAGGAGGTTGTAGTGCAGGGCAAAGCCAAACAGCACGGAACAACAGAAGAATTGGATATTCAAAAAACCAAACAAGGACCATCGACTTCGGGCAATGCTGTCGAAGAAATGGTACAGACTCAGGCGGGTGTTTCAACCCACTCGGAGCTATCTTCACAATATAACGTTCGTGGTGGAACATTCGACGAAAACTCTGTCTATATCAACAACATAGAAGTGTTCCGTCCCTTCCTTGTGCGAAGCGGACAGCAAGAAGGACTCTCTGTCATCAATCCCGACATGGTTGAGGGTGTTGGCTTCTCAACAGGTGGCTTTGAAGCGAAATATGGTGACAAGATGAGTTCGGCTTTGGACATCACCTATAAACGTCCGAAGAAGACAGAAGCATCCATCTCTGCCTCTCTCTTAGGTGCCAGTGCCTACCTCGGATTGGCTACGAAGAAGTTGACATGGACCAATGGTGTGCGCTATAAAACCAACCGTTACCTCCTCGGATCACTCCAAACAAAGGGCGAATATCGTCCGTCATTCCTTGATTATCAGACTTATCTGTCATGGCAACCCAACAAACGTTGGCAGGTAGATTTCATCGGTAACATCTCTGAAAACCGCTATAACTTCGAGCCAGAAGACCGTGAGACAAACTTCGGAACGCTGCAGAACGTGAAGAAGTTCCGTGTTTACTTCGATGGACAGGAGAAAGACCTCTTCCGAACCTACTTCGGTTCGTTGGCTATCACACGCCATTTGAGTTCACGCACCGACCTATCCCTCCTCGCATCGGCTTTCACAACGAAGGAGCAGGAGCGTTATGACATTCAAGGACAGTACTGGCTGACACAGACGGAGACGTCTGAAAACCTCGGTGTGGGTACGTTTATGCAGCATTCTCGCGACTATCTCAACGCTGACGTGAAGAGTTTGAAGCTGATGATGCAGCATCGGGCTGGCAAACACAAGATTGAGGGCGCAGTGACCTATAAACTTGAGCGTATCAAGGAGAACTCTGCCGAATACGAATATCGTGATTCTGCGGGTTATAACGTCCCTCATACGGGTCGTGACTTGAAGATGATTTACTCGCTTCGTGCTCGCAACGAACTCAAGGCGAAACGCTTTGAAAGCTACTTGCAGGACACATGGAACTTCCAGACACGCGACTCTGTGCCAACGCTTTTCACACTGAATTATGGCGTTCGCTTTGCGCATTGGGACTTTAATGGTGAGAGCCTATTCTCTCCACGTGCATCGCTGACCATCACACCGGGCAGAAACCGCAATCTTAGTTTCCGCATCGCAGGTGGTATCTACTATCAGGCACCGTTCTATAAGGAGCTTCGCGACACGTCAATCGTCAATGGTGTCACCTACGCAACACTCAATCAGAAGATTCGTGCACAGCAGTCTATCCACGCATTGGCAGGTATGACCTATCGCTTTGAGATGTTAGGTCGTCCGTTTAAGTTCACTGCGGAGGCTTATTATAAGGCTCTCTCTCGCCTCGTTCCTTACTCAGTTGACAATGTGAAGGTGACGTATTATGGTGAGAATACAGCCACAGGACACGCCACAGGTCTTGACCTTAAACTCTTTGGTGAGTTCGTTCCGGGTGCTGACTCATGGCTGACGCTGAGTGTGATGAACACGAGTATGAAGTTGAACGGTAAGAGTATTCCGCTCCCAACCGACCAGCGTTACGCGCTCAACCTTTATTTCACTGACTTCTTCCCTGGTACGACACGTTGGCGTATGTCGCTGAAGTTGGCATACGCAGACGGTTTGCCATTCTCTGCTCCACACAAGGAATTGGAGAATAACACCTTCCGTGCCCCAGCTTATAAGCGTGCTGACATCGGTATGAGCTACCGCCTATTAGACAACAACGATGGCCGTCGCAACACAATCTTTAAGAACATCTGGCTCGGTTTGGACTGTCTGAACCTCTTTGGTATCAATAACGTCAACTCTTACTATTGGGTGACAGACATTGCTGGACAGCAGTATGCCGTTCCAAACTACCTTACAGGGCGACAGATAAATGGTAGGGTGACGGTGGAGTTTTAGCTCACCCCCCCAGCCCCCCTCTCCTACAGAGAGGGGGAGTAGATAGCGAGATACCCCTATTGGTTGGAAAAGCTGTTTAGTTATTCTTTAGCAAATTATTACCAGCACTCCCTCTCTCTGCAGGAGAGGGGGGTTGGGGGGTGAGGCTTTTTTAGTCATTCCTAAGCAAACGGTTCCCTGCACTCCCCCTCTCTGTAGGGAGAGGGGGCTGGGGGAGTGAGGCTTTTCTTTCCGTTTCTACAAACAACTTATTCTAATTTTAATTGATTTTTGTAAACTATTTTCGTACGTATCAAAATCAATACATGCTCTTTAAGCTTTGAAAAGATGCCTAATTGACTTGCAAAAGACGCCC
>CAKMOD010000100.1 GCA_927910885.1 uncultured Prevotella sp. | reverse complement strand
TGATAACGAGTAGACGAAGTAGACGAGTGAACGAGATGCTTGCTAAGAAGACAAAGTACAGATGAACATTAAGTTGACGAGATAGACGAGTAGAATAAGTTGTTGCAGCAATAAATACAACAGGCAGAAGTAATCATAATTATGAATTATGAATTCTGAAATTGTGGAATTAAATAGTAATCATAATTATGAATTATGAATTATGAATTATGAATTATGAATTCTGAATTATCAAAGCTATGAAGTTATCAGAATTAAAGACGGGAGAAACTGGTGTTATCGTAAAGGTATCGGGACACGGTGGTTTTCGTAAACGAATAATAGAGATGGGATTTATCAAGGGCAAGACCGTTGAGGTATTGCTCAATGCACCTTTGCAGGATCCTGTTAAATATAAGATTATGGGTTATGAGGTTAGTCTTCGTCACAGTGAGGCTGACCAGATTGAGGTGTTATCGGAGGTTGTGACACGTACTGCTGATAACGGAGAGGGGCATGAAGACAATAAGGTTGAGATGGACTCCTCCGCATACGATATCACAGATAAGGAACTAACGCCAGAGGTATTGTCAGATGCAGTGCGTCGTAAGAGCCGTACAATCAATGTGGCACTTGTTGGTAATCCGAATTGTGGTAAGACATCGCTTTTCAACTTTGCATCAGGAGCACACGAAAGAGTAGGCAACTATTCGGGAGTGACGGTTGATGCGAAGGTGGGACGTGCTGAGTTTGAAGGCTATGTTTTTAACCTTGTAGACCTCCCTGGTACTTATAGTCTTTCTGCCTATAGTCCTGAAGAACTCTATGTGCGTAAGCAGTTGGTTGACAAAACCCCAGATGTAGTTATCAATGTGATTGATTCGTCTAATCTTGAACGCAACCTCTATCTTACAACCCAGTTGATAGATATGCACATACGTATGGTTTGTGCTCTCAATATGTTTGATGAGACAGAACAGCGTGGTGATCATATTGATGCACAAAAGCTTTCTGAACTCTTTGGAGTGCCAATGGTTCCAACGGTATTTACCAATGGTAGAGGTGTGAAGGAACTTTTCCGTCAGATTATCTCCGTTTATGAAGGGAAAGAAGACGAGCCGTCGAAGTTCCGTCATATCCATATCAACCACGGACATGAGATAGAGAATGGTATTAAAGAGATGCAGGAGCATTTGAAGAAATACCCTGAACTCTGCCGTCGTTATTCTACTCGTTATCTTGCCATTAAACTGTTGGAACATGATAAGGACGTAGAACGACTCGTCAATCCACTGGGTGATTCGGTTGAGATATTCAATCATCGTGATACAGCAGCAGCTCGAGTAAAGGAGGAGACAGGCAACGACAGCGAAACTGCTATCATGGATGCTAAGTATGGTTTTATTAATGGTGCGCTGAAGGAAGCAAAGTTCACGACAGGCGATAAGAAAGATACTTATCAAACAACCCATGTCATCGATCGCATACTAACGAATAAGTATTTTGGTTTCCCAATCTTTTTCTTTGTTCTGTTGGTGATGTTTACTGCAACCTTCGTCATTGGTCAATATCCGATGGATTGGATAGAGGCTGGTGTGGGCTGGTGTGGCGAGTTTGTTTCAACAAATATGCCTGATGGGCCAGTAAAAGATATGGTTGTCGATGGTATTATCGGTGGAGTAGGAGCCGTTATCGTATTCCTACCTCAGATATTGATACTTTACTTCTTTATCTCCTATATGGAGGATTGCGGTTATATGTCACGTGCAGCCTTCATCATGGACCGATTGATGCACAAGATGGGGCTGCATGGAAAGTCGTTTATCCCACTAATCATGGGCTTCGGTTGTAATGTGCCAGCGGTGATGGCAACACGTACGATTGAGAGTCGGCGAAGTAGGTTAATAACAATGCTGATACTCCCATTGATGAGTTGTTCGGCTCGTCTACCTATCTACGTGATGATTACGGGTTCGTTCTTTGCCTTGAAATATCGTTCGCTTGCCATGCTCTCCTTATATATAATAGGTGTGCTAATGGCAGTGGTGATGAGTAGACTTTTCTCTACCTTTGTAGTCAAAGGTGAGGATACACCATTTGTGATGGAGCTACCACCTTACCGCTTCCCAACGTGGAAGGCCATTGGCCGCCATACGTGGGAGAAAGGTAAACAGTATCTGAAGAAGATGGGAGGTATTATCCTCGTTGCATCTATCATCGTATGGGCTTTAGGCTATTTCCCACTCCCTGACGACCCAAATATGAATAATCAAGCACGACAGGAACAAAGCTATATCGGACGAATCGGTAAAGCCGTTGAGCCAGTGTTCCGTCCACAGGGTTTCAATTGGAAATTGGATGTTGGCTTGTTGTCTGGTATGGGTGCAAAAGAGATTGTTGCATCAACAATGGGCGTACTCTATTCTAATGATGATAGCTTCTCTGACGACAATGGTTATAGTAGTGAGACAGGCAAATACTCAAAGCTACATAATCTGATTACAAAGGATGTAGCAACTATGCATCACATCAGCTACGAGGAAGCAGAGCCTATTGCAACACTTACAGCCTTCTCGTTCCTTCTCTTTGTACTGCTTTACTTCCCTTGTGTGGCTACGATTGCAGCTATAAAGGGTGAAACAGGCAGTTGGGGTTGGGCACTCTTTGCTGCTGGTTACACAACGGCATTAGCTTGGATAGTCAGTGCAGTGGTCTTCCAAGTGGGCTTGCTGTTTATTTGATAGGGTTTGTTGTTCATTTTATAAGGAAATAAGGGGAGAGTGTGTCTTCTTCCTCCAAACCCTTCCCTGAAGGGAGGGAAGTAGATAGTGTGATATCCTTGAAACAAACTTTCAAAGAAAAAGGGTAACAGAGTAAAATACAACTCTGCTACCCTTTTACTTTTTTGTTTTATAGATTTGTGTTATATAGGCAGTTCTACAGTTCTTATATTATATTGTCTTTCAAGAGTAAAAAGGAAAACCAAATATTTTGTAATTTTGTTTTTTTGTTTTCTATTTATCTTGTCTTTTTCTGTTCTTATGTCATTCTGTCTATTTTTGTGCATTTTGTCTTTCATCATAGTAAATGACTTGTTTATTTGTAAACATGTTTACTTATCAATCAAATACGTTAACTTGTCAACTGCACACTCTTTTATTTATAATTATAAGTGTTTTTATGTACTCTTTTGTTGAAATTGTTAAGTATTTAATTAAATTTTAGTAGAGAATGTAATTTTACACGAAAAAATGCTTGCGATTTTTATAAATAATATATATATTTGCATCCCATGGAAGTAATAATCTTTGTTTGTTGTGAAAAAGCAGCAATACATTTAAGTTTATGACCTATCTCTAATAAAAAGTTTCATTGGGAAACAAAAACGTAAAGTTTAGCGAAACAGTTACACAATAATATTTTAATAATCAAAAGAGATCTATGGAGAAAAGAATTACTCTCTTTTTGTTTGGTCTTATTCTGTCATTAGGAACAGCGTTTGGTCAGGCAAAGATTAACGGAACCGTAGTTTCTCAGGGCGATGGAGAAGCCGTTATCGGAGCATCTGTCATGGTACAAGGTACTACGATGGGTACAGTTACCGATATCGACGGTCACTTCACTATCGACGTTCCTGCAGGAAAGAAACTCGTAGTCAGTTACATTGGTATGGTCACACAGACCGTAACAGCAAAAGATGGCATGAAGGTTGTCCTCTCTAATGACAATCATCAGCTTACTGAGGTCGTCGAACAGGTATGACCCAGCAAGACAAACGCCTCTTCTCTGGTGCTGCAACCAAGATTGATGCTTCAAAAGCGAAGCTCGATGGTATGGCAGACGTGAGCCGTTCGCTCGAAGGACGTGCTGCTGGTGTGAGCGTTCAGAACGTATCAGGTACGTTCGGTACAGCTCCTAAGATTCGTGTTCGTGGTAACACGTCAATCTTCGGTTCGTCAAAACCTTTGTGGGTTGTGGATGGTGTCATCATGGAAGACATTGCTAATGTTGATGCAAGTTCTTTGTCATCGGGTGATGCAAAGACTTTGATTTCTTCAGCTATTGCTGGATTGAATGCTGACGACATTGAGAGTTTCCAGATTTTGAAGGATGGTTCTGCTACATCTATCTATGGTGCTCGTGCTATGGCGGGTGTGATTGTTGTAACAACGAAGAAAGGTAAGGCTGGTCAGAGCCATTTGAGCTATACTGGTGAGTACACCCTTCGTTTGAAGCCAAGTTATAAGAACTTTAATATCATGAACTCACAGGACCAGATGGAGGTTTATCGTGAGTTAGAGAAGAAGGGCTATTTGAATTACGCGGAAATCGCTAACGCCTCTACAAGTGGTGTTTATGGTCGTATGTATCAGCTCATCTCTGAATATGATGCTACTAAGGGACAGTTCGGTCTTGAGAATACACAGGCTGCACGTGATGCTTATCTGCGTGCTGCTGAGTATCGCAATACAGACTGGTTCGACCAGCTTTTCTCAAGTTCAATTATGCACAACCACTCTGTGAGTGCTTCTGGTGGTACAGACAAGGGTCAGTACTATGCTTCTCTCTCTGCTATGTCTGATCCAGGATGGTATAAGTCAAGCCGTGTTCAGCGTTACACTGGTAACATCAATACGACTTACAACATTAATAAGAAGATAGGTTTGAATCTTATTGCTAATGCTTCTTATCGTAAGCAGAGAGCTCCAGGTTCGTTGAGACGTACGATTGACCCTTCAACTGGTGCTGTTAGTCGTGCATTCGACATCAACCCATACTCTTATTCTTTGAACACTTCACGTACACTCGACCCAACCGAATCATATACACGTAACTATGCTCCGTTCAATATCTTCAATGAGTTGAACAATAACTATATGGACTTGAATGTACACGACTTCCGTATACAGACAAGTGTCGATTATAAGCCAATTACAAAGTTGAAGCTTACTGCTTTGGTAGCTGTTAAGAGTGCAGCTTCAACGATGGAGCATATTGTTCGTGAAAATTCTAATCAGGCTTTGGCTTATCGTGCAATGGGTACAACAACTATCCGCGATGCCAATCCTTATCTTTATACTGATCCAGATAATCCATTCTCTCTTCCAGAATCAATTCTTAAAGAAGGTGGTATTCTTGACAGATCAGGTAATCACTTCTTTGGTTGGGATACCCGTCTTTCTGCTGCTTACAACGACGTATTCAATGACACACATATCGTAAACCTCTATGCTGGTGTTGAGAGTAATAGTGTTGACCGTAAGGCTACTTTTGACCGTGAGTGGGGTATGATGTTTGATGCTGGTGAGATTGCTAAGCTGAACTATCGTGCTTTCAAGATGTTCCAGGAGCAGGGTTCTGACTACTACGGTTTGTCAAATACTCACATCCGCAGTCTTGCTTACTTCGGTACAGGTACCTATTCTTATAAGGGTCGCTATCAGATGACTGGTACTTTCCGTTATGAGGGTACTAACTATTTGGGTAAGGCTACTTCAGCTCGTTGGTTGCCAACTTATAACGTTTCTGGTGCATGGAATGCACATGAGGAAGGTTGGTTTAATAAGATGTTCAAGCAGGCGTTGACACATGCTACATTCCGTTTGAGCTACTCGCTTACTGGTGATCGTCCTCCTGTAACAAACTCATTGCCAATCTTTAGTGCAACAGTGCCTTGGCGTCCATTTACTTCTATTCAGGAGACAGGATACGAAGAGCAGTTTGGTAATAAGAACCTTACATACGAGAAGAAGCGTGAGTTCAACCTTGGTTTCGACTTTGGTTTCCTTGATAACCGTATCAATCTTACAACTGACTTCTATTGGCGTCGCAACAGTGACCTTATCGGTTACGTAAGTCATCCACAGCTGGGTTCTTATAACCTTGCTAACGTTGCTTCAATGAAGTCAAATGGTATGGAGTTGTCTTTGAATACACATAACATCAAGACAAAGGACTTCAGTTGGGAATCTAACTTTATCTTCTCATGGACACACAATGAGATTACAAGTCTCTTCACCCATGCACGTGTTATCGACCTCGTACAGGGAACTGGTTATAGTCTTGTAGGTTATCCAGTAAACTCTATCTTCAGCATCCCATTTGCTGGACTCGATGGTGAGGGTCTGCCAACATTCATGAATGAGGATGGCAGAAGAACTAACTCAAGTCTTAATCTTCAGGAACGTGATCAGGAGAAGATTAAGTATCTGAAGTATGAAGGTCCTGCCGACCCAACGACAACGGGTTCATTCGGTAACGTCTTCCGTTATAAGAACTGGGACCTCAACGTATTCGTTACTTATAGCTTTGGTAATAAGGTTCGTTTGAACCCTGTCTTCAGTAACCGCTATGATGATATGGATGCTCTGCCTAAGGAGTACCGAAATCGTGGGGCATACAGTGGTGAGTATGCTCTGACTAATATCCCTGTAATTGCTTCACGTCGTCAGAATCGTAACAATCCACAGTTGGATGTAGCATACAATGCTTATAACTATTCTGATGTTCGTATCGCTAAGGGTGACTTCATTCGTATGAAGGAAATCTCATTGGGTTACACTTTCCCTGCAGCAATGATTAGAAGTATTGGTGTTAGCAGTCTGGCTTTGAAGCTTCAGGCAACTAACCTCTTCCTCTTCTATTCAGATCAGAAGCTGAATGGTCAGGATCCAGAGTTCTTCAATACAGGTGGTGTGGCTGCCCCAGTTCCAAAGCAGTTCACCATGACATTGAGATTAGGTCTTTAATATTTTAACTGAGGCTTTAAGTTCAGCTGGGAATCTTTCAAATGTTGATGGTAACATTGGAAACCTTAACAAGGCAAGTGGTAGGAATATGACAGCCACCAGTCTAAAAGAAAGAAGCTGAATCAGAACCAGAAGTAATTTAATATAGAACGAATATGAAAATTAAGAATATCATATATAAGGGCAGCATGATGCTTGCATCTGTAGCGATACTTGCGTCTTGTGCTGACCAATTGGATACGTTGCCAGACAACCGTACGACTTTGGACACCCCAAAGAAGATTGCGGGTCTACTTGTGACAGCCTATCCTGATCGTACACCGACTCTCTTCAATGAGTGGATGTCTGACAATACCGATTACATGGGAGCACAGAATAGCCAGGGTAACCGTGGTGGTGACCAGTACTTCTTCTGGCAGGAGCAGACAGAGGGTGGTAATGACTCTCCAGAGCAAGTGTGGATGCTTTATTATGGAGGTATCTATAAGGCGAATGAGGCTTTGGCTGCCATTGAGGATCAGGGCGGACCAAAGAACGATATACTTCGTAATTCAAAGGGTGAGGCTTTGGTTCTCCGTGCTTATAACCACTTTGTTCTTGCTAATGAGTTCTGCCGTCCTTATAATGGCAAGACCAGTACAAAAGATGCTGGACTCTATTATGCAACAGGTATTGCAGACTTCTCTGCTGCTGCAGAACAGAGTGTTCGTGGTACAGTAGCTGATGTCTATGCAAAGATAGCTGAAGATATTGAGGCTGGTATTCCATTGATTAATGATACATACGAGGTACCAAAGTACCACTTCAATAAGCAGGCTGCTTACGCCTTTGCAACTCGTTTCTACCTCTATTATGAGAAGTGGGAGAAGGCAAAGGAATATGCTGATAAGCTCTTAGGTAGCAATCCTGCAGCTTCTTTGCGTGATTACGCAGCCTTACAGGCTATGCCACTGAGTAAGTCAGAGCAGGCAGTAAAGATTGCTGAGGCTTATTGTAGTGCTTCTGCAGATTGTAATCTCCTTGTTCAAACCAGTGTCAGCAATGCTGGTATGGCTCTTGCACCATGGTTAACCAGTAAGCGTTATACACTCACTAACTATTTGTCAGAGACAGAATTGTTCCAGAGCAATAATATTTGGGGCACATCATCAAACCTCATTTGGAAGCCATTTACCGTTAATCAAGCTGAGAGTAACTTTGCTTTGTTGATGAAACTTCCACGTGAGATGGAGATTGTGAATACAACAACAGGCTCTGGTTATCTTCGCACATTGAATGTTGACTTCACCATGGATGAGGCTTTGCTTAATCGTGCAGAGGCTGAAATCATGCTTGGTCAGAATGATGCTGCTTGTGCAGATATGACTATCTGGATGAAGAACTTCTTCAATACCAATGTCACACTTACCCCAACAAGTGTACAAACTTACTTCAAGACAGTTCCATACGCATACGCTGATGCTGATAAGATGGTGCCAAGTTTCAAGAAGCACATCAGCCCTCGCTTCACAATTGGCGTTGAAGGCTCAGTGCAGGAGTCACTCTTGCAGTGTATGCTTAACTTCCGTCGTATCGAAACTGTACACCAGGGTTTGCGTTGGATGGATATCAGACGTTACAACATCGAGATTCCACGTCGTCTGATTGGTGTTAATGGTAGACCTTCAAAGAACCTTGATTGGTTGGAGAAGGACGACCCACGTCAGGTGGTACAGATTCCACAGAGTATTCGTGAGTCTGGTGTTGCAGGCAACCCAGTCAAGGCTCTTGCAGCAGGTGCAAAGATTGTTGACCTTTCTCTGTACAAATTACCAGTACTTTCAGCGGTCAATCAGTATTCTGCTCCAGTAAGTGCACACACTTTTTAATAGCTAATTAAAGAATTAAGAAATGAAGAAAAACATATTAGCTTTATCGCTGTTGGCGGCAGTTGCAGCAGGCTTCACAGCTTGTTCGGACGATACTTTGTCAAGCGAGAGCGTTATCAAGCCTTCTAAGGCAGCAGACACAGCCTTTGATAAGTGGCTGTATAAGAACTTCGTAGTACCTTATAACATTCAGATACAGTGGCGTTATGAGGACAATGAGTCGGATATGTCTTACTATGATGTACCAGCCGATTCTGCTCAGTCTGTACAATTAGCGCATATTGTGAAGTACACTTGTGTTGAGGCTTATACTGAAGCTGCCGGCATCGACTTCACCCGTCGTTACTTCCCGAAGCTCTTCAGTTTCCTTGGCGAGTTTGAGTTTGGAAACAATGGTAGTATGAAACTTGGTACAGCTGAGGGTGGAAAGAAGATTCGTCTCTTGGGTGTTAATCATCTTGATAAAGTCAAGAACAATCGTACCGCTTTGGATGAATATTATCTTAAGACGATTCACCATGAGTTTGTTCACATTGTTAACCAGACAAAGGACTATCCACGTGAGTTTGGTAAGATAACACCAACAGGTTATGTTAATGACTCGTGGCTTTCTGAAAAGTATGGGACAGGTTATGAGCAGCGTGGCTTTGTCTCAGCTTATTCACAGAAGGAAGAGCGTGAGGACTTTGCTGAGGTAGTTAGTACTTACATTATCTCTTCCGATGCACAGTGGAACGCTATCCTTAAGAAAGCAACTGTTGTGGATGCGAATGGTGCAGCAGCAGCGGATCAGCCAGGTGTAACAGCTATTGAGAAGAAACTCGAGATTGCTAAACGTTACTATAAAGATACCTTTAATGTCGACCTTGACAAGGTGCGTGATGCTGTTATCGAGCGCGAGAATAACGTAGTCAATGGCAGTTATAATCTGACAAATCTTAATTATTAAGAAAGGATCATTATATGAAAGCAAATAAATTATTTATATATCTCCTACTTGCTTTGCCAGCACTCTTCCTTCAGTCATGTCAGACTGAAGAGGAGAACGTCTTCGACAAGTCTTACGCAGAGCGTATGGACGATTTCCTTCAGAAGGCACAAGAAACGTTGGTGGCATCTCAATACGGTTGGGCTTTAGACTATTATCCAAAGAGCAACCAGTCTTATGGTGGTGTGGCTTATACTATCAAGTTCACTCGTGATAATGCGATTGTGCGTTATGAGAACAAACCTGATGATGGCGAAGTAAAGTCATTGTATAAGATGAAGGAAGACGACGGACCAGTTTTGTCGTTTGATACATACAATACCTTCCTCCACACCTATGCAACACCAAAGTCGGGTGAGTATCGTGGTAAGGAAGGCGACTTCGAGTTCGTTATCGATAGTATTGGTGCTGACCGCATCAAGATTCACGGCAAGCGTTCGTTGAATACTATGTATCTCCGCAAACTCTCTGGCGAAAGCTCAGAATATATGGAGAAGGTGACCGATCTCACCAACCTCTTTGTTTTCTCTGATGTAGCTCTTAACATTGGTGGAAAGCCTTATACACTCGTTATTACAGATAAGAACAATCGTCAGTTAGCTATCTACGATGGTGATAAGATTGTTGCTGAGTCTGCTTATGCGTTTACAGATAAGGGAATCCGTTTGTATGAGCCTATCACATTGAATGGTGTACAGTTGTACGACTTAACTCTTGATAAGGCTACTGCTAAGTTTACTGGAACCGGCGTAGAGTCTACTGCTTCAAACGTTGATGTAAATCTCATTGCGAATATGATTGGTGCTATCAACGCTTCTAATGGTGAAAAGACTATTACGAAGACCATTCCATATCTTAATAAACTCGACATCAGTTGTGATGCATCATGGGTTCAGCTCTCTAAGGATGGCGATAAGCTCACTATTAAGGTAGATGCTAACCCAATAGCAACGAATGCACGTGCTGCAAAACTTAAGATTTCAAATGGTACTGCCGAGGCACAGGTACAGATCTTGCAGTTTGATCTTTCTGCTCTCATGGGTACTTATGAACTCACGATGACTTCATTGGTATCAAGGATGGAAAGAAAGGCTTCTTTGAGAATACACGTACAGCACGATTGAGATATGTAGGTTCTGGTGCGAACCGCAAGTTCTACCTCAATGTTCATAGTGATTATGGTTCAGACTATGTATTCCCATTGACCTACGTGGCTTCTGCCAATGCGTTCTTGATGCAGGGTGGACAGAAGGTGATAACCCTACAGGGTCAAAGCATAACCTATTACATCGGTAATGCCTTTAATATTGATGAGAAGAGAGGTACAGGTACGGGTACGGGTGCTTACAACCTAATTTCCTTTACCGTAGCAGACAATGGAGATATTAGCGCATCACTCTGTGGGCCATTGTTCAGCATCATTAATGGACAGGTACAGTATACTGGTATGACTACTGAGCGTATCATGCTCTGGGCTTATACAGGCGAACCATTCACCTCTAAAAACCTTGCTGGTTGGTGGGATTACTGGATTAACCCAGTCATCACTAAGAAGGCTACTGCTTCACCTGCTAAGCCTTCTATCTTGCCAGAGGAGTCATTCGACAATACTGAGTCAGTATTGATGCCACAGTATCTGCCAAACCGTATTGCGCGCTTCGATGTAGATTGGAACTCATTCCTCACAACATCTGCTGCGTCTCAAGTAAAACTAAACAAGTAAATGTTTTATGAAAAAGATATTTAATATTTGTCTTCTCCTTGCTGTTACTGCAGGCTTCGTTGCCTGCAGTGACGACAACGATGCTGGTAGTAATTACTTGCGTGAGAACACTGTGAAGATAGTAAGCTCAAATCTCTTCTTCAATGCTGCAGCACAGAAGGGTGGTGTAAAGTTTACCGCACCGGCTGGCTCATCAGTATCAGTCAGTGATTCATGGGCAACAGCTCAGTTGCAGAATGACTCTGTTATTGTTAGCGTAACCAATAACCCGGGTGTTGACAGTCGTTCTGCTGTGTTGACAATCAAGAATGGTAGTGATTCAACTAATCTGTCTATCTTGCAGTCAGGATCTGTATTCAAATACAAGGGTGCTAAGTCTTATGTTATGAATGACAATGCAACAACTCTCACCCTGCCTTATTCAAAGTTAGGTGCTACGCCAACATTGGAACTTGCTGATGCTGCTGATGCTTCTGCCGTGACATCTATTGAGGATAAAGACTCAGCTTTTGTTGCACACATTAGTGCAAACACAACAGGCGAGATTCGTACTATCTCACTCATTTTGAAGAATCAACAGAACCGTGATACTATCACTGTAACACAGGGTAGCATTGACGACCTTGCAGGTAAGACTTATAGTCTCTATGGTTACGATCTTCTTAAGATGACATCATCTACAACTGATATTAGCACATTGGTTACACAGATTGTTGGTACACTTGAGAAGAAATCTGATACCGAGTTGACCTTTAATTCAAGTGACACAGGTATGAAGATGACGCTTACCTTTGACCCTGCTAACGTGTCATTGACATTGAATGCTGGTGAATATGTTCTTTCAAAGAGAATGAATGATACTACTTATCACTACAGAACTGCTATTTGGGACATCAATCATTATAGTGCATTCATGAAGCTTATTCGTCAGCAGACTGAAGCACATCGTTCTGGTCAGGTGAGTGATGCTGATTTTGCTAAATTCCAGAAGGTTGTTCCTGGTATTTTTAACTATTATGCATCAAATCAGTTGACAATGACAGCAAAAATGGCGTACTCAAAAGCAGATAAAATGGTTGCTGGTATGCTTGAGGATAGTGGTAAGAATGCTGCTTACATTAAGAGCTTAACGTATTTAGGACCTTTGGGTTTCCCTCTTAATTCATTTAATGGAAATGCCTTCGCGATTTATAAGTACAACCAGCAGGGAAGCCAGTTATACCTTAATGGTCCTCTGTTCCTGCTTCAGCCTGTGGCGCTTTTACATCCTTTAAGCACAAGTGCTAAGCCTGCTGCGTTCATGAAGAAGAGATAATGAAAGGTTTGGGAAATTTAAAGTAGACGAGTCTTTTAAGTAGACGAGTAAACAAGTAAACGAGTTGACAAGTTAATTGTTTTGAGGAGTATGACTCTTTGGGATTATTAACTTGTTAACTCTTTTTTGTGGCTTTTGTTTTCTGATTAGGATAGACGAAATGATGACAGATAGAATGCAAAAGGAATAAAACAAAGTAACATAGTAGCTTTTTCTTTTTACCTTTGAATAGCATAAAGTATAAGGTTTAAAAGGCAAAATAGAGTAAGGTTAGGTTTATCAGGATTCTATTATGACTTAGAGTGGAAAATATAAAACCATTAACCCAAGTCCTAAAGCAATCGCTAATGAGACGAGTGTACCTGCCAGTACATATTCAGACTTTTCATCTTCTGTCTTACCTTGTGTTTGACTAAATCTTAATATTGATTTAGCGCCAAGTAAGAAACCTATAGCTTCATATTTGCTTAGAATGACAAATGTTAATATTAAGCACCTTTCCACAAAGCCAATGAGTGCTCCTGAACGGAAATTACAACTACATTTTTTTTGATTAACATTTACCTCGCGTTCCCTTAGGATTAATTGCACTAAAATGTTGGCAGGCTTTCCGGCAATAATACAAGCCAATAGAGTTTTAACTAATGTCTGATTATCAGACGTAAAATTAGAAAGCCATTCGGCTTGTTGCCAACCAAAATCGCCAAGCCTGTTTACAAAGAAGTATATTGTGGCTATGTGGAGTATCTGATCAATAATAAACAACCATAAGCTATATCTGAAGTTAGCACCTTCCGCTACAATGACTTTACCTTCATTTTTTCTGATGGTAGTAAAGTTGTATTTTCTTGATATGAACGATTTGCCCAAGTCAATAATGTAATGTGAAATAAATATAGATAGTACAATCTTCCAAGCATTTAGATCACATAAAAACATCATTGATAATATGCCAATAATTAGAGAATGAAAAAATATCGTTGGGTTCCAAATACATGTACTTTCAATAATCTTTTTATCACACATTCTTTTGTATTGGCAATAGAAATCTCCGATAAAATGTGCCATCATTAAGTTTAGTATCATTATATTCATAGTATTTTTAGTTTTTCTTTTAAATAATACTCAAGATAGTTTTTTTTAGGCGTAATGGACATTTGGTAGGCTGAAAACCTCTCGGGTTTTAGTAATGGACATTTGGTAGGC
>CAKMOD010000099.1 GCA_927910885.1 uncultured Prevotella sp. | reverse complement strand
TACGATCAGCATTCACACCGAGTAGTAAGGTCTTCTTCCGAACTGTGACCATTTATATTTGTTGTTCCATTTATGAATTCATAGAACGGAACGTTGCATCTTCTTCTGCTGGTGGATAAACAATTCTTTCCATTGGAGGTTGAATTGGCGAGCATATCACGTGCCCTTGTGGTGCAGTTATCAAAGAAGTAGTTGTAGCGATAAACTACATTTTCAGGCTTCATGTTCTCCTGCAATGCTTTATAGATAATCTCTTTATCTTCAGCTGATAAATTAAGAACCTGTTCGACAACTCCTCGCCCTTCATAACTATATTGAGCAAGGAATATATCCATAGGTTGAACTCCCATGCGATAGTCTGTCATACCAAGAACAAAACGAGGGATAAAGTAGGTTTGGTCGAGGGAGAAAATACCATAGTTGATGGCAAGGTCTTCTCCGCTTTCTTTGTCGTAATAGCGAATAGCAGTATGTCCGTATTGTGCCCAGACTTCTTTACCAGGTGAACACGTCAAAAGGGATATCTGAATGCTATCAGCATTACTCATAGACTGAGCCCCTGCTGTAACATTAACGACAGACAGGAGGAAAGTCAGTACAATATATAATAATCCCTTTTTCATTTTCTCCGCAAAGGTAGTAAAAAAGCATGAGAGCACAAAGAAAGCTTATTAAAAATCAAAATCCTTTCTTGTTTTTCTGCAATATAGATTTTTTTTAATAACTTTGCGCCAATATATTGTTTAGACATATCGTCAGAATAAGAAAAAGAAAGCGAATGAAAAAGATAATTGCAGCAGCGTTCCTTGCAGGTCTTGCAGTACAGGTGTCAGCTCAAAGCGGAACTAACTCTCCATATAGTCAGTATGGATTAGGTGCTTTGGCATCTCAGGCAACAAGTTTTAATCGTGGTATGAATGGATTGGCATACGGTTTTCATGAGCGTAATCAGGTGAACTATGCGAACCCTGCTTCATACGCTTCTGTTGACTCTCTTTCATTCATATTTGATGCAGGTGTTAGTCTTCAGTTGACTAATTTTGAGGAAAACGGCAATAAAGTTAATGCTAAAAATGCTGATATAGAATATGTTGTTGCGTCGTTCAGAGCGTTTAAGCATGTGGGTGTTAGTTTTGGTATTTTGCCTTATACAAATGTTGGATACAATTTTAGTAACACTCAGAACGTCAATGCTTTCCCAAGTACATCTTCAACCAATGCTACGTATTCTAATACATACAATGGTAATGGTGGTTTGCATCTTGTTTATTTAGGTGCTGGTTGGGAGCCTTTCAAGGGTTTCTCATTTGGTGCAAACATCGGTTACTTATGGGGAACATTGAATCGTAACTCAACAAACACATATAGCGATAGCTATGTAAATACGTTGTCAAAGAATTACTCTACACAAGTTAAGAGCTACAAGGCAGACTTTGGTGCGCAATATACTTATGCTATTGATAAGAAGAATGAGTTGACCTTGGGTCTTACTTATTCTCTTGGACATAGTTTAGGAGCTGATGCTGAGTGTAACCTGATTTCAACAAATTCACAGACAAGCGTTTCTGATACAACCCGTTATGTTGTTTCAAACTCTCTTGAACTTCCTCATACCTTTGGTGTTGGTTTGATGTGGAATCATAATAACCGCTTGAAGTTCGGTGTTGACTATCAGTTGCAGAAGTGGGCTAACTTAAAGTATCCACAATTAAGCACAATCAATGGTACGACAAGTTATAACCTTGTTGATGGACAATTCAATGATCGTCATAAGTTAACACTGGGTGGTGATTATTGTAAAGGCGAACGCTATCGTGGTTTCTTCAGTCGTATGCACTATCGTGCAGGTTTTAGCTATGCAAGTCCTTATCTGAAGATTAATGGTGTGGATGGACCACGCGAGCTTTCAGCAAGCCTTGGTGTTGGTATTCCAATCCTTAATGCCTATAATAACCGTAGTATGTTGAATATCAGCGCAGAGTGGGTAAACCAGAGTGTTACGGGTATGATTAAGGAAAATACATTCCGCATCAACGTTGGTTTCACCTTCAATGAGCGTTGGTTTGCTAAGTTCAAGGTTGAATAATATGCGTTCAAGCCTTTATTCACTTTTCATTGGTTTGGTGCTTTTAACAGTGAGCTATGCCATGGTTTCCTGTTCGGAGGAACGTGAGCATACTGCTCCTGCTATTCATGACCGTGACTCTGTGCCGGTTATGACAACATACGGTGTCAATACGCTTATTTCTGATTCAGGTGTAATCAAATATCGTATTGTTACTGAGCGTTGGGAAATTAATGAGAATAGAAAGCCTTCACGATGGACTTTTAATAAAGGAATACTGCTTACTCAATTTGATTTGAAGAAACATGTAGTGGGTTATATTCAATGTGACTCTGCTGTTTACTTTGATAAGGACCGTCGTTGGGAACTAAGAGGACGTGTTAGAATCCTCACAGCGCAGGGACTCACCTTTTATAGCAATGAACTCTATTGGGATGAGCGTAACCATGAAATGTGGTCTTATTCTTATTCACACCTCAAAACTCCTGATAAGGAGTTGCAAGGAAACTGGTTCCATAGCGATGAGCAGATGACAAATTACGAGATACGTCAGACAAAGGGGTGGGGCATTTTCTCTAAAGAAGAGTTTATGTCTCCTGCTAATCCTCCCTTTACACCTATTGATACCACACGTGTTGATAGTATGAAAGGCCCAGTTGTAAATCAAAAGTAATTGTTGCAGTTCTATAAAATCTTAAATAATAACCCTACCATGCATTAGCTCTCAAAACAGTATAGTATCGTGTTGTCTTAAGAATAGCAAGTTAATTCGTAGAACTTCTTTTCTAACAACAAGTTGCTCTCCTCTCATTAATCTGTTGCATTGCATTTGATGCTCCGCACCACTGGTGCTAACCCTTAGCACGATATGTGTTGGGCGTCAACACAATAGCAGAAGACAAGAAAATAGGTTCATAACTGTCATAAACAGAAAGAAACTTATGGCTAACATATACGGGGAACTGTTTACCAAGTCGCACTAAATAGTAATAGAAATTGGATATAAGTTTAATTATAGGAATAATAATAACAATGGTACTCTCTGCATTCTTCTCAGGAATGGAGATTGCCTTTGTTGCGAGTAATCGTCTTCTTGCGGAGATGGACAAAGAGAAGAATGGTATTGCCCAAAAGTGTCTAACCATCTATTATAACAATCCGAATGGTTTTGTTTCTACGATGCTTGTTGGTAACAACATAGTTCTTGTTATCTATGGTATCTTCTTTGCTCAGATATTTGATACGACGCTATTTGCAATGTTCGATTCTGCTACACGTGTTATATTAGATACTTTGGCGTCGACACTTGTTATCCTTTTTACAGGAGAGTTCTTACCTAAAACGCTATTTAAGAGTAATCCTAACCGCTTACTTACTTTTTTTGCCCCATTGGCGTATGTCTTTTTTTATTATCCTTTGGCCTATTAGTCGCTTTGCAACCTTTCTTGCGCGAGTTCTTTTGCGCTTAGTTGGTGTAAAGATGGATGAGAAAGAATCAGACGGAACCTTTACGAGGATAGACCTCGACCACCTTGTACAGAGTACTATTGAGAATGCTCAGAGCGATGACGATATAGAAGACGAGGTAAAGATCTTCCAAAATGCTTTGGAGTTTCAAGATACCAAGGTGCGTGATTGTATGGTGCCACGTACTGAGATAAAGGCAGTTGAAGAGAATTGTACACTGGAAGAACTACAGCAGATGTTCATAGAAAGCGGTAACTCTAAGATTGTTGTTTATGAAGGAGATATCGATCATATCAAGGGTTATATTCACTCTTCTGAGATGTTCCGTTCTCCAAAGAATTGGAAAGACCATATCCGACAGATGCCGTTTGTGCCAGAGACGATGGCAGCACATAAACTTATGCAGGTTTTCCTTCTTCAGAAGAAAAGCTTGGGAGTGGTTGTGGATGAGTTTGGTGGAACAAGTGGTATTGTTTCATTGGAAGACATTGTAGAGGAAATCTTCGGTGAGATTGAGGATGAGCATGATAATACAAAGTATATTGCTAAGCAAATAAACGACAGCGAATACGTTCTTTCGGCTCGTTTAGAGATTGATAAAGTGAATGAAATGTTCAATCTTGACTTGCCAGAGAACGATGATTATATGACCGTTGGAGGCTTATTGTTGCACGTTTATCAAAGTTTCCCAAAACTGAATGAAATCGTTATCGTTGGACAATATGAGTTTAAGATAATCAAGAAGACCATGACAAAAATAGAACTCGTACGGCTAAAAGTCAATGGTACAGAGTAATTTCTGAATGAAAAATTATGATATTTGCCCTTTTTTTTGTATTTTTGTGGGCAATTTGTCATATTGAATAGAATAATTAAAATCAAATAATAAATCTAAAATGGCAGCATTAGGAAAATCAGAAGCAAAGGTGGCATACTGGTAGGCGCTATCGGTATTGCTTTGTTTGCATTCTTAGCTGGAGATGCGGCTCGCTCTTGTGATGGTATCAAGGGCGAAGCACGTCAGCAGATTGGAGAAATCCTGGGCAAAAAGATCAGCGTCCAGGACTATCAGAAGTTGATTGATGAATATCAGTCAGCAATTAAGTTCACTATGCAACGTGACAACCTCACCGACCAAGAACTTAATCAAGTAAAGGATCAAGTTTGGCAGCAGCTTGTAAGTAATCGTGTTATCGAGGCTGATGCAGAGAAGGTTGGTCTTACTGTTACAGAGGCTGAGATTCAGAACGTATTGAATGAGGGTACTAACCCTATGTTGGCTCAGACTCCATTTGTTAACCAGCAGACTGGTCGTTTTGACGTAAACGCACTTAAGCAGTTCTTTGATAGCTACAACAAGGCAAAGGCTGCAAAGTCTCCACAGTTGGAGCAGATGCAGGCTGTTTATGACTACTGGCTCTTTGTTGAGAAGAACCTTCGCACACAGTTGCTTGGGCAGAAGTATCAGGCACTGCTTGCAAGTTGTGTTCTCTCAAACAAGGCAGAGGCTAAGATGGCTTTCAAGGATAATAACGAGGAGAGCCAGATTCAACTTGCTTCTTTGGCTTACAGCACAATAAAGGATGCTGATGTTAAGGTGACAGACGATGACCTCAAGGCTAAGTATGAAGAATTGAAGCCAGCTTTCCGCCAGAATGTTGAGACACGTGATATCAAGTTTGTTGACTTCCAGATTAAGGCAAGTGCTGCAGACCGCAGTCAGGTTGTTAAGGAGATGAACGACTTCCAGAAGCAACTTGCTTCTGCAGTAGATCCTGCTGCTGTTGTTAGCAAGAGTGGATCTGAGATTCCTTATCTTGGTCTTCCTGTAAGCAGTAAGGCTTATCAGCAGTATCCTGATATTGCATCAAAGATTGATTCACTTTCTGTGGGTACAACTGGTGTGATTGAAAACGCTCAGGACAATACATTGAATATTATTCGTGTACTTTCTAAAGCACAGTTGGCTGACTCAATCCAGTTCCGTCAGATTAATATTGCAGCTGCAACTCCTGATGAGGCACGTGCTAAGGCAGACTCTATCCAGAAGGCATTGGCTGGTGGTGCTGATTTTGATGCACTTGCAAAGCGTTATGGTCAGACTGGGGAGAAGGTATGGTTTACTGGTCAGCAGTACGAGATGGCTCCAAGCATGAATCAGGATAACCGTACATTTATAAATGCTCTGCTCAATGGTGAGGTGAATGCAACGCAGAATCTTGCTCTTACACAGGGTAACATTATCCTTCAGGTACTTGATAAGAAGGCATTTACAACAAAGACAACTGCTGCTGTTATTAAGAAGGTCGTAGACTTCTCTAAGGCTACACGCAGCAATGTTTACAATAAGTTCTCTGAGTTTGTTGCTAAGAGTTCTACTGTAGCTGACCTTGAGAAGAATGCTCCTAAGTCTGGTTATCAGGTTCAGTCACTCAATGATCTCTCAACAGCAGAGCACTATATTGCAGGTATCCGTGGTACACGTGACGCACTCAAGTGGCTCTTCGAGGCTAAGCAGGGTCAGGTTTCACCTCTCTATGAGTGTGGTGACAATGATCACCTCCTGGTTATTGCTTTGACAAGTATTCATCCACAGGGCTATCGTTCATGGGATGATGCTCAGGTGAAGGAAATCCTCAAACGTGAGGTTATTAAGGATAAGAAGGCTGAGAAGCTTATGGCTAAGCTCAAGGGTGTAAACTCTATTGCGGCAGCTCAGGCTAAGGGTGCTAAAGTTTCTCCTGTTAATCAGATTACTTTTGCTGCTCCAGCTTTCGTACAGGCAACAGGTTCTGTTGAGCCAGCTCTCTCTGGTGCAGTTGCAGGTACAGCAGCAGGCAAGTTCTCTAAGGCTCCTGTGAAGGGTAACGCTGGTGTTTACGTATTCCAGGTAGAGAAGAAGGCTATGCGTGCAGGTTCTAAGTACGACGAGACTTTGACGATGCAGCAGGCTGCTCAGATGAATATGCAGTTGGTAGGCAACTTTATGCAGGATCTTATCCTTAAGGCAAAGGTTGTTGATAACCGTTATCTTTTCTTCTAAGAGATTATTTCACCTTATATATAAGACGGATGTACAATTAAAGTACATCCGTCTTTTTGTTTTCGATATAGCTTTCTTCTTTGGTTTTAAGAAGATTCAATACTATGCCGTATTTTAATTCTCAATGATGCTATTTAAGCTTATCTTTATACATTTCTGCACATAATATTTTGAAATGTGCTAATAAATATGTATCTTTGCACACAGATTGAAATATTGTGCAATGGAAAAGATTCCAAGTTTTAATGAATTAATAGAGAAGAGTATCATCGAACATTGGGACCGTGATGCTCTTACAGATTATAAAGGTAAGACCCTTCAATATCATGATGTTGCAAGAAAAATTGAAAAGTTGCACATTATGTTTGAGGCAAGTGGTGTAAAACGTGGTGATAAGATAGCACTCTGTGGAAGAAACTCTTCAGCATGGGCAGCTGCATTCCTTGCAGTACTTACATACGGTGCTGTTGCTGTGCCTATCTTGCATGAGTTCATGCCAGAGCAGATTCATAACATTGTCAATCACTCAGATGCAAAGCTTCTCTTTGTTGGCGATGTCGTTGTGACACAGGTTGATGCAATGAAGATGCCAAACTTAGAGGGAATTATCTATATTCCAGATTATTCTTTGGTATTAAGTCGTACGGAAAAGCTGACTTATGCACGCGAACATCTTAATGAGGAGTTCGGACGTCGTTATCCAAAATATTTCCGCCCAGAGCATATACACTACTACCGTGAGCAGAGTCCGGACGAACTTGCTTTGATTAACTATACCAGTGGTACGACTGGTCGTTCTAAGGGTGTAATGCTTCCATATCGTTCTTTATGGAGTAATGCTGACTTTGGTAAACATGTATTAGGTCATGTGATTAAGCCTGGAGATAATATTATCAGTATTCTTCCTATGGCTCACATGTACGGAATGTCATTTGAGTTTATCTATGAATTCCTCTCAGGTGTTCATATTTACTATCTGACGCGCATTCCTTCTCCAGCGATTATCTCTCAAGCACTTCAAGAGGTTAAGCCAGTCATTATGATTGCTGTACCTTTGGTTATTGAGAAGATTATTCGTAAGAAGGTGTTCCCAAAGATTCAGAACAATCGTATGCGTCTCCTGCTGAATATGCCAGTAATTAATAAGAAGGTACGTGCAAAGATTCGTGAGCAGGTATATCAAGCCTTTGGTGGTAATCTATATGAGATTATTATTGGCGGAGCTGCACTCAATGGTGAAATTGAGAGCTTCTTGCGTCGCATAGAGTTCCCATATACTGTAGGTTATGGTGCAACGGAGTGTGGCCCAATTATCTGTTATCGTGACTGGCAGACCTTCAAGCAGGGGTCTTGCGGTCAGGCTGCTTTACATCAGGAAGTGCGTATTAATAGTTCTGATCCTGCGAACGTGCCAGGTGAGATTCTTACAAAAGGTCCTAACGTTCTTTTGGGTTACTACAAGAATGAGGAAGATACAAGTCAGACAATTGATAAGGATGGCTGGTTCCATACGGGTGACCTCGGTTTGATGGATGAAGATGGTAACGTCTTTATTAAGGGCCGTTCTAAGAATATGCTTCTCGGAAGTAACGGACAGAACATTTATCCAGAGGAGATAGAGGACAAATTGAATTCTCTCCCTCTCGTAGCTGAATGTTTGGTTATTCAGAGTGGTGAAAAGCTTATTGGCTTGGTATATCCTGATTATGATGAGGCTCAGAACTTAGGACTCAATGCGGATGACCTCAAGAATATTATGGAGGAGAACCGTACACAGTTGAATACAATTGTACCAGCTTACTGCAAGGTTGCTGAGATTCGTATTCAAGAAGAAGAGTTTGAAAAGACACCAAAGAAGTCTATCAAGCGTTTCTTATACACAGAATAATCTTTTAATAGAATAAATATAGGGGATATAAATCTGCTTTTATCCAGCATCTTTATGCTACTATGGATAGAAGAAGATTTATATCCCCATTTTTATTTTTGCTCCTTTTTATATACTTCTTTATTGTATAGTGTAAAAGAAATTCACATTGTTAAAATGAGAAGAGGCTCAATTAGCTGCTAATAGATGCTTAATTGGCTTCTAAAAGGTGCCCTTTTGGAGTGTTACTAACGCCCTTTTGAAGGCTAATTAAGCACCTTTTATTTTTAAACTTTATAACTAATTGATTTACTGTTGATTGCAAAACTGCTTCTAATATGTGTTTTTGCCGTTAGTTATAGATGTTTTCTTTGAAATTATGTAATGATTTTTTCAAATCCTTATCTGTATTTTTTCGAATGTCTTAAAATGAAAAGGTTTTCAATGAAAGTGGATGATAAAAAGGATAGATAGTTGACAGTCTCAGCCATATTTTTGTTTAGTGAGTAACTTGGTTCTTTTGTTAAAGCAATACGAAAAGCATTTACACATTTTAACCAAAATCGGTCATTAGAGCCTAAACATATTCTT
>CAKMOD010000098.1 GCA_927910885.1 uncultured Prevotella sp. | reverse complement strand
TATTTGGGGATTAAAAATTAGGATATCAATGCTATTTCAAAGACATATAGATTTCTCACTTCTGTCCTTGTCGCTATGACTATGCTTGTTATCATAGCATGTTCATCAGATAAGTTTGTACCTGATGGGCAATATCTTTTGGACAAGGTTGAGCTGCGTTCTGACAGAAAAGACGTTAACTCATCACTTCTGATGCAGTATGTACGTCAAAAAGGTAACTCACGTTGGTTCTCTCTCTTTAAGATTCCATTAGGAACTTACGCTATGGCGGGACAAGATACAACGAAATGGATTAACCGTACACTCCGTAGAATGGGAGAGGAACCCGTATTATATGATTCTGTTCAGGCTCGTCTTTCGTCTGAGGACTTGACTGTTGCAATGCAGAATATGGGTTATATGAATGCTACAGTAGACGTAAGCAAAAAAGTTAAAGGAAAGAAACTTACCCTTAATTACCAACTCCATCCTGGTGACCCATATATTATCGATCGCTTTAACTATGAGATAGAGGATTCTGTTATTGAAAGAGTACTTGCTCCTCACCTCAAAACTGACACTGATCGACCACGCCAATTTACCGTTACTTCCTTGGATGACGAGCGTAAAAGACTGACACACATCTTGAATGACTCTGGTTTTTACAGATTTCATAAGGACTTCATGTATTATACCGCTGACTCAACACAAGGTAGACAGCATGTAAACGTGACCTTACACTTGATGAAATATGTTGAGAATAGTGATGCTGAGCCAACACTACATCCTCGCTATGTCATCAACAATGTTAATTTTATTCCAGGTGATTCAACAGGTTTTCATCTTAGAAAGGGAGTATTGGAAGACAATACCCTAATAGAAAAGGGAAAGTACTTCTCTGCAACAGACTTACAAAAGACTTATAACAACTTCTCACGTCTTGGTGCAGTACGTTACACAAATATCAATTTTAGGGAAGTTCCTCGCTATGATAGTTTGGTGATAGGTAAGACATTTACCTATACAACATCTTCTACACATTACTTAGATACTGATATTCAGGTTTCAAACAACAAACCAAACACCATCTCTTTCCAACCAGAAGGAACAAATACAGCGGGTGATTTAGGCGCAGCAGCCGTACTTTCTTATCAAAATAGGAACCTTTTTAGGGGTAGTGAACATTTAAGTTTGGAGTTTCGTGCAGCCTTTGAGGCCATTAAAGGACTTGAGGGCTACAAGAATAGTGACTATGAGGAATATAGTGTACAAGCACATCTGCAGTTCCCTCGCTTCTTAGCTCCATTCATATCAAAGAACTTTAAAAGAAAGAGTAGTGCTACATCAGAGGTATCTGTGGGCTGGAATCTACAAAACAGACCAGAGTTCCACCGTCGAGTCTTTTCTTCTGCATGGAAATATCATTGGTCGGATCCTGTTCGTCACCTGACATACGACTTTGATCTCCTTAACCTCAGCTACGTATATATGCCGTGGATTAGTGAAACCTTTAAGCATGATTACCTTGACAATGCGACAACTCGCAATGCAATTCTACGTTATAACTATCAAGATTTGTTTATCTTGCGCACAGGATTTGGTGTGAATTACAGTGGCGCAAACCAAGCTTTCAGAGCAAGAATGGAATTGGCTGGTAACTTATTGAATGGTTTTAGCGGTGTCTTCAACTTCAAGAAGAATAGTGAAGGAAAACGAACACTTTTCAATATTGCCTATGCACAATATGCAAAGTTCGACTTCGATTACACCAAGATACTACGCTTTGACGAGCGTAACTCCTTAGCCCTTCATGGTGGCTTGGGTATTGCAATTCCTTATGGCAACAGTACAGTACTTCCATTTGAGAAGCGTTATTTCTCTGGTGGTGCTAACTCTGTTCGCGGTTGGAGTGTAAGAGAGTTGGGACCGGGTAAGTTTAAGGGTGTTGATGGTCGAATAGACTTTATCAACCAGACTGGTGATATGAAGCTTGATTTAAATGCGGAGTATCGTACACATCTGTTTTGGAAACTTGATGCAGCAGCTTTTATAGATGCAGGAAACATCTGGACACTGCGTGATTATGCTGACCAACCAGGCGGACAGTTTAATTTCAAGAACTTTTATAACCAAATAGCTGTTGCATACGGGCTTGGTTTACGACTCAATTTCGACTACTTCATACTTCGATTTGATGGTGGTATGAAGGCTATTAACCCTGCTTATACAAGTACGGAAGAGCATTATGCTTTATGGCATCCCAATCTGAAGCGAGACTTTACATTCCATTTCGCCGTAGGACTTCCATTCTAATCATTTCATAGATACTTTTATGTTTAATTATTCCTAAAAGTAGAGTGTAAAATAAGGCAAACATAAACAATAATTTTGTCTATCAAAATTCTTTTGTTACATTTGCCTAAAATAAAAATATAATGCTGAAGTTTTTATCTTTCGGCAGTGGTAGTAGTGGTAATTGCTATCTTTTATATACTGACACAGATTGTCTAATGATTGACTGTGGTGTTGGTATTCGTTCCTTAAAGAAGTA
The DNA here is from genome assembly GCA_927910885.1 of uncultured Prevotella sp. Classification (GTDB taxonomy): domain Bacteria; phylum Bacteroidota; class Bacteroidia; order Bacteroidales; family Bacteroidaceae; genus Prevotella. Next base: position 9,695 of record CAKMOD010000098.1, on the reverse strand, counting down.
TTTCCACAACTATGGTCTGCAATTAAATATGGTTCATAATGTGCTTATCACCCATGATCATGCTGATCATGTGAAGTCGGTTGGCTCTATAAGTGGTGATTTGCAACTACCTGTATATACAACAGAGGATGTTCATAGAGGAATTAGTCAGAACTGGTGTGTAAGACGTAAAGTCGATTCACAATACGTTAGATTCGTACAAAAAGGTAAAGAGATTTCTATCGGTGAATTTAAGGTAACACCTTTTGGGGTCCCCCATGACAGTACAGATTGTGTTGGTTATTCTGTAGAATATGAGGGTATTCGATTTACATTAATCACTGATTGTGGACATATCACAGATGAGATTGCTCAGTTTATTTCTGTTTCTAATTACTTAGTTATAGAGGCAAACCACGAACCAGAGAAGTTGGCTGCAGGACCATATCCACGACATTTAAAGGAACGTATCAGTGGCCCAAATGGTCATCTTAGCAATGAAGCTTGTGCGAAAGCACTTTTAGAGAATGCTTCTCCTGCTTTACGCCATGTATGGCTATGCCATTTGAGTGATGAAAACAATCATCCAGAATTGGCTAAAAAGACAATTGAGTCTGTTTTACGTGATAGTGGAATCATTATTGGTAAGGAATTTACACTTGAAGTATTAAAAAGAAAGATACCAAGTGAAATGTACGAATTAAATCCTTAAAGACACTTTTCTCGTCAAGTATACAGACATTGTATTTGCTTGTAAATCAGAAGGTTTTGTGTCTATGAGCAATATTAGCACATTACGACAATAGCATTTTTTAACTATTTAATTGTGTAATTATTACAAAATACTTGTAACTTTGCAAACGATATAATTCAAATTAAAATTAATTTTTAACATTATAAACAGAGCATTATGAAAAAGTACGAATGCGTGACATGTGGTTATATTTATGACCCAGAACTCGGTGATCCAGATAGCGGCATTGAGCCAGGTACAGCATTTGAGGATATCCCAGAGGATTGGGTTTGCCCTCTTTGCGGTGTAGGTAAGGATGATTTCACTCCAGTTGAAGAGTAATCAATTTACAACTATAGAATTAAAGCCTGCTCATTTTAATGAGTGGGCTTTTTCTTTATACATAGAAGAATATGATTTGAAGACTTAGGAGGATGAATGTACGATTCCAATATAGAGAAAAGAAATCTTGAATAAGATAAGAAAAAGCAGAAATGATAGTATAAGAAAAAAACAAACCTTACTCTTTTGTAATATATTTTCCCATTATCAATTTTAAAAGATGCTTAATGGCGTTCTAACTAAGGCTTAATTGCCTTTTAAAAGACGCCCAATTGAAGGGCAACTAACGCCCTTTTAGAAGCCAACTAAGCAACTATTATTTCTATATTCTCACAACATATTGATTTACTGGATATTAAGTAGTTTTCCAAAATAGCTTTTTATAATTCATTTTTAAACAAAAATAGAGATCGCAAATGTAAATATATTTCATTGCAAATAGTATTAAAATTATAGATAATATTCATTCTAAAATAACATAAGATAGGGCAGGAAAAAGTCTAATAATTCTCTCTTTATTTGCTTGTATATAAGCTTATACGAAAGAAATAGCATTTGATAAAGACATAATCGAGAAAAAAAAGTTATCTTTGCAGAAGATAAGCTGCACTCGGCAAATTAGAAACAAGCTTCTTTTGTACTCATTTGCATTATCTTTGCAGAAGATAAGCTGCATTTGGCATATTGAAGACTGTTTCTCTGCCAGTACTTACATAACCTTTAGAATTGTATAACAAAAGATATAACAATGATTGACGTCAAAATAAAAGATAGCGATATACGCAAAGCCGTTGAAGAAGGAATGGACAGTTTTGTTCAAGTCTTTGTTGATGCCATTGGCAATGCAATAGATAATAAGCTTACATTGGAGACAATGCAGCAACTAAATGCTGATCAGATAACACTGTTAGCATGGAGTTATCTCCATCAGGAAGTGATGGATGGCGGTTATGTCCAGTTGATATACAATGGCTATGGAGCGTTTATCTTCAAGAACCCCTTTGCAGTTGCTATGCGTAATTGGGGCATTCGAGAGCTATACACACACATTCGTCATGGAAAGAAGTACTACGAAAAGTATCGTGAGGCAATTGAAGCTGTTGAGTCTGACGAAGATTTCATGGCTTTATACGAACAGATGCCTGAATTTGACGAGTTTGATGATGAATTTGTGGTCAATGAGGAACGATGGTGTACAATGATTGCTGCCTACATCGATGACCATATTGAGAATTTTGCAACAATTGAAAATGAATAAGGAACAACAAGAGAAAAGAAAGAAATCGCCTGTTCAGATAAGAAACAAGAAAGCTTCATTCGAATATTTCTTTGTTGATACTTACACAGCAGGTATTGTTCTTACTGGTACTGAGATAAAGTCTATCCGTGCTGGTAAGGCTTCGTTGGTTGATTCTTACTGCTATATAACAAAAGGTGAAATATGGGTACAGGGGATGAATATATCTCCTTATTTCTATGGGTCGTATGCCAATCATGAGGCAAAACGCCCTCGAAAACTCCTATTAAACCGAAAAGAAATACGCAATCTTGAAGCAGAATCAAAGAACCCAGGCTTCACAATTATTCCAACACTTATCTTCATCGATGAGAACGGACGAGCAAAGGTTGATATTGCGTTAGCAAGGGGTAAGAAAGAATACGACAAGCGTCAAACACTAAAAGAAAAAGAAGACCGACGAGAGATGGATCGGGCAAAGAAACACTATTAAAAAATAATGAAGTTAAGGGATAACATTAAAGATAGAATACTGATTTTAGATGGTGCTATGGGCACCATGATTCAAGGATATAACTTAACGGAGAAAGACTTCCGTGGCGAACTTGAACTTTTACAAATGCTCAATTATCAGGGTAATAATGATATGTTGAACTTATCACGCCCTGATATCATTGAGGATATTCACCGTCGTTATTTAGAGGCAGGAGCTGATATTATCAGTACTAACACCTTCTCTGCACAGCGTGTTTCGCAAGCAGATTACCACATGGAAAGCTTCTCTCGTGATATTGCTTACGCAGGAGCGAAGCTTGCACGTAAGTGTGCTGATGAATATTCGACAGCAGATAAACCTCGTTTTGTCGCAGGTAGTATTGGTCCAACGAATAAGACTTGTTCGATGTCGCCTGATGTAAGCGACCCTGCTAAGCGTGACCTTACATACGATGCACTCTTTGATGCTTATAGTGAGCAGGTTGCTGCAATGATAGAAGGGGGTATTGATACTGTTTTGATTGAGACAATATTCGATACACTTAATGCTAAGGTGGCTATTGATGCGTCATTGTCTGAAATGAAGAAGGCGGGTGTCGACCTACCTATTATGATATCAGTAACAATTACTGACCTTTCTGGTAGAACTCTTAGCGGTCAAACACTTGATGCTTTCATAGCTTCAGTATCATCTTATCCTATCTTTTCTATTGGTCTTAATTGTTCGTTTGGAGCAGAACAGATGCGCCCTTATTTGAAGGAGTTGGCAGCAAAAGCACCTTATTATATAAGCATTCATCCAAATGCAGGTCTGCCAAACTCGATGGGAGAGTATGATGAAACAGCAGAAATCATGGTGCCACAGATGGCTTCATTCGTGGATGAAGGGCTTGTGAATATCATTGGTGGCTGTTGTGGAACAACGGAAGAATTCATCGCTGGCTACGTAAAAGTTGTTGAGGGAAAGAAACCTCATATACCTGTTGATGCACCAAAGGAGATGATTCTCTCAGGACTTGAGCAGTTCCGATTGACTCCAGAAATAACATTTGTAAACGTTGGTGAGCGTTGTAATGTTGCAGGAAGTCGTAAGTTCCTTCGCTTAGTTAAAGAAAAGAACTACGAGGAGGCATTGACCATTGCTCGTAAACAAGTGGATGATGGTGCGTTGGTACTGGACATTAACATGGACGACGGTCTATTGGAGTCAAAAGATGAGATGGCTCATTTTGTCAATATGATTTCATCAGAACCTGAGATTGCTCGTGTTCCACTGATGATTGACTCATCTGATTGGGAGGTAGTTGTATCTGCCTTGAAGTGTGTACAGGGTAAGGCAATTGTCAACTCTATTTCTTTGAAAGAAGGTGAAGAAGCATTTATTCAGCACGCAAAGGATGTACTGCGCTTCGGTGCAGCTGTTGTTGTAATGTGCTTTGATGAAGAAGGACAAGCAACAAGCTACGATCGTCGTATTGAGATAGCTGAAAGAGGTTATAAGATTCTTACCGAGAAAGTGGGTTTCCCACCTCAGGACATTATCTTCGACCCAAATATTCTTGCTATTTGTACGGGAATGAAGGAGCATAATAGCTATGCTGTCGATTTTATTCGTGCTACGGAATGGATAAAGAAGAACTTACTTGGTGCGCACGTTAGTGGTGGTGTAAGTAACCTTTCATTTAGCTTCCGAGGTAATAACTATATCCGTGAGGCTATGCATGCCGTATTTCTTTATCATGCCATTCAGGTGGGTATGGACTTTGGTATTGTCAATCCAGCTACCAAAGTGACATACGCCGATATACCAGAAGACCATCTTAAGATAATTGAAGACGTTGTTCTGGATAGGGTAGAGGGAGCCGACGAACTACTGATTGAACTGGCTAACAAGATTCTTGAGAAAAAAGAAGCACAAAAGAATGGTGGTGCTACGCAGGAAGTTGCGCAGGAAGCATGGCGTAATGACATTTTGGAAGACAGATTAAAATATGCACTACGCAAGGGTATTTCAACCTATTTGAATGAGGATATTCACGAAGCATTGGAGAAGTATCCACACGCTGTGAACATTATTGAAGGTCCTTTGATGCAGGGTATGAACGAAGTAGGCGACTTGTTCGGTGCTGGTAAGATGTTCTTACCACAAGTTGTTAAGACTGCCCGCACAATGAAAGATGCTGTAGCTATTCTCCAACCTTATATTGAAAAGGAGAAGGTAGATGGTAAGGCTATTGCAGGAAAGGTGCTATTGGCTACTGTAAAGGGTGATGTGCACGATATCGGAAAGAATATTGTGGCCGTTGTGATGGCTTGTAACAACTATGAAGTCATTGATTTGGGCGTTATGGTGCCAGCTGACCAGATTATTAAGAAAGCCAAGGAAGAGAATGTAGATTTAATTGGATTGTCTGGTCTCATTACACCAAGTCTTCAGGAGATGGTAAATAGTGTTGTAGCTTTCAAGGAAGCAGGACTCAATACCCCTGTTATGATAGGTGGCGCAACAACCTCTCAACTCCATGTTGCGCTGAAGATAGCTCCGTTATACGATGCCCCAGTTGTATGGGTTAAAGATGCTTCTGTCAACCCTTCCATAGCAGCCATATTACTCAATGATAAAGAGCGTGAACGTTTCTGTGAGGAATTAGACGCAAAATACGAAAAGCTAAGAGCTGGTTATAAGGAGCAACAACAAAAGGTATTGTCTTTGAGTAAGGCAAGAGAGAATAAACTCAACCTTTTTGATTGATAATAAAGGCTTGACAAACAAAATTATTACCAGTCATTGGTGAAAGTCTTTCTAATAAGATTCATATATGTTTAGTACTCCTTACTTGATTATATTTTAGTAGGCTGTTGTACAATATATCAAATAAGACTCTTCTGTAAGAAAGGACTTGATTTATTTTGTTTTGTCTTTGAATTATAGTACTTTTGCAGAAACTAAGCAGCACTTCGCAAAATGAAAACTTATTCTTCTTGCGTTTACCTGCTTAATTCTTGCAAAAAGATAAAATAGATGATATGCAGTTGAAAAAGAAAAGGTGGCATTGTCTTCCGGGACAGGAGCCAACCGAAATGGACTTAAAGATAATGGCTCTTGAGAAGAAGGGCAAACTCGTTCCTACACGTGATATGATTAAGACACCTGAGCAGATTGAAGGTATCCGAAAGAGTGGTATAGTCAATACTGGCTGTTTGGATGCTGTCGCTGAGGCTATCCACGTAGGAATGAATACACAGGAGATTGATGATATCTGTATGCAGTATTGCAAAGACCATAATGCAATCCCTGCCTGCTTGAACTATGCGGGATATCCAAAGAGTGTATGCACAAGTATTAATGAGGTTGTGTGTCATGGTGTTCCAAAGAAAGAAGATGTTCTTCAAGAAGGTGATATTATCAATGTTGATATGACAACGATTGTAGACGGTTATTATGCAGATGCAAGTCGTATGTTCATCATAGGAAAAACAACACCTGAGAAGGAACGATTAGTTCGTGTAGCCAAGGAATGCCTTGAGATTGGTGCGGAAGCTGCTAAACCTTATTCCTTTGTAGGTGATATCGGTCATGCTATTCAGAAGCATGCTGAGAAGAATGGCTATGGCGTTGTACGTGACCTCTGTGGTCATGGTGTGGGTATCGAGTTCCACGAACAGCCAGACATTGTTCACTATGGTCATAGAGGTACTGGTATGTTACTGGTTCCTGGTATGGTATTCACCATTGAGCCAATGATTAATATGGGTACATGGAAAGTCTTTATTGATGCAGAAGATCCGTATGGTTGGGAGGTTATCACTGGTGATGAGAAACCTTCAGCTCAGTGGGAGCATACTTTCGTTATGACAGAACATGGATTGGAGATTCTGACACATTAATGTCTGATATTCTTTTAGGAGAGAATCTAACTGAAAATGGAAAAAGAAGATATTTATATATTAGGTATAGAAAGCAGTTGTGATGACACAAGTGCTGCCGTATTGAGGAATGGTGTTATCCTCAGTAATGTAACTGCCTCACAGGAGGTGCATAAAGCTTATGGAGGAGTTGTTCCTGAACTTGCATCAAGAGCGCACCAGCAGAATGTGGTTCCTGTTGTTGACCAAGCATTGAAGCGTGCAGATATTACTAAGGAACAACTTTCAGCCATTGCCTTTACACGTGGTCCTGGATTGATGGGTAGTCTTTTGGTTGGCGTAAACTTTGCCAAAGGTTTTGCTCGTTCTTTGAATATCCCAATGATTGAGGTAAACCATTTGCAGGGTCATGTCATGGCTCACTTCATCAAGGAAAGCGATGACGACAATCACATGCCCCCATTCCCATTCCTTTGCCTCTTGGTATCTGGCGGTAATTCTCAGATTGTTAAGGTAAATGCCTATAACGATATGGAAGTACTCGGTCAGACTATTGACGATGCAGCTGGTGAGGCTATTGACAAGTGTTCTAAGGTGATGGGACTCGGTTATCCTGGTGGTCCAATCATTGATAGGCTTGCACGCCAAGGTAATCCTTTGGCTTATAAGTTTGCAGAGCCTAATGTTGCAGGTTTTGATTACTCTTTCTCTGGTCTTAAGACATCTTTCTTATATAATATGAGAAAATGGGTAGAAGAAGATCCAGATTTCATTGAGCATCATAAAGAAGACATTGCAGCCAGCCTTGAACATGCAATTGTTAGTATACTGATGAAGAAGTTGCGCTTAGCTGTTAAAGAAACAGGTATTAAACATGTAGCTGTTGCAGGTGGTGTATCGGCTAATAATGGCCTTCGTAATGCGTTCCAAGACCATGCAGAGCGTTATGGTTGGACGATTTACATACCAAAGTTTAGCTATACTACAGACAACGCTGCAATGATTGCCAGTGTAGGTAACTTCAAGTATCAAGACAAAGACTTTACACAGATGGATATCCCTGTGTTTAGCAAAGTAACTTTTGAATAATTAAACAATCCCCCTAATAAGAGTAAGATTATGGATTTTGAAAGTAAGATAATATCACGTCAGATTGGTGACATCCTTTATGCCTCAGGGTATACAATCGGTACTGCAGAAAGTTGTACAGGCGGTCGTATCAGCGAGGCTATCATAGCAATCCCTGGATCATCAGATTATTATAAAGGTGGTGTTGTTGCCTATACTGATGAGGTAAAGGAGAAACTTCTTGGTGTATCTCACGAGGTGATTGAAGAGAAGACAGCTGTATCAGAGGAGGTTGCACGTGAAATGGTGTTGGGTACTATCAATACCATTGGTGTCGATTTTGCAATTGCATCTACAGGCTATGCTGGTCCTGGTGGTGGCACAAGTGAGAACCCAGTAGGTACCATTTGGTTGGCTTACGGCAACAAAGACGAAATAAGAACTTTTAAGCTTACGGAGGATTATGGACGCGATATTAATCTCGCCATTGCGACGAATAAAGCAATCCGTTTAATGCTTGATTTCTTGAATGATATGGACATAAAGTCCGAATAAACGTGCAAAAAAGCTTAAATTCAGCAATTATCATAGGAAAAGTTTTGCTTATTTGAAACTTTTTTGTAATTTTGCACCCTGTTTGGAATAGGTATCAATTAACGAATCACAAAACAAAGATAGAAATGTCTAAGATTTGTCAAATCACAGGAAAGAAGGCACAGATAGGTTGTAACGTGTCTCACTCAAAGCACCGTACAAAGAGAAGCTTTGACGTTAACCTCTTCAGCAAGAAGTTCTACTATGTAGAGGAGGCTTGCTGGATTCAGCTGAAGATTAGTGCTGCTGGTCTTCGTCTAATTAACAAGGTAGGTCTTGATGCAGCACTCAAGCAGGCTGTTTCTAAGGGTTATGTTGACTGGAAGGACATTAAGGTAATAGGAGACTAAATATCATGGCAAAGAAAGCTAAAGGAAACAGAGTCCAAGTTATCTTGGAATGTACCGAGATGAAGAACAGCGGTGTAGCTGGTACAAGTCGTTACGTAACTACAAAGAACCGTAAGAATACTCCAGAGCGTCTTGAGCTCATGAAGTATAATCCTGTTCTGAAGAAGGTTACCCTTCACAAGGAGATTAAGTAAGCTCGCTAAAAAGAGTAGTATAGTTAATAGTTAAAATTAATAGACTATGGCAAAGAAAGCGGTCGCTACCCTCCACGAAGGTTCTACGGATGGTCGCGCATATTCAAAGGTTATCAAGATGGTAAAGAGTCCAAAGACTGGTGCTTACATCTTCGATGAGCAGATGGTCCCAAATGAGGCTGTCAAGGATTTCTTTAAGAATTAATTCTATAAAGATAAAATCAATAAAAGGCTATAGGTTTTCCTATAGCCTTTATTTGTTTTTACATACCTTTAGCTTAATCCACAACGATAGACTGCTAAAGATTAGCCTTGTGAACAACTTACAAGGCAATAGAGTAGGAGAGCAGTTTAGAACCTCAAATATGCACTCTAAGAGCCTTTACATTTACCTATAAGCACACATTTTAAGCACACAAGATAGATTGTACTAAAGAATTACGATTTGACTTCGTCTTACACACATATCTTACAAGAATATTTTTGTTTCATTTTACTGTCACTTTTAACATTTCATTTATTCTACTATCAATAAACAAGTTAAGAACTCACAATAAATGACAGAAGTGACAGCAAATTTAATTTCACATACCAGTCTGAAACAATCCGCAAAATCAAATAATCATATAAAACAAAAAAGTTCAGCTATTAAGCTAAACTTTCTTTTTGTAGTCGATAGGGGAATCGAACCCCTATGCCAAGATTGAGAATCTTGTATCCTAACCGTTAGATGAATCGACCAGAATAATATTTCCCATTAATGAGGATGATTTGATAGTCGAATAGGGGGAATCGAACCCCCTATGCCAAGATTGAGAATCTTGTTATCCTAAACC
>CAKMOD010000097.1 GCA_927910885.1 uncultured Prevotella sp. | reverse complement strand
CCGAGCTCCTGAATTCTCTCTCTTGCATCAAGGCTCTCTATACATCTCAATAGCTCTTGATATTGTTCATCCATTTGCAATTACATACATAGTTAATGTCCATCTATCACACCCTCACCCTTCTTGGGAGATCTATGAGGGGTGGGTGTTACCATCATAGGTAAGATTAAACCTCTTACTTCCACCATCAGAACGCTTCCCTTGAGTTTGAACTCCAATATGCGGTTTATCATGTCCCTTAGTAAAATCCATATCAGGGTGAGCAGAATCGTACTTATACCTACAAGCCTATTCTCCTCTTTAAGGTGAGGAATGAACAGCCTTACAGGCTAAGAGTTAGACTTCTATGCAATGCATTTTCTCTTACCGCAAAGTTAAACCTTTTTCATCACTAGACCAAGGAATTGTAAGGAAATATTGAGCATGCACATAGGTTATTGCCTATCTGATGTTTCCAAAAGCGGGAAGTGATATCCTCAAAGCTTCCATCTGTGCAACGGCGGTACATTCGTTGATTGGTACGTGGGGAATCGAGTCCACCAAGATGGCGGAGGTAGGCTCCCACTTTGATATAGTCGAAATGCTGTTGATCGATGAGCGGAGAGATTGCCGTGCGCCCAGTATACCAACCAACCTTCAAACCGTTGTGACGTTCTTGGACATATTTCGCAAGCAGGTCGACTGCCGCTGGGTCACCATCGCCACCCATAAAACCCACATTAGGTAATGGTATCTTTCGCACCATGAATCAGTGCAGACAGTGCTTCAGCCGTCAATTCATCTCCCCTATTTGCCCACAAGAACTGACTATGGCAGCCCGGACAGCGACACGGACATCCCGAAATATTAATGGCAAGCGTCACCTCATCGGGAAACTCCTAAAAGACAATATCTGTATTGATATAACGAAGCATTACTATCTGATTCTTTTTGCTAAACACGCTTATGTTCAAGTGATTATCTTCACCCACACAACACCGTGTCACCTCCTTTTATGTGAACGATTTTCTATCCTACAAAGATATAAAGAAAGTATTAAACAAAGCAGACTTTATCTGGAATTATTGATAAAATTTATAAGAGACAATAACTTTATTAATACTCTTATAAATCACACTTAATAAGAATCATACTTTTTATAAAGCTTGGTTTACAAAATTTGACCTTTTCTATAAAACAAACTTTATAACCTCTGACTTTATACGCTTTTGTATCATGAATCATTATTTCTCATAACCTATACTTATGCTAAGGTTTATTTATAGGTCTTCATAATTTTGGAGTGATAAGGTTTGACACTTAAAGTTAGGTTTCTAACGAAATATCACACGGAGAAAAGGAGAAAACGGAGGATTATTAAAAAGCGATAGAAGTCACAGAGGCACCGTCGGTGCATAGAGCGACGGAGCTTGTTTGCAAATTCTATTAGCAATTTATCAACAAAGCGTTTATCCCTAAATATTTATTAAGAATCTGTACGCTACACCTCCGTCGCTCTTTGTGCCGTCGGCACCTCCGTTACATTGCATTACCTCCGTCCCCTCCGTAACTCCGTGTGCCTATTATATAAGACGTTTAGTTTAGCACTCCATATTTCGAAAGAACCAAACAACTATCTATTTTGTAATAAAAAATTCAACACTTGAAAATCAGCACATGCTCTTTTAGGTTCGTAAAGACGCCCTTTTGGCTTGCAAAAGATGCCCCTTTAAGCCCCTTACTAACGCCCTTTTGAAGTCCAAGTAAGCACCTTTTGAAAAGCACTTCTGCAAGTTATTGATTATATGATAGTTACAAAGAAAGTTCTTTAAAGGATTTTGGAGGGATTCAAGGGAGGATTGAGTGGACTTTTTGTAAATTATTTTCTAACAATAAGCAAGGAATTAAGTGTTGGGCTAATTGGGCTAATTAGGCTGATTAATTATAAGGCTCATTAGCCTTATTAGGCTAATTGGGCTAATAAATTATTAGGCTAATTACCCCAATAAAAAACAGGGATAAGCAAACGCCTATCCCTGTTTATTGATTCTATTCACTGCCTACCCCAAGGGCAAACAAGAAATTAATTATTTACCGTACCACCTACAATATCGAGCAACTCAGATGTGATGGCTGCCTGACGCGACTTGTTATATTGCAAGTTGAGTCCACGAAGCAAATCGTCAGCATTATCTGTTGCGGTCTGCATGGCAACCATTCGCGCTGCGTGCTCAGAGGCATTACTGTCTAAAAGGGCAGTATAAACCATGTGATGTAGCAGTTTCGGTACCAATGCCGTCAAGACTGTGCGCAGGTCTGGCTCAATGATGAAGTTATCATTCAGAGGAACAACAGCCTCATTATTAGACTTCTGTGTTCCAGACTGTCCTTTCCTCTTGAGATATTCCTGTGCAGCCTTAGTTGCAATATTCGATGAAAGATCGCGCGTAGAGTCGGCATTGAGTTCTTCCTCAAGGTCAATTGGAAGGAAATTCTTACGTTGGAGAATCTGGCTTCCTGCACTCTTGAAGTGATGATAAATTATCTCCACCTTGTCGAACTCGCCATCCAGCCATTTCTGACTTAACTCTTTAGCGAGATTGCGGCACTCCTCAGAATTTGGTTTATCAGCAAGCTGCGGATAAGGATATACGCAGGTATATCCACGCTTCTTAGCTGTTTCAAACACCTTACGTCCTACTGGATAGATGACAATATCCTTGTCCGTCAAGCCCTGTGCATGATATTCGTCTATCGTCTGCTGCATCAGCTTGATGACATTCGCATTGAATCCACCACAGAGAGAACTGTTTGAGGAGAATACGAGTAAGGCAACACGTTTCACCGGTCTCTGCTCGTCGAACGGAGTGTCCGTATCGGGCGTAGAGACAAGGAAAGCCTTGAGAATATGTTCGAGCATAGCCGCGTATGGAAGCATACTCTCGATGGCATTCTGGGCATGGTGTAACTTACTCGACGCAACCATCTTCATGGCACTCGTAATCTTACGAGTACTCTGAACACTGGCGATACGAGTCTTGATTTCCTTTAAGGATGCCATTCTGTATTGTCTTTATTTATATTGTCCGGCAATATTGCCCATGACTTCTTCGATTACCTTAATAGAAGCATCTTCAAGCTTACCAGAAGCTAACTCGCTGATTACATCGGCATGAGAAGAACGCATGCTGTCGAGGAACTGGTCCTGACACTGGCGAATCTGGTCGACAGGAACGTCGCGCATCAGTCCGTTCACACCACAATAGAGGATAGCAATCTGCTCACCCACTGGCATTGGACTGTACTGTGGCTGGATAAGCAACTGGTTGTTCTTACGTCCACGGTCGAGGGTCATCGCTGTGACCTTGTCCATATCTGATGAGAACTTAGAGAATGCCTCCAACTCGCGATACTGCGCCATATCAATCTTCAACGTACCAGCTACCTTCTTCATACTCTTAACCTGTGCTGAACCACCTACACGAGATACGGAAATACCTACGTTAATAGCTGGACGGAAGCCCTGATTGAAGAGGTCTGACTCAAGATAAATCTGACCGTCGGTAATGGAAATCACGTTAGTAGGGATGTAGGCTGACACGTCACCTGCCTGTGTCTCAATGATAGGCAACGCTGTAAGCGAACCACCACCCTTTACATGGCCCTTCATACACTCTGGAAGGTCGTTCATCTTCTCTGCAATCTCCTGCTGATTGTTGATACGTGCAGCACGCTCAAGCAGACGAGAGTGGAGATAGAAGACGTCACCAGGATAAGCCTCACGACCTGAAGGACGGCGGAGAATCAATGATACCTCACGATAGGCAACAGCCTGCTTTGACAAGTCATCATAGATAACGAGAGCTGAGTAGCCACGATCGCGGAAGTACTCACCGATAGCAGCACCAGCAAATGGTGCATAATACTGCATAGCAGCTGGATCAGCCGCTGTAGCACTTACGATAATCGTATAAGGCAATGCGCCACGCTCCTTGAGGTTCTGTACCAAGGTAGCAACGGTAGAAGCCTTCTGACCGATAGCAACATAGATACAATAAACAGGATTGCCCTGCTCATAGAAACTCTTCTGATTGATGATAGTATCAACGGCAATGGCCGTCTTACCTGTCTGGCGGTCACCAATGATAAGCTCACGCTGACCACGACCGATAGGAATCATTGAGTCAACAGCCTTCAGACCAGTCTGGAGTGGCTCCTTCACTGGCTGACGATAGATAACACCCGGAGCCTTACGGTCCAATGGCATCTCAAAAGATTCAGTCAGGTCGATATCACCCTTACCATCGATAGCCTCTCCAAGCGGATTGACTACACGTCCCAAGAAGTTGTCATTGACACGGATAGAGGCAATGCGGTGTGTACGCTTCACGCTCTGTCCCTCCTTGATACCTGACGTAGGACCAAGAAGGACACAACCTACATTGTCTTCCTCCAAGTTCATGACAATAGCCATGGTGCCATTCTCGAATTCAAGCAACTCGTTGGCTTCAGCATTGCGAAGACCATAGACACGTGCCACACCGTCGCTGACGGTCAGTACGGTACCGACTTCATCAAACTTCTCCTCAGAGTTGATGCCTTGAAGTTCTTTCAAAAGAATCTCAGACACCTCACTTGGTTTAATTTTATCTGACATGTTATTAATCTAATTACTTTTTTAATTGTGTGAGGATAGCGTTCAGTTTGCTCTTCACGCTGGCATCCATTCTGTAAGTGTCAAACTCAAGAATAAAGCCGCCAATGAGTGAAGGGTCAACCTCAGTGTTGAACTCAACGGTTCCCTGTGCTCTGGACTGTACCAGTGCTTTCATCTTGTCTTCCGTCTGGGAAGAGACAGGCGAGGCTGTGATGACCTTTCCGCGAATGATGTTCTTCTGCTTACGATACAGAGTGACATAGTCATTCGCCATAAGCTGCAGCAACTCCTCTCGATCTCCCTTCAAGACAAGGGAAAGGAAGTTACCAACAAGCTCAGGACAGTCGTCGCCACAGGCTACTTCCAATAGCTTGCGCTTCTTATCCTTCGGAAGCATCGGGCTTTCAATCGTCATGCGGAGTTCGGGCACCTGAAGATAACTCTGGGCAAGTGTTTGCATGATAGCATACACCTTGTCCTCGATACCTTGCTCACAGGCAGACTTCAACAGCGCACGAGCATAGCGAACCGATATTACACCTGTATTCATAAGCGATTATTTACTTTCTGTTCCGTTAGAAGAAGCAACTTCATCCAATAAGCTGTTGATAAGCTGAGTCTGCTCGGCTGAACCAGATAGTTCCTTATGCAGAATCTTCTCAGCAATCTGCACAGAAAGCTCTGCAACCTGCGAACGAATGTCGCGAATGGCAGCCTGCTTCTGGCTTTCAATCTCTGCCTTGGCTTCAGAAAGGATGCGAGCACTCTCGTCGCGTGCCTTTTCCTGTGCCTGTCCGACTATGTTGTCACGTGTTTCAGACGCCTCTCTAAGGATTTGCGCCTGTTTCTCACGTGCCTCCATAAGCAGCTCCTCACCTTGTTTCTGAATGTTGGCAAGCCTCAAGTTGGCTTCTTCTGCCTTTGCAAGACTCTCGTCAATGTACTCCTTGCGCTCGTTCACCATCTTAATGATAGAAGGGAATCCCCACTTCCATAAGATGAAGAAGACCACTAAGAAGACGAGAGTCATCCAAAAGAGTAAGCCACTATCTGGCAATAATAATGACATAAGCTGCTAAATTACTTTTCTTACCAATTTGTTTAATAATTCTCTGTGCAGTTTAGAATACACAGATGAGAGCGATAATTAGAGCGAAGAAGGCAACACCCTCTATCAATGCAGCTGCAATAATCATAGCCATTCGAAGCTGACCGATTTTCTCTGGCTGACGAGCCATAGCGTCCATAGCCTGACCACCGATACGACCAATACCAATACCTGCGCCTACGGCTGCGATACCTGCACCGATAGCGGCGCCTAACTTTGCAGTTTCTGCTGCTAATAACAATGATGTCAACATAGTTTCTTTCTTTTAATTATTAATTATTTTTTATTTCTTATCTATTCTCTCGGGAGATGAGAAGCGTTTCTCTCCTTCACTCCTTCTTATCCTTCTGCCTCATGAACACGTGCTAAAGAGATAAATACAGCACTCAGCATCGTGAATACTAAAGCTTGAATAAAGCTAACCAGAACCTCCAAAAGCATCATGAAGATACTCATACCTACACTCACAATCGTCATGGATGAACTTAGGACAACACCCATCGTTGCCATGATGAAGATGATACAGGTTAAAGCCAACGCAATAGCATGTCCTGCCATCATGTTGGCAAAGAGACGCACCATCAATGCGAAGGGCTTTGTGAAGATACCAAAAATCTCAATAACTGGCATCAAAGGCACCGGTACCTTCAACCAAGTTGGCACATCAGGCCAGAAGATATCCTTCCAATAATGCTTTGTTCCCGAGAGGTTTGTCACGAGGAACGTACACACGGCTAAGAAGAAGGTTATGGTTATATTACCCGTAAGGTTACCACCTCCTGGTGGGAATGGCACAATACCCATGACATTAGCCACAAAGATGAAGAAGAAACACGTCAGAAGATAAGGTGCAAACCTGTCTGCATCCTTACCCAACGTAGGCTTAATCACCTCATCATAGACATACATCACAAACATATGCATCAAACCAGTGAAGCCTTTTGGTGCCTTATCCGTAACCTTATGGCGACGACACCAGCGTGCTGGAATCAAGATACACAGCAAGAGAATGATGGCATCAATGAAGAGTACACACACCGACTTCGTGATAGAGAGGTCGAGAGGGCGCACTTCTGTGCCGCCCTTCTGCAACTCAACGATACGACCTTCGTAGTTCCCCTTCGTTGCAATGAACAGATCTGGGTTGTTCTTACAAGGTCGATAGCCTGCATGTGGACCTTCTTCTAACGGCTCCTCAGCGAAGTCTTCAGCCCAACCCGTGTACCAGCCATTTGATGTCTTCACAATGACAGGCAAGTTGATGATGATTGGCTGATCACCGATATTGGTTACATGCCACTCGTATGAGTCCTTGATATGTCCCCACAATATCTCCTGCAGGTTAACACCCTCCCCTTTACTCTCTGATGCAGCAGCACCAGGCAGAAGCAGGAAGAGCATCATCACCATACAAATCAGATGCTTGAGATATTTCATTCGTTAATTATTAATTTTATTGTTCTTTTCCACTTTGTAAAAATAGACGGTATCGAATACCAACAGCACAAGATAGAATATCATAAAGATAACGACAAAGCCGATTACCATTACGCGTTCTTTCACCACCATTGCATAAACAACAACAGTCAAGAACGCCAACAGCATACGAAAACCAGAGCCCGCAAGATAGAAGTAATTCATAACTGTAGGCGACTGACTGGCTATCGCTTTCCATGCTCCTCCATAGATAGAGGAGGTGATAAGCGAGTAAACAGCACTGATAGACAGCGAATTGGTATAAGCCGTTTGCTGCGTTAGCTGCACAACGAGTAAGCCAATAAGATAGAGACCTGCGATAATCAGCAAGTTATTCTTATAGTACTTCTTATACACTTTGTTAACATCCATCATCCGTATTCAGCTGTCTGTCGGTTATATCTCTTAGATTTCTACACAAAGACTGACCAAGTTCTTCTTCACCTCAACGAATCCGCCAACGATATGAAGCTCCTTAGTATCACCTTTTACGCTGTAAGCTACCTTGCCTTCAACGAGTGTAGAGATGATAGGTGCGTGATTATTGAGAATCTCAAACGGTCCAACTGTACCAGGAACCAGCACACTATCCACCTCGCCTGTAAAGACAATCCTTTCGGGAGAAACTATTCTAAGTGTCAACATAGACAATTCAATTATTATTCAGTTTGTGCAAGAAGATGATTACTTAGTAGCCTCCAAAAGACGCTTAGCCTTCTCCTTGACATCCTCTATCGTACCAACGTTCAAGAACGCCTGCTCTGGCAGGTCGTCAACCTCACCATTCAAGATAGCGTTGAAACCTTTGATAGTCTCCTCGATTGGTACCATAACACCCTTAACACCAGTGAACTGCTCAGCAACAGTAAATGGCTGAGAGAGGAAACGCTGTACACGACGAGCGCGGTTCACAACCAACTTATCCTCGTCAGACAACTCGTCCATACCCAAGATGGCGATGATATCCTGCAATTCGTTATAATGCTGCAACAACTGCTTTACTCTCTGAGCACACTCATAATGCTCCTTACCAACAATCAGTGGGTCAAGGATACGTGAGGTACTACCCAATGGGTCTACCGCAGGATAGATACCAAGCTCGGTAATCTTACGGCTCAACTCTGTTGTTGCATCCAAGTGGGTAAAGGTTGTAGCTGGAGCAGGGTCGGTCAAGTCGTCAGCAGGCACATAAACCGCCTGTACTGAAGTAATAGAACCATGCTTTGTAGAAGTAATACGCTCCTGCATCGTACCCATCTCACTCGCCAAAGTAGGCTGATAACCTACGGCTGATGGCATACGACCCAACAACGCTGACACCTCAGAACCAGCCTGTGTGAAACGGAAGATGTTATCGATGAAGAACATGATATCAGCTGCCTCACCATTCTTACCTCCGTGATCGCGGAACTCCTCAGCAACAGTCAGACCAGAGAGTGCCACTGATGCACGTGCGCCAGGTGGCTCATTCATCTGTCCATAGACAAGTGTTGCCTGCGACTGCTGCAACTCCTCCTGATCAACAAGCGAAAGATCCCACTTGCCTTCATCCATTGCCTTACGGAACTTCTCACCATAACGGATAACGCCTGACTCCAACATATCTCGAATCAAGTCGTTACCCTCACGAGTACGCTCACCTACACCGGCAAATACTGAGTAACCATTGTGACCCTTTGCGATGTTGTTAATCAACTCCATGATAAGCACCGTCTTACCTACACCAGCACCACCGAAGAGTCCAATCTTACCACCCTTCATATAAGGCTCAAGCAAGTCAATGACCTTAATACCAGTCTGAAGCATCTCCTTACGTGTAGAGAGGTCTTCATACTTAGGAGGCTCACGGTGGATAGGATAAGCACCTTCCATACTCAGTGCCTCCATACCGTCGATAGGCTGACCGATAACGTTCATCATACGACCCTTAATCTGGTCACCAGCTGGCATAACAATAGGACTGCCTGTTGGTACAACCTCAAGGTTACGCTGCAAACCGTCTGTATTATCCATAGCCACACAACGCACGGTATCTTCACCGATGTGCTGCTGTACCTCGATAATCAAATCCTGCCCATTAGGACGTTTTACGCGTAGGGCATCGTAAATCTTTGGCAGAACCTTCTCAGGATTCTCTCCCTTGGTATCAAAGTAGACATCGATAACTGGACCGATAATCTGGGAGATGCGCCCATTAATCTGTGACATAAATATCTTTGTTGTTTTTTATTATTATTTCCTCTATATATAAATAAGGTGGAAAAACCTCTTTAAATACTCAACTCGTCGAGAACCTTAATAAGTTTTCTGTCGAAAGGCTTATCAGAACGAATCGCCTCAGACAATGGAACGTAAACCACCTCATTGTTTCTAACACCAACCATGATGTTGCGCTGACCTTGAAGGATAGCCTCAATAGCGCCTACACCCGTAATACTTGCAAGGATTCGGTCACGTGCTGAAGGGCGTCCACCACGCTGTAAGTGGCCAAGAATAGACACACGTACATCATAGTCAGGGAACTCCTTACACACACGGTCTGCATAATACATTGCACCGCACTTAGGACTTTCAGAGACAATAACGATACAGCTTTTCTTAGACTTACGAATACCACGCTCCATGAAACGGCCCAACTGGTCGACATTAGTAGAGTCTTCTGGAATAATAGCAGCCTCAGCACCGCTGGCAATAGCCGAGTTCTGTGCAAGGAAACCAGCATCACGTCCCATCACCTCCACAAAGAAGATACGTTCATGGCTCTGAGCGGTATCACGAATACGGTCGACACACTCCATAATAGTGTTCATCGTCGTGTCATAACCGATAGTGCTGTCTGTACCATAGAGGTCATTATCTATCGTACCTGGCAGACCGATGCAACAGAAATCAAACTCCTGTGCAAAGATCATCGCTCCCGTCAACGAACCATTACCACCAATGACTACTAACGCATCAATGCCTTCCTTCACAAGATTGTCGTATGCCTGCTGGCGACCTTCTATCGTTGCAAAGCTTTTTGAGCGAGCCGTTTTGAGAATCGTACCGCCCTGACCGATAATACCACTGACATTCTCTGTGGTAAAAGACTTAATGTCACCCGTTATCAATCCCTCATAACCACGATAGATACCCTTGATTTCAAAACCATTATAGATGCCGGCTCTGGTCACAGCACGTATCGCTGCATTCATTCCAGGGGCGTCACCGCCAGAGGTCAGAATTCCAATTGTCTTTATTTTAGCCATATATCGTCTTAGAACACTTTTTTAATTAAATCTACCGCAAAGATAACAAATAAAAAGTACAAAAGCAAAGCACAATGGGAAAAGTTACCAACATCTTTAAAAAATATCTTATATCAACCCACTTTCACGACCTATCTATGACTTCTAAATATATGCTAACCCGAAATTATCACAACAAATCCGCACTATCTTCACCCTACCCCTCTCTGGTTTATTTATTTTTCAAAAGAAGTAGGCTTGCTTACAAAACTCTCCTCAAGATAGAACAACAAAAGCACGACTTTATAAGGCACACAAAAGGCAGGTAAGCACACGCTATAAATATGGGTCTTCAGGATTTTGGAGTGATAAAGTTTGCCACTTGTGTTTAGAGTTTGCAACAATGTCACACGGAGGCACGGAGAGGACGGAGGATTATTAAAACAAAGCAATGGAAGTAACGGAGGCACCGTCGGTGCATAGAGCGACGGAGCTTGTTTGCCAATTCTATTAGCAATTTATATACAAAGCGTTTACCTCAAAATTGTTATCAAAATCTGTACGCTATACCTCCGTCGCTCTTTGTGCCGTCGGCACCTCCGTGACATAGCATTACCTCCGTCGCTCCGTTACTCCGTGTGCCTATTATATAAGACTTTTAGTTTATCACTCCATATTTCGGAAGAACCAAAAATATAATAGGTTTTATTTCGTCCTACTCTGAATACTCCAAGCACAAACCTTCACTTTGTAATAAAAAATTCACCTATCAAAAACTAACAGATGCCTAATTGCCTTCTAAAAGACGCCCTATTGGCTTGCAAAAGATGCCCTTTAAGACCCTTACTAACACCCTTTTGAAGTCTAATTAGGCACCTTTTAAAAACCACATCAGCAACACTCTGACATACAACTACTTACAAAGGCATCAAAAGCACTCCTTTTCTTGCCCTTTTCAGACTTCTCGCTGCTTGTTTTTGTAACGATATTTCAAAATCCCAAACAACATAATATTAAATCCCAATCGGTCATTAGACCACTAATATGTATAATGCTTAGGCTCTAATAACTGATTTGGATTAAAAAGAGTTTTGGTTCTAAAAACCTTTAAGTAAATATAATTAAATAATGTATTAGAGTGAGAAAAGAATGAAGGAAGCCTTTGTATAATTAATGCATAATATTAATAAAAATTTCGCAATATGCAGAATTGTGTGACAAAAACTGAACAAATAAGCCCACATTTGCTTATTATTTAGAAAAAAAGAATATATTTGCAAATGTATACAACCTTGTCATACAACATATCATAAGGCACTAATATAAGGTCTTTTAAGGCCTAAGAGACTAAATAGTGACAATACCTGTTAAGGTACCATGCAGAAATAAACCAACCTAAATAAAAAACATTTATGAAACTAAGGATTTGGATGTTAACCCTTTGTTTACTTGCGGGACTCAGTGAAGTCTTTGCTCAAGCGATTACCGTAAAGGGAAACATCGTAGATGAGAATGGGGAACCATTACCTGGTGTAAGTATTATCCCTAAGTTAGCACCTAAATCAGGCACAGTGTCAAACATTGACGGAAACTTCTCCATCAGCATAAAAAGTGGAGAAAAACTTACGTTTAGTTTTATCGGTTATGAAAGTCAGGAACTGGCTGCTACTCCTCAGATGAATGTACGTATGCAACCCTCTGACCTCATGCTAAATGATGTTGTTGTCGTGGGTTACATGGAACGAAAGGTAGCCAACACTTCAGCTTCCGTAGTAAAGGTTAGTGCCAAAGACTTGGCGATGAAACCTGTTGCAAACCCCTTGGACGCCGTTCAGGGCAAAGTGAGTGGTTTGCAGGTCTTTTCATCATCAGGTGAGCCATCTGCTCGCCTATCAATGTCTTTGCACGGACAAGGTTCTTTGGGAGCAGGAACAGGTTTGCTTGTCATTCTCGATGGTATGCAAGTCAGTATGGCTGTGCTTCAGTCAATGAATCAAAACGATATTGAGAGCGTTCAGTTCCTCAAAGATGCTGCTGCAACTTCTATTTATGGTGCTCGTGCTGCCAATGGTGTAATGTATGTAACCACCAAGCGTGGTAAGACAGAAACACGTCCAGCCGTAACGCTAAGAGCACAATATGCAGTTTCGTCTTTGGCTAACACCGATTATTTTGATCAGCTGATGTCAGGCCCTGAACTATTACGCTATTATAAGGAGACAGGTATTTATAGTGAAGCGGAGATAATGACCTTTAAGGAAAAGTATTTTAAAGAGACCGACTTCCAATGGTATAAATATGTGTATCAGCCTGCACCAATGTATTCTGCTGACGTATCAGTATCGGGTGGTTCCACAGGTGTAAGATACTATCTCTCTGGTGGTGCCTTAAGTCAAGAAGGCTTGCGTATGGGTTCAAGCTATAAAAAGGCATTCGGTCGTATTAATGTTGATGCAAATCTTGCAGACTGGGCAAAAGCAAACGTCAACACACAGGTTTCGTATGCTGACACCCGCGTATCTCCTTTTGGTAACAACAATGCCGTAGGCGGAGGTTTAGCAGCAATGAACGCACCTTTTGCTTCTCCTTACGACCCTAACACTGGTTTGGAACTCGAACGTGTTCCACTGCTCGACTTGGCAACACCTAAGCACGTGATATCTACCAATCCTGCGAAGACTAATGCTTTCATTCTTTCTGCCAATGGTAACTTAACGCTCACACCAATAAAAAATCTTACAGTACGTTCGCTTGTTGGTTTGGAGCTAAACTATGGAGACAGCCGCTCGCGTACGCTACCAAGTTATTATCGTGCATACGGCAATGGTAGTTCGGAACGCGCTTATTCAATGGCATCTAACATCACCATCACAAACACTGCTGCTTATAACATGAGCTTTGGTGAGCATCATCTTACGGCATTACTCGGTCATGAATATACCAACTATAAAGATGATAACTTCTCAGCATCAGGTTCTGGCATCTTAGACGACCGCCTTTTCCTGCTTAATAACGTAACCCAAAACAAGTCGGTTGGTGAAGATACGAATGGCTACGCCTTTCTTTCCTATTTCTCTCAGTTGTCTTACGATTTCTCTGAGCGTTACTTCATCGATTGGGTTCTTCGTAACGATGCTTCTTCACGCTTTGGCCGAAATAAGCGCAATGGTCTGTTCTGGTCTGTAGGTTTGCTATGGAAAGCTAAGAGTGAACACTTCTTGAAAGACGTTTCATGGTTAAACGAACTTGATTTCAAAGCCAGTTACGGAACACAAGGTAACTCCTCAATTCCTCCTTACAGTACATCATCCTATGTAGGAAAGGTAGGACAGAAGAAAGGTGGCATGAGTCTGGGCTTCATTAGCCTTGGTAATCCTGACTTGGGATGGGAACACCAAAGCAAATTCACAATTGGTGTGAAGACTCGTATGCTCAATAGATTCGACCTTAACCTTGAATATTACAACCGAATCACCAGTGATATGCTCTTCGAAGTACCTCTACCTTATACATCGGGTATGCCAGTAGGTAGCGCAGGGTATGCCACTCGGTATGAAAATGCAGGCCGTTACCTCAACCATGGTATAGACTTACAGGTAAGTGCCGATATCCTTCGTGGTCGTGATTGGGGCGTTTCTGCCAACGTAAACTTTAACTACAACCGTGACAAAGTGCTTGAACTCTTTGAAGGAAG
Source organism: uncultured Prevotella sp. (assembly GCA_927910885.1). GTDB lineage: Bacteria > Bacteroidota > Bacteroidia > Bacteroidales > Bacteroidaceae > Prevotella. Next base: position 8,132 of record CAKMOD010000097.1, on the reverse strand, counting down.
ACAGTCATGGCAAGAACCAGGCGGGCAGTTAGCATATATTGTGGGGAAACCAGTAACCTTCGTTCTTCCACTTTATAAGGGTGTCAACAAGGATACTGGTGTACCAGAATGGTATAATCCAGGAACCGACTTAAATCAAACCCGTCGTGACGATAACGATGTAGTGTCTGAATATACTACCTCGCTCAGCCAAAACACAGGCATCAATGCCTACACACCAGTTACAGGTGGCTGGGGCATATCAGCTTATTGGAAAGGCTTCTATATGAATGCCGATTTCTTCTTTGCCCTTGGTAAGCACATGATTTCTATGGATAAGCAGTTCTATGAGAATGATTATCATATCCGTAATCGTGAAGGCAACTATAATGGTTCACACCGTTTATTTGATTACTGGAAACAAGCTGGTGACAATGCCGAGTTCCCTTCTTTGGAATGGGTACGCCAGCCTAATCACCAAAGTACTTACCTCGACTCGAAAATGCTTGAGAATGCTTCGTTCATGCGCTTAAAGAATTTCACCTTAGGCTATGACATTCCACGTAAAAGCCTTGGAAAGCAAAATATCATACGCTCTGCTAAAGTGTTCTTCACGGGTAGAAATCTGCTAACATTTACCAAATTCAGAGGTATCGACCCCGAAGTAAATCGCAATGTTTCGTATGGTGTCAATCCAAACACCAAACAGATGAGCGTAGGTGTTGAGATTGGACTCTAATAACAACCGTCAACTAATGAATAAAAAAATGAAAACAACGAAGATATATTTATGCTTGCTTGCCTTTGCGACTATACTTCAAGGTTGTAATCTTGACCGCGAACCAGCAGACTTCATTGATTATAACGTCTCGTTTCTTAATATGCAAGACGCTGCTAAATGGGACAATGGTATTTACTCCACACTTCGTGGTAAGTTTGGAGGGGGGTATGTACTGCCACAAGAGGCACAGGCAGACATGCTTAATGCCCATGCTGCTTTCGGAAACCTCTATGGAGACTTTCATGGATGGACCTTATTGCCTGAGAGTAACGTACTACAAGAAATCTACCACTCATATTATTCGGCACTTGTTGATGCCAATGTGGTACTGACAAAGCTTCCTAAACTGAATGTCACAGAGGCAGAGAAGTCGCTGAAAAACCAATATCTTGGTGATGCCTACTTTGCCAGAGCGTTCTATCACTTTAACTTGGCATTAAGATGGGGTATGCCTTACAATGCTGCTACAGCTGATAAAGACTTGGGAGTAGTTTTGGAAACAGGAGAAGTGAACCAAAATAAGCCCCAAAGAGCTAATAACACTCAAACATATAAGCAAATATTAGACGATTTAAATCAAGCAGAAACCTACTTGGCTTCCGTTGAAACAAAGGCAGGGAATAGTGAAATAAGTGCTGATGCTGTGCGAGCTTTACGTGCACGCGTCTTCCTTTATATGGATGACATGAACAAGGCTTATCAAGAAGCTAAACTATTGATAAATAAAAATACTTATCCACTCATTGCACCTTATACTTCTTCTGTAAATAGCGAAGGAAAAATCAACCCGCAAGAAGATGCTTTCGCGCAGATGTGGTTCTATGATAAGGGTACAGAACAAATCTGGCAACCATACGTAGCAAAAGAAAATGAGGTGCCAACGGTTACTTCACTCTATGGTGCTGACCTCTCTACAACAACCTATTGGGACGAGTCAAAACAGCCAGATAGGGTTGCTGACTACAATAAACCACCTTATGTTCCTACACGAGAAGTCATAAATGATCTCTTTTCAAGCGAAACCGATCATCGTGCACTGGCTCTCTTTGAATTCGTTAGTACTACCGTAAATGACAAGAATGTGTCTACACAGCTTTATGTCGTTTCTAAGTTCAAGGGTAACCCGAGCTATGCTAACCTCACCAGTACCCATTGGGGAGGATATGTTCCTAATGGTAATCAAGCTCCTAAGCCTTTCCGTATTGCCGAGCAGTATCTTATCGTGGCAGAAGCAGCCTATAAGTTGGGAAACGAAGCTGATGCACAAGATTATCTTAACATATTGAGAACATCGAGAGGAGTACCTACAACCAGTGCTACTGGCGACGAACTCTACAATGAGATAAAGGCTGAACGTGCTCGTGAATTGGCTTTTGAGGGTTTCAGACTCTGGGATTTACGCCGCTGGAAGCAGGGCTTTTCTAAGCGTTCTTTCCAAGGTGCACAAGGCTATTATCAAGTTCCAGCAACCTTCTATGCTCCTGGCTTCAATGTGAACATACAGCCCGACAACAAGATGTTTGTATGGCCAATCCCTGAAAACGAAATTAGAATTAATCCTAACATCGTACAAAATCCCAGATGAGAACTACAATGAGACATACGCAAACAAATAAATTACACGCTATGTATAAGAATATAAGACTATGCGCCTTGCTCATCATTGTTGCATTGGCAAGCGCATGCCAAAAGGACCTTACCTTAGGTGGAGCTGAAAAGTTTGTTCAAGGTGAGACCCAGACCTTCACCTTCAATCAGGAAGGTGAGACTAAGATGGTTGATATGGCTGCTCTTGGCGACGAATGGCAAGTGGAGAATGGAACATATAGTGACTGGCTCTCTGCTAAGAAAGTAGGGAATATGCTTGAACTTATAGCCTCAGCCAACGAAGGAGCTGATGAACGCAAAGCGCAAGTAGTAGTTATTACGCCTAATGGTAAGCAAGTACTTGACATCACCCAGTTTGGTTCTGAACCTTACATCACCGTAGAGGGTAGTAATGGAACGGCTATCTTCAGCCATGAAGCACATACAGCCGTAGAGCTGAACGTTCTCTCTAACTCGGATAACTGGCGTGTAGAGCAGGTTGATAAAGAGAAAAACGACTGGCTTACTTATGAGGTAGACATCAAGCAACATAAGCTGAAACTAAGTCTCACTGCCATCGAACGCAACAGCCAATGGGCACAAACCAGCCGAAGCGAGAAACTCTTCCTCACAATGGTAACAAGCATTTCTTATTGAATGTAACCCAGAATGGATACGTACAGTTCCAATTCCCTGTTTGGGATATCGAAAACTTTGACTTGGCGCGTGTAACTGAACTTGAAGCACAAAGAAACAATAGCCGAGATAAAGCATTCGAGATAGATTCTCTCTTGCCGTTCAAGGAGGATGTTGATAAGATATATTATGCTTTTCACTCGCCTGGTGAACAGTCACCACGAATATTCTATATGCCTAACTACACGACCAAGAAGATTTTTAGTGCTTGGCTCAAAGCTCCTAAGGGACAGACATTCCAGAAAGAGTCTTACGACCCTTGGCTAAAACAAAACAACTTCATGCTTGGCAACAAACAGCGCATGGAAACCGAAACACAATACTATTGTGAAGAGGAAGATGTAACCCGTTTAATGCACGTTTACAATGATCCGATGAACTTTAAGATGTATGGTGGTATATATAAAAGCGCATGTATGAAGTATGTTGTGAGTTCGAACAACATAAAGTTGGGTAGTAATGGTAAGATTACAAGCTTCCCTGTGTTCAGATCCAGCCTTTTGCATAACAAGAACTTCAAGCTCAAGGAGGTCATTGAGTTTGAGAAAAAACGCGGTATGAAACCCGACTTCAACAACGAATTCAATGATGAGAAAATCACCACTACAACCGAAGACCCTCTCTGCAAGTATTCACGACTGCTTTTCGTACCCGAGAATGCCAGCTATGAGAATGGTTCTTTGTCTAATGTGATTTACTATTTCAACTGGCAAGGAGCAACTCCTGAAGATCTTGACGCAGGTTTAGTTCCTGATGCCGAACTAAGTGGAACCATTGGTTTGTGCCACATGTTCTATATGGGTAGTGATATTATATATAATCGTGAGCAGGAAGGTACTCCTGGCGTTTACGAATGGTACACATATACCTTGCCAGTAAGTATAAGAAACGTCATCGAAGATAAAGGTTACACTTTCTTCCGTGGCGATGGTAATGGCTTTGTTACTTTCTTCCGTGGTGAGGCTGACCTTATTGATATGCGACCACAGGAAACGCGCACGGTCATCACATACTATAAGAGTAAGCATTATGTAGACCAAATCAAGAAAACCCTTAACTTATAGACAACTAATCCTATGAAACAGTTTAAAAAGATATACGCGACGGCTTGCATGTCATTGGCTGTGGGCTTATTCTCGGCATGTAGCGATGATATACTACCTACACAAGCCAATACCGATGCAACCCAATCATCTGTCAACGAAACCTTTCCTTGGCAACCGGGACTGGCTTTCATTAAACTAAAAGCCAACCATACCCCCACCACACGTGCAGCATCACAAAGCGTAACACGTGCTAAAGTGTTTGAAAACACGAACGTAAAAGTGGAACAGGTGTTTGATATGAATAATGACTATGCCAACCTTAAACGTGCCAGGGGCTTAGACCGATGGTTTATCGTAAGGTTCGATAGTACTAAAAGCGTTGAACAAGTAATCAATGAGCTACGACGTGACCCAGCAATTGAGAAGGTACATGGCAACGTTCAGGTTGCTCCTTCTCAGGTGAAATACACCTCACCAACGCGTACTCCTATCAATCCAAGAAGTCTGAGACCTGCTAATGATGGTACAGGATATCTGGGCTTCACCGACCCATACTTACAATATCAATGGCATTACACAACAACTATCAGCAGATACGCCACCTTTAAGGAGGGTGCCGACATCAACCTCTTCTCTGCTTGGCAGAAAGAAACAGGCGACCCCAATGTCGTAGTGGCAGTAATGGACTCAGGTATCGACTTTGAACACGAGGACTTGTCTGCTTCAGCATGGCAGGGTGTAGACCCAGTTACAGGTGCTACAATCCATGGGCGCAACTTCTATGCTGCCGAGAAAGGAAGTGGTGACCCCAATGTTATTATTGCAGGCGGACATGGTACCCACGTAGCAGGAACCATTGCTGCACGTAACAACAACGGATTGGGCGTCTGTGGTGTCGCTGGTGGTAATGGTGATGCCAATTCGGGTGTACGACTAATGAGCTGTGAGATATACGGACGCGATGGATATAACGAGACAGCCTCTACCGCTTACATCGTTAAAGCTTTTGAATTTGCTGCCGAAAACGGGGCTTCTGTTTGTAACTGCTCATGGGGTTATGCCTTCGACCGTAAAAAATATCTTAACAATGCTAACTTTCAACACATCTTTAAGACACAATTTGACTTGCTTAAAGAGGGTATAGATTACTTCACTGACATTGCAGGATGCGACCCACAGGGCAACAAGAAGCCAAATGCTTACATGAAGGGAGGACTCGTTGTCTTTGCTTCAGGTAACGATTCGCAATACGATATTGACATGATTCCTGCTTCCTATCCACGTGTGTTGGCTGTAGGTGCCTTCAATAGCCTTGGCACACCTACCGACTACATGAACAAAGGACCATGGGTTGACGTGCTTGCTCCTGGTGGAACTACCAATTCAAATGAAGTTTATAGAGGCGTACTGAGTACTGTACCAGCAAACTTCGACCAGCAATTTACAGGTGAATATCCTAATACGGACTTCACTTTGCCTACAGATAACAACTATGCCTTCGCACAAGGCACGTCAATGGCTGCGCCTCACGTATCGGGTGTGGCTGCACTGGTAGTATCAAAGTTTGGCAAGTCTAATCCTAACTTCACCAACACCGATTTACGCCAACGTTTGCTGAATGCTGTAAAGGCAAGCAGTCCTTACGCTGTAAAGACTGATGCTAACCTTGCTGGGAAAATGGGAATAGGTTATATTGATGCTAACTTTGCACTCTCTGACCCTGAAACGATTAAGCCTGAGACTCCTGTACTTAACGTGACTGACTGGTCTACCGATGCTATCCATGGCTACTACGATGCACAAATCACATGGAATGTAACAGCTGACGAAGATGCCTTGAACCCAGAACATACAGCATTTGCATATAGTATCAAGCTCTTTAAGAAAGACGACCTCTCTAAACCTGTACAAACAGTTACACGCTATTCTTACGAATTGGCTGTAGGTACACCGATGGAGGAAAACTTTACCGAACTTGAAACAGGTACTGACTATGTTGTAAAGATGGTTGCATACGACCGCTTCAATAATATGTCACCTGAAGTCACGGCTAACTTCACTACACGACTCAACCATGCGCCTGCTTTTAGTACAACTATTGCCGACACATTGGTACTGCTCGACACACAACCTTACTACCATAAGATACTACCAGTAAAGGATGAAGACGGCCACACATGGACTTATACTACCACGGAGCTACCTCGAGGCGTTGAGTTGAAGCGTGTTGACAACAATTTCGACTTGCTTATCAAGGTTGAGAAAACGGGTACTTACGAATTTAGTATTACGCTTACCGACCAGATTGGCGGACAGACACAACAGAACTTTGTATATAAAGTTGTTGCGCACACTGCTCCACAACTTATAAGTACACTTAGCGATGTGTCACTTTTCGAACAGGGAGAAGCAGCCCAAATCAGTCTGGCAAATGTCTTCAAGGCTATGGGTGGCAACGAAATGCAATTCTCTGCTACAACAAGCAATGAATCTGTTGTAAAGGCATCCGTAAAAGGTAATATGCTTACGCTTACACCAGCAGGAAAGGGTGAAGCCACAATCACCATAACCGCTAACGATCAAGGTAAACGTACCTCAACAACCATCAAAGTGCGCGTAACGGATAAGAATGCTCCTGACGTTCATGTAATCTACCCTATCCCAGCACATAGTTACATCAAGGCGCTTATGCGTAGCGAAGTAAAACAAGTACAAGCAATAGTAACCTCTTTACGTGGTCAGAAACTGATCGACGAAAAATTAACACCTAATGCTACTACACACGAAGTGACTTTAGGTATCGATCGCCTTGCTCCGGGGACCTACTATCTGCTGCTCAAAACCGAGCGACTAACAAGCAAACATACTTTTATCAAGAAATAAACAACACGTTATGAATAAGATATCAATGGTACTTGTCGCACTGGGCTCTTGCCTGGCGATGGAAGTTACGGCACAAAGTCGCATTCTCCCTATACTCGAAGGCACACCTGATGTAAGAAGCGCGGCAATGGGTGCGACACAGCTTGGCAATACCAACCAGATGTTTATCTACTCTAACCCCGCTGCCCTATCTTTTGGTGAGACACAATTCTCAGCAGAGGCTTCGCTTGAAGCACAGCCTAAGACCGACACGGGACGACTGATACAATATAATTTTGCAACGGGCTACCGATTCAACAATCGGTCAGCCTTAATGGCTGGTATGCGCTACTTGGGTGGACTGACTGTTCCAGTTGTGGGTTCTACAAGTGCTACCAACAACATTTCGCCTTACGACCTCACACTTGACATGGGTTATTCGTTCACCGTTACAGAGCATGTGGCTGTATATACCACTGCTACCTATGTACATAGTCATTCTGCTACGAGCACCAACGCACTGACTTTCTCATTAGGCGGTGCCTACCAACTGCCGTTTGCAGTGACTAAGAACATGAATTCAACTCTTACTCTGGGTGCCCGACTGATGGACTTTGGTAAAGCTGTGAAGTTTAACAATACGGGTATCCCTCAAAGTCTACCTACATCGGTGGTGATTGGTGGAGATTGGCAAGTCAACGTTGCGCCTAAGCATCGTTTGACTTATGCACTTTCAACTCGCTACTTTACACCTAAGGATGCCCATGAAACGTTGGTTGGTACTGGTTTAGAATACACCTACAACAAGATGCTATCCGCACGTGTGGGTTATCAATGTGCTAACAAGGCTTCAGATGCCATAACCTTTGGTGCTGGTGGACAGACAAAAAACCTCAAACTCGATGTAGCTTACCAGCATGCCTTTGCCAATTATGGTGTAGATGCATTAATGGTTCATCTGGGTTATAGCTTCTAAACCCTTTGCCAAAACTGAATGTATATAGCAGAGTAAAACTATTTATAGATTCCTTTTTTCTATATATGGCTGAAGTTCTCAATCGAACTTCAGCCTTTTTTATGTTAAGCACAAAGGCGGTACTCTTAAGTAACCATAGCCCAATATCATGTGCAGAAGACTTAGCTGAATTATCAGCTAACTTAAAACTCAAATATCTCTAAGT
>CAKMOD010000096.1 GCA_927910885.1 uncultured Prevotella sp. | reverse complement strand
ATGAACTAAAGTTCTTTGAGTAACAAATTTACGAGTTAACGAGTGTTTGTCTACTTGCTGACCTGTGCACTCAAAACTCGTCACAAAAAACGTTCATCTGTTACTTTGTCTTTTATTGTTTACAAGCAACTGACTAACTCGTCTACTTAAAACATGTTCATTTGTTACCCTGTCTTTTATTTACCCTGTCTATAACAACTTGTTAACTCGTCCACTTGAAAACTTTGTCTACTAATCAGCTCGTTCACTCGTCAACTCGTTCACCCGTTAATTGAGTATAAACTATCTTGTAAATGCAATTAAAACTTGTTTTTTGAATATTTTTTGCTAAATTTGCATCTTAATATAATATGTATGTATTGTAAGTTTGTTAAAAATGTAGATGTTTTCATACTATGACTTTGTATAATGGCTAAGTGTGAAAGACGCAAGAGAGCGTTTTTGTTTGTCCTTTAATCGGACAGAAAAGAGTTTTAATAACCGCATTAAATAATATCAGACTAAATATAGCAAAAAGTTTATGAGTAAAAAGTTACTAATGTGTTTTGCCATGCTGTTTATGTACGTAAGCGCAGCATTGGCACAAACTAAAATTTCGGGTACCGTAGTGGCTGCCGAAGATAACGAACCCGTTATCGGTGCTACCATTATGGTAGTGGGCACCAAGTCGGGTGCAGTAACCGATGTTGATGGTAAGTTTTCGCTTACCACTGACGTTGCTAATCCTCAGATCACTGTGGGTTACATCGGTATGGCATCACAGACGCTGAAGGGTACAACCGACATGAAGGTGGTGCTAAAGTCAAGCACTCAGACACTGAACGAGGTTGTTGTGACGGGTCTTACCCGCACCGACCGCCGTCTCTTTACGGGTGCTACGGACAAGGTTGATGCTGAGAAGGCACGCCTGAGTGGTGTGGCAGATATCAGCCGTTCGCTTGAAGGTCAGGCAGCGGGTGTGTCTGTTCAGAACGTCAGCGGAACCTTCGGTACGTCACCAAAGATTCGTATCCGTGGTGCCACCTCTATCTATGGTAGCAGTAAGCCACTTTGGGTTGTCGATGGTGTCATCATGGAAGACGCAGCCAATGTCGGTGCAGACGACTTGGCATCAGGTAATCCAGAGACGCTTATCTCTTCTGCGATAGCAGGTCTTAATGCCGATGACATCGAGAGTTTCCAGATTCTGAAGGACGGTTCGGCAACTTCTATCTATGGTGCGCGTGCGATGGCAGGTGTGATTGTTGTTACTACCAAGAAAGGTAAGCAGGGACAGGCACACATCAGCTATACAGGTGAGTTCACTACTCGTCTTGTACCCTCTTACAGCAACTTCGATATCCTCGACTCAAAGGAGCAGATGGGTATCTACAGAGAGTTGGCAGACAAAGGTTGGCTGAACTTCTCAGAAGTACTCAATGGTAGCGAGTATGGTGTATATGGAAAGATGTACGAGTTGATTAACAAGTACAATGCTAACACTGGTCAGTTTGCTTTGGAGAACACCACAGAGGCTCGCAACCGCTATCTCCAGCGTGCAGAGTTCCGCAATACCAACTGGTTTAAGGAGTTGTTCTCATCTAATATTATGCAGAGCCACTCTATCAGCTTGAGCGGTGGTACACAGAAATCAAACTACTATGCATCGTTCAGTGCATTGTTAGACCCGGGATGGTATAAGCAGAGCAACGTAAACCGTTATACGCTCAATGTAAACCTCACACAGCACTTGTCAGACAAGCTGTCGTTGAACCTCATTGGTGGTGCGGCTTATCGTAAGCAGCGTGCACCGGGAACACTTGGTCAGGACGTTGACGTAGTAGGTGGTGAGGTGAAGCGTGACTTCGATATCAACCCTTATTCCTACGCAAGCAACACCTCACGTGTACTTGACCCATCAGCAACCTACGTAGCGAATTATGCACCATTCAACATCTTTAACGAGTTGAATAACAACTATATCGACCTCAACACGCTCGATGCTCGTTTCCAATTGGAATTGAAGTATAAGCCTGTCAAGGGTTTGGAGTTGTCACTCTTGGGTGCATTCAAGTATATGGCTTCTACACAGGAGCATTTTGTGAAGGACAATTCTAATCAGGCATTGGCTTATCGTGCGATGTCAAACGGAATTATCCGCGATGCCAACAAGTATCTTTATAAGGACCCAAATAATCCTTACGTGTTGCCAATGACCGTGTTGCCATACGGTGGTTTGTATCATAAGGGCGATAACCGCATGAGCGATTATGACATTCGTGCAACCGCAAACTATAGCCGCACCTTTGCCGATAAGCATATCGTGAACCTTTTTGGTGGTATGGAGTTGAAGAGTATTGAACGTCAGCGCAATGCCTTCGAGGGTGCCGGTCTGCGTTATGATGCTGGTATGGTACCATTCTATATCTATCAGTATTTCAAGCGTGCATTGGAGTCGGGCAATACCTATTATACTATTAACCCAACCAACTCACGCAGTGTAGCCTTCTATGGTAACACAACTTACAGCTATCAGGGCCGTTACGTATTCAATGGTACGCTTCGTTATGAGGGTTCAAACCAGATGGGTCGTAACTCAAGCGCACGCTGGATGCCAACATGGAACGTGTCTGGTGCATGGAACGTGCATGAGGAGAACTGGTTTAACAAGCTCTCTCCATTGAATAAGCTTACCTTGCGCGCCTCTTACAGTCTTACGGGTACACCTCCAGATGCTTCTTATAGCAACTCAACCGCTATCATCACCGCTTCAACTCCTTTCCGTCTCTTTGCAGAAGATCAGGAGCCACAGCTTGAACTGAGCGAGTTGGCTAACTCAACCCTTACATACGAGAAGAAGAACGAGTTGAACCTTGGCTTCGATGCTTCACTGTGGAACAATCGCTTAGGTATCACCTTCGACTACTACACACGTAGAAACTTCGACGAAATTGGTCCGATGATTACCGCTGGTTTGGGTGGTGAGATTATCCGTGCTGCCAATGTTGCCGAGATGAATTCTAATGGTCTTGAGTTGAGTATCTCTTCTGTTAACATCAAGAAGAAGAACTTCTCTTGGACAACCAGCTTCATCTATTCATACGCAACGACCGAGATTACAAAGCTCTTCAACCAAGGTAACGTGATGAGTTTAGTAAGCGGTAATGGTTTTGCTAAGAAGGGTTATCCTGCTCGTGCCTTGTTCTCAATCCCATTCGTGGGCTTGAACAGCGAGGGAATGCCAATGGTACTCAACGAGAAGGGACAGGTGACAACCGACGATATCAACTTCCAAGAGCGTACAAAGACCGACTTCTTAAAGTATGAAGGTCCAACTGATCCAACGCATACAGGTTCTGTGGGCAATATGTTTAGCTATCGTGGTTTCCGTCTGAACGTGTTCTTCACTTATGCCTTCGGTAACGTCGTACGTCTTGATCCTAAGTTCCGTGCACGTTACAACGACCTCGTTTCCATGACCAATGCTTTCAAGAACCGTTGGATGGCAGCAGGTGAGGAGAAAGAGACCAATGTTCCCGGTATTCTTTCTAAGAGCCAGTACATGGCAAACACCAATGTTCGCTTGGGCTACAACGCCTATAACTACAGCGATGCACGTATTGCAAAGGGCGACTTCATCCGCCTCAAAGAGATTTCTTTAGGCTATGACTTCCCTGCACAGATGTTCCAGAGCAGCATGATCAAGAACGTATCGTTGAAGCTTCAGGCTACCAACCTCTTCCTGCTCTATGCTGACAAGCGACTCAATGGTCAGGACCCAGAGTTCTATAATGTGGGTGGTGTAGCATCGCCTATGCCAAAACAATTTACGCTAACAGTAAAACTTGGACTTTAAAACTTATGAAGATGAAAGTCAAAAAATATATTATATACCTGCCAGTGGCTGCGATTTCGCTTGCACTTACATCGTGTAACGATTTCCTTAACAAGTATCCAGACAGCCGCATGGACCTCAAGAACCCTACGGAGGTGAGCCAGTTGTTGGTAAGCGCTTATCCACAAGCGCACCCAGCTTACCTCACAGAGATGTATTCGGACAATACTGACGAGCAGTTGCATAGTACATGGAGTGCCTTCGACAGATTCCAAGAGCAGGCTTATCAGTGGAAAGATATTGACGACGTGAGCAATACGGAGACCCCTTATCAGCTTTGGTCAGCGCATTATGCAGCTATCTCAGCTTGTAACGAGGCAATTGAATACATTGAGCGTACTGTCAAGGATGCGCAGTCAGAGGAAGACTATCGTGCACAGTTGGGCGAAGCCTTGCTTTGCAGAGCGTTCTCAATGTTCCAGTTGTCAACCGTCTTCTGTCAGGCTTACGACAAGACTACGGCTGCCAAAGAGTTGGGTTTGCCTTATCCAACAGAGCCAGAGAAGGTTGTTGGTCGACTGATAGAGCGTGGTACATTAGCTGAACTTTATCAGAAGATTGAGGCAGACATGCTGAAGGGTATTGCTCTTGTCGGTACAAAGTATGCGAAGCCTAAGTTCCACTTCACCAAGCAGGCGGCTTACGCTTTCGCCACTCGCTTCTATCTCTATGCACAGAAGTATGACAAGGCTGTGAAGTATGCTAACATGGTATTGGGCGATCAGCCAGCAGACATTCTCCGCAACTGGGCAGAATGGAACCGCTTGGGTCCAAGTGGTAACGTACAGCCAAACGCCTTCGTGAATGCAAGCAACAATGCGAACATTATGTTGTTGCCAGTTCCTTCACAGTGGGGAGTTATCAGTATTCCTATTCAGGCTGGTAGCAAATATGCGCATGGCGAATTGATTAGCAAGAACGAAACCTTGCAGGCTCCGGGTCCATGGGGTGATAGCGGTTCAACGCTTAACTATACTGTTCTTTATAATAATGGTGTATCAAAGTATTGCTTGCGCAAGCTTCCATACGTACCAAAGGTAATTGATGCAACAGCAGAGATTGGTATTCCTTACGGTGAGTATGCTGTGTTCAGCACAGATATTACACTGCTTGAGCGTGCTGAGGCTTATGCCCTCTTAGGTCAGTATGACAAGGCATTGAAGGACATCAACACCGAGTTGACTGTCTTCTCAAAGAATAGAAAGCAGCTCACAATGGCAGACATTCAGGACTTCTATGGTTCAATGGCTTATTACACATCAACAAAGCCAACACCAAAGAAGAAGCTCAATCCATTGTTCACTGTTGAGGCTACCACACAGGAACCTCTCTTGCAGTGTCTCTTACAGTTGAAGCGATTGGTTACCATCCATGAGGGTTTCCGTTTGCAGGATGTTAAGCGTTATGGTATCACAATGTATCGTAGAAAGGTTGATGTGCAGTCGGCTGTTACTGCCGTAACCGACTCTATGAAGGTTGGTGACCCACGCTTAGCTATTCAGTTGCCACAGGACGTAATATCAGCGGGTGTGACACCTAACCCACGTAATAATTAAAACGAGCCGTTATGAAAAAGTATTTATATTTGGTTGCAATTGCTATCGTCAGCTGTGGCGCAATCTTGTCTTCATGTAGTGATGACAAGATAAGCGGTGACTCTATCTTCTCAACGAAGGCTGTGGAGCGCAATGCCTTTGACCAGTGGTTGTATAAGAACTACACCATGCCTTATAATATAGAGTTCCAGTATCGTCTGAAGACAGAGGAGACCGAGCAGGCTTATAACTTCGTTCCTGCTGACTCTGCAAAGACGGTGAAGTTAGCGATCCTCACAAAGTATATGTGGTTTGATGCTTATGCAGAGACCGTCGGACTTGACTTCATCAAGGAGAATGCCCCACGTATCATCTTAGTGACAGGTACTCCGGGTTACACACGTTATCGTACGGAGGTAATCGGTAGTGCTGAGGGTGGCTATAAGGTAAGATTAGGTAAGGTAAATGCCCTTACCGATGACCAGCTGAAGGACTATGGTAGTATGAATAACTACTATTTCCACACGATGCACCATGAGTTCATGCACATTCTTAATCAGAAGAAGCCTTACGATGAGTCGTATGATAACATCTCACGCTCTGACTACGTAAGTGGTAACTGGACTTCTATCCCTGACAAGAAGGCGCAGAGCATGGGTTTCGTTTCGGCTTACTCTATGGAGAATCCTGCTGAGGATATCGCCGAACTTTACTCTATCTATGTGACCAGTACGCCAGAGGATTGGGCTACAATCATGAAGAATGCAGGTAGCAAGGGCGGTAGCATCATCAACAGAAAGCTCAAGATGATTCGCGAATATATGCGTAACTCTTGGAATGTTGATATCGAAGTGTTGCGCACTGCAATCCTCAGAAGAGGTGGAAAGATTGGTACACTCGATTTGAACACGCTCAACTAACAGAGCCGTGAGTGTGCATATTATCAATAAATAAATAAACAAGGGTTTCTGACTTAGACTCAGCATTAAGGGACTAAGTTCAGAACCTGACAAAAGTAAATGAATACACAAATGAAAAAGGTATATTTACTATTCATGGCTATCGTACTGACACTTTCTTTGCAATCGTGTCTGCATGACGATAAGACCACTTTCGACCTCCCTGCGGCTGAACGAATTGAGAAGAAGGTTGCTGATTATAAGGCACTTTTAGAGTCGTCAGAGGATGGTTGGGTAATGCAGTATTATACGGGAAAGAACTATAGCTACGGTGGTTACACGCTGTTGCTGAAGTTCAAGAACGGTCATGTTACCGCTATGGGCGACGTGAAGGATGTTGAGGCAAAGGCTACTTCGGGCTATGATGTGGTGAAAGACTTGGGTCCTACCTTGTCATTCAATGAGTATAATGCTGTGATTCACCCATTAGCTGAGACTTGGCTGGGTAGTCCTGACGGTGCGCAGGGCGACTATGAGTTCTCTATCCTCCGTGCAACCAACGATAGTATCTTCTTGAAAGGACGTAAGTGGCACAACGAGATGGTGCTTACTCGTCTGCCAAAGGGTACCAGTTGGGAGGAGTATATGCTCGGGCTTGTGACGGTAATGGAAGGTATGAACGTTGAGACCTACGACTTCATCTTGGGTAATGACACCTTAGGACAGGGAACACTTACACAAGAGGTGAGACGTCTTAGCGTTACCTTAGGCGATAAAACGTGGGAGATGCCTTATTGTACTACCAATACGGGTATCGCACTCCGTGAGCCTATCGTCATCGGTAACAAGAAGTATCAGTACTTCACATGGAATGATGCTGACCACTCGCTGACTCAGGACGACCTTAAAATCGTTCAGTTCTTGCCTAAGACACATAAGAGTATTGACTTCTGGGTTGGCGAATGGCAGTTGAAGACGAACCTGCGTAAGCGTATCAAGCTTACCTTGGAGATGGGTTCTGTTGCCAATACGTTGAAGGGTAAGTTGAATATTAATAATATCAACTATGAGATTCTCTTGACTTACGACCCTGCAACGGGACGTCTTGAGCTTCCTGGACAGCCAGTGACCGACCCAACCTATAAGTATCCAGCGGGTATTGTAATGATTCCTGCATCACAGAAGGAGGGCAAACTCTTCGGTGAAGGTAAGGGTAGTTTGTTCTTTACTTGGGACGAAGATATGCAGCGTGCAAAGGCTGAAGACAGTGGTCAGATTACAGGACATGCCGTTGACTCCTTCTTCGGTGTGGCTTATGGCGAAGACCTCCAGCCTGTTACCGATGCTGATGGCAACTACGTATTTGCCTTCACATTGCCAAATATCCAGTACATGACGAAAATTAATTAATTATGAAGAAGTATATTTCTATATTCATGCTCGTTGCAGCTGCCGTTCTTGGAACGGCATGCAGCAACGATAATAACGAACTGCCTGAATACGCTGTGGGATTGAACGTCGTAAAGGCGCAGACAGCGTTTAACGTGGTGGGTGGTACGAATGAGGTGAAGATGGCTTCTGAACCTGCTCAAGCTTATGCGCAGGATGCGTGGCTGACGGTTACGAAGAAGGCTGAAACGCTCTTGTTGACTGCTGCTACTAACACCAGTCCACAGACGCGTAACACGCTCTTGGTTATCAAGAACGTGCAGGGCGACTCTATCACCCTTAATGTTCAGCAGGAGGGTATCACCTTCGGTCTGCCTGCTGGTGAGGATATCTTCACCGACGACAAGGCTGTACAGAAGACGCTGATTGCTACGGCTAACGTTCCTGTTACCTATGTCACTACGGGCGACTGGATCAGCGTTGAGCAGAAAGGCAACGAGGTTGGCGTGAAGGTGACTGAGAACACAACGGGTAAGGCACGTGTAGGCTGGGTTATCGCTAAGGCGGTGGGCTTAGTTGACTCGTTGAAGGTGGTTCAGGCTTCATTGACTGACTTCGTTGGCGAATACAAGCAGACAGCAAAGATGCGTAACGCTGATCGTACATTGTCTGAGAGAACCTCTGACGTCCGTATCGAAGCTGCTGGCAACAACAAGGCGAACTTCATCGTTGATAACAAATACACATGGTCAGTAGACTTTATCCCTGGTAAGGGCTTCAAGATGACCAACGGTAAGGTCGTTGCGAAGAACGAGGTGCAGACTGGTGTTTACGAATACCTTATCTCTGTAGTCGTTGCCGACGACTTCAGTAAGGAGCACGAGACAGCCATCAATGGTACGCAGGAGAGCATTATGCTGGCGATTGACGATGCTGGTAACCTTGTCTTCAAGGAAGCACAGAAGCTCGCCTCTGAGCAAACCTTCTCCTCTTACGGCTGGAACCGTTTCTCTGACTCTAAACCAGTCATGGGT
Organism: uncultured Prevotella sp.; assembly: GCA_927910885.1. Classification (GTDB taxonomy): domain Bacteria; phylum Bacteroidota; class Bacteroidia; order Bacteroidales; family Bacteroidaceae; genus Prevotella. The sequence continues at coordinate 32,727 of CAKMOD010000096.1, read as the reverse complement.
GCCTACCGCGGTATCGGTGAGGTCTATGTGCAGCCAAGACTTACAAGGAAGAGTTGACAAGTAGACGAGTGGACGAGTTAACAAGTTGCTTGTGAAGAAGACATGGTAACATGAGAACAGATTTCTTCTTTATTACAAGTAACTTGTTTACTCGTCTACTTGTCAACTCGTCCACTTCAAAGTGAGACAAAGTAACATACGAACATATTTTAGATGACGAGTGAATGAGTTTTTAAACTTGTTCACTCGTTTTCTTTTTCACCTGACTTATCCAATAAATACCTCCTTCTCACAATTACCTTGTCTACTTGTCAACTTGTCAGCTTGTCAGCTTGTTAATTTACTATGTTACTCTGTCTTCTTCACAAGCAACTTGTTAACTTGTCCACTCGTCTAACTTGTCCAACTTGTTAACCTTGTTACTCTGTCTTCTTCGCAAGCAACTTGTTAACTCGTCTACTTGTCCACTTTATACCGTGTTGTTGCTTCGCACGTTTTGTGTTATTGGCAAGCACCGATTGTGCTGAGTAGCTAACATCATTCTTTCCTTTATAAAATAATGTGTTACCTCTTTAAAAGATTGATAGTATAAGAGGGTGTGCTATCTAAGGCTTATCAGATAGCAGTATTGTAATATTAGTTGTGTTCTTATTCAATAGTAGCCAATTTAAGTCTGAAAACTTGCAGATTCTTTCCAATGTTTGCAAGATTGGAAAGAAATCGGGTGGCTTAATACTTTGATATTATATTGAAAAACTCATCAGTATGAGTTTTTTTGTATAACTATTAGATAACAATTAGATTTGTATTCAAGGATTAATCTGCTCATAGAGTTGCTGGTGAGGGGGCTGTAATGCGATGTTTGATTAGTAAGTAATGAAGTTGTTTGGGTAATAAAAATATTTCAGTCGTCTTAATTAGGTTGTGGATTAAAAATACAAGTTATATGCATAAACTTACATACTTAGATGTTAATAAGTTTTTTGAGTTGTACCTAAATAAGCAGGTAAGTTATATGCTTTTTAACATGAAACGCGTCAACTTGTCGACTTGTTTATTTGTTAGCCTAATTCTGTTATTGAGATTTTAAGATACAAGAATATAAGTTAATGCTAATAGCAAAACTGTATTTTTATAATGTGTAAAACTTGCCCCTTTTTAGTACTATCTTTTTGAGTTGAAAAGTAAGTTTTTTATATCTCTTTTTTAATCAGGTTTTTACCTTAAAAAGCACTCGTAAAGTATAATTTTTACACTTATCACGTAAACATATTAGGCTTAAAGGAGTTAAGTCTTACTTTTTCGCTTAACTTATGTTGTATTTTGGTTGTTTATTTTAGTCAGATTTTGCGGTTTTGAAAGCCTCTTTAACACGAAAAAATACGTAATTTAAGAATGTCAGATTCGTAAAACTTTATTAGTTATTTTTATCAATAGAAATCTAATTGTGTATATGATTTTTGTATATCTTTGCTTCGTCAAACTTTATGTTACACTTAAAAAAATGCGTATAGTATATCTGGATTTTGCGTATAATACCTCTTATATATAGGGAGAGATTTTCGTAAGTTAACTTGTAAAATCTGGTTACATTTTCAGGTAAAACTTGGCTCGAAAAAACTGCATAAATATAGAACCTATAATCCCCAAAATTTAAAATTGAAATAACCCAAAAATAAGAATGAATATGAAAAGTTATTTGAAACCGTACACAACGTGTACAAAAGTTGAGAATGAAGGCTACTTATTAGCAGGAAGCCCTTCGGCGGAAAATGATGGTTTCACTCCTGGTGGTGGTAATCAAGGTGGTGGAAACAAAGGAGGTGGAGGATGTGGTGATTGTGGTAGTACAAAACATCCAAGCAAGTCTACTCCAAAGTCAGTAACAAATGGATTCTTTTTTACTTCAAACGAAGAATAAAAAGTATTTGTTGATTAATTACTAAAAACTTAAAATCATGATAATTAAAAGTCTTTACTCTTTATTGCTTAGTGTAGCAGTTCTTGGTCTGATATCTTGTTCATCTGAGAATAATGAAGAACATTTAGCAACTGCAGGTTCATCAACACGTTCGTTTGTTGTGTCGCAGGACAATGCTCCTATGACACGTACAAATATCTCACTGACGGATGGAATTACATGGAATGCAGGTGACCGACTCTTTGCCTATAACGTAACTAATCCTCAAGGATATGACTATCTGACTGCTATTAGTGATGGTCGTAGATCTAATCTTAAGGGCGATATCCATTGGAAAGAGGGTGATGAGTTAGCCCTTTTCTATCCGTTTAGACATGTTTATAGAGAGAATGTGGGTAAAGTTGAATTAGGCTTATCAGAGAACACACTCTATCACAAGGGCGAGCTTGTTGTTCGTAGACAGAACGGAACAATGGAGAATCTTAGATATTTTGATTATGCTTGGGGTAAGTTGAAGAATGTCAATGCAGCTGGTAAAGATGTATGGGCAAACTTCCGCTTGCAACGTCAGTACACGATTCTATGCCTTAAAGTTGTTTTTGAAGGTCAACCAGTGAGCGATATTAAGCATGTAACTCTTCAGAACGTTTATGATGAGGCTACGTTTGATCTTGCTACTGGTAAGATGACTTATGAGAAGCCTAAAGGTAGCTTGAGAATAACAGCTGATACTCCGTTAGAGACTTTCTATGTAGCACTTTTCCCAGATGATAAGTTCAAGCCTACCTATGTTATTGAAACTGTAAGTGGAGATAGGTATTATGCTACAGTCGCTGAACCACTAAATTATCAAGCGGCAAAATACTATGAGTATACTATTAATGCTACTAAATCACCATGTCCATGGGTTGATATTGATGGAAAGAGATGGGGAAAGTATAACTTGCAGTATGATCCTTGCACAAGAGTAGAGGGTTGGGTTCCATGTTATAGACTTGCTAAGCAGCCTTGGGATTACTTCTATACTAATTCTAATCCTTTCAACCTCTGCCCAGAATTCCTCCCACGTGCTTTCAGTACCTCTGCTTTCGACCACTTCCGTTGGGGTAGTATTGCAGCAGCGAATAATTACAGCTACGATTATTCACGTTATCATTCATACCACATGGGCAATCTTCAGGGTGTGATTGAGAATAAATGCTATGGCGACCTTGCTTACTATGCTTCTAATGGTCAGTGGGTGATGCCTACAAAGGCTGACTTCGATAAGCTGATGGCAAAGACTGGTGAGTATGTAGGTTATTATCAAGAGGGCTGCAACATCATCGTTGGTGTGCTCTTCGACCCAACCGTTCCTACTTGCAATAAGGGTAAGGTACTCGATAAGAACGGCTGTATTATTGGTAAAACAAACTGTCCAAATGGTATCTTTGTAGGTAAGTATTACAACCGCAACACACGTATGAAGAAGTTCTCTAAGGAGGATATTGATAAGGGTGTGTTCTTCCCATTCGCTGGAGCTTACACTGAGTACAACGATTGTGCACCACGTCTCCAACGTCCAGGCGGTCAGGCTTACTACTGGACTTCTAATGCGAATAGTTGTAACTATAAACAGGCAGCAGCTTTCTCAGCTTACTACATGAATAATGGCTGGCTCTATCCAGGTACTGTTAACGGCTGCGGAAGTGGTAACAATCCTAAGTACAATATGTATAGCATTCGCCCAGTATGCGTTAATAGCGATTCTAAAACACAGCAGTCACAGCAAAGCCAGCAGACCCAGCAAACAAAGAAGGGATGGTAGTCGACTTTGTTAGTTGACAAGTTTAGTTAAATCATAGCAAGTTGATGAGTTGTAATAAACTTATCAACTTGCTTTTTTATGGAAAGGTTGGAGGATTAATCACTCAAAGATTTAACTTAAATCTCGTTCATCAGACACTTTGTTCTCAAAAGTTATTAAAAATCTGTACGCTACATTTCTGTTGCTCTTTGTGCCTTCGGCACTTCTATGACATCATTCTATTCATCTGTGTCATTTGTGAGAGAATACTTTGATAGAGTAGCTGTTTCTTTATTTTCTCACAGATAGCACAGATAAACAGAGTCTATAGGGCGCACAGAAACCTAAAGGTTATTGATGACACAGAACGTTAAAACAGAAATTCAGCACGAGCAACTCGTTTACTTGCTAACTTGTTACTCAAAAGAACTTTGTTCATCTGTTACTTTGTCTTCTTTACAAGCAACTTGTTCACTTGTCTACTCGTTCACTTGTCTAACTCGTCAACTTGCAATCACTTCACGAGCATCTTCTTGCCATTGCGGATAACAACACCCTTATGGCTCTTGCTAACAGTCTTGCCTGCGAGGTCGTAAGTAGTAGCTGAATCGTTCTGGAAGATAAGCGCGTGGATGCCAGTAGAAGTCTTCTTAACCTCTGTAGGAACGAAGGTTGAGCCAGCATCCTTACCACCTGTCCAGTAAGCGAGGTTGCCGTCAGCACGATAGTTCAAGCCGAAGCCCTCTGGATTACAGATATAGAAACCTTCATCATCATTTGGGCTTATTGTCACAGTCCAGTCACTGGTGTAGCCAGCAGGTAGGTTGTCAGCAGGCAGAAGGGTAGCGTAAGTGTTACCGCCAGCCTTAGCAGAGCCCTTTGGAGAAGCCGAAGCGAGGACCATTGTAGGACCCATTGCCTTGTTGATGAGGCGGAAGCCGCTGTAAGGATTACCAGTCAATGCCCAAAGCGCATAATCAGTAGTGATGTAAGACTCGTCTATGAAGTAAACGTTAGGTGTATAGTTTCCTGACGAAACCCATCTTGGCTGGTTGCTCACCTTGAGGTTATACCAAGTAGTGTCGGCTGGTGTAGCCACCTTCATTGGGGCTGTCCATGTAGCATTAATACGTACTGTAGCTGGGAGACTTGTGATTGTCTGCTTGTCAGCTGTCAGTTCAACGTAGTCTCTGCTAAGTCCTTCAGGAATCGTCACAGCACCAGTCTTCGCACCATTGACAACGGTTGAATAGACAAACTCATTGTTGAAATAAACTTCGTAGGTCAAAGCTGTCTTTGCATCAATGAAGATACCCTCAAGTGATACGTCACCATCAATCATCTCAGCAGGGAGGGTGAAGGTTCCATCAGCATTGAAACGCTCGCGTGGAATCAGCTCGTCAACATACTGATAGGTGCCGTGGCTGATGCTATCGCCAGTGAGGTTGTAGCCGTGGCGCACCTTCAGACCGCTGAAGTTAAAGCCATGTTCAGGCTTCATCTTGATAGTGTAAGGCTTACCGAATGGGATAGAGATACCGTTCAGCTCAGTACCATCTTCTGCAACAACCTTACCATTGAGTGCACCTTGGTAAATCTTCACATTGTCGCCATGAACATTCAGGCGCACATCGATGGCACCACCACCATTGTTAAGGATATGGTTGTTGTTCTCGATGCTACCTCCTGCGTCTGCTGAGTTCCAATCCACCTTGTAACGCATACGATAGAAACCGTGCTGAAGGTCGCTTGGAAGAGTAAATTCAGGCATAACGAGGGTGTTACGACCATTACCAGAAATCTCTGTTCCTGCGCTGTTGTAGCCAGAGTTTTCATCCTCTCCACCGAGGAAAGAGTAAGCCAACAACTCGTTGCCAGCATTTGGAACAATCTGACCGCCCTCTACCTTTGGCTCAAAACGGCCGTTGTTGTTCAAGTCAAGATAAACATAGCTGTGCATCCAGACACCCTTGTACTGAACAGCTGGGTTGAGTGTCTCACCCGGTTTAGCCAAGAACGACTGCTTGCTGAGGTAGGTGTAAGCTGGAGTTGATGTGGTAATGTCGCTATAGAGGTTGAATGTCTGGTCGCCAAGGCTGATACCCTTGAGTCCACGATCAGTACGTGAGCACTTCGCATCCTTGCTATAATTCATCGGATAGTCCTCACGATTGGTTGCTGTGAAAGCCTCGTTGTTTACGACGATATTGTCGATATAAGCAAGGAAATCATCTTTCATACCGTTGGTGTCCTCACAATCGACAACAACTACAAGACTATGGATTTCGATGCCACCTGCTCCCTTAACTGGGAAAACGGCATCTACCCACTTGTTTGGCTCAACCTCTCGTGTTGAAAGCTCCCAGAACTGCTCTGTGTCAACGCTCTGACCCTTACGATCCGTACGCTTTCCGAGTCCGATAAGCATCGTACGACCTGCCTTTGGCTTGTGAATCATCACGTGTACGTACTTTGTTTCTTTGGTCAAAGCGAAGGGCTGCTTAAGATCGATACGTGCACCGAAAGTGTTTGAGCCAAAGCGTGAACGCTGGAAGCCCAACACATTGTCAGAAGCATTTGGTGTAGCCTTCAGTATCTCGTCGTAGTTTTTATCAATATTGCTTACTACTTGCACGTTTCCTTCCAATACAGCAGCTTGTTTGTTTTGGCTGCGGAAAGGCGACTTATGCCAAGTGTCGTAGACACCTAACGACTTATAGTTCTGATTTTCAAAATCTATTCTAACCTCTTCTGTGGTCTGTGCATGAAGCAAAGAGGTGCAGAACAACAAACCACAGGTAGCTAATATATTCTTTTTCATATTGTTTCTCAAGTCAAACGATTAATAAATTGCAATCTCACTCATTACAGGACAAGCCTTAGCATCCTTGATGTGAACGCGGATAGCCTTAGCATCAAAGCCTGAACCATAGCTGTTTGAAGTACTTCCGTTGAGCGGAATGATACGCTTATAGCCAATAGTGGTCTGCTTTACTTTGTTAGCAAGTGGCTTCCATGTGCTGCCATCAGTGGTATATTCGATTGAGAAACTCTTTACACGCTGTCCAAGTCTTACATACTCCTGCAAGGTTACGTAGCGAACAGTCTGTGGGCTGTTCCATTTGAAAGTAAGGGTAACATCCTTTACATCGTCCTCTGCTGCCCAATAAGTATCTGGATTCTCGTCAATGAGGTTGTTAACAACGTAAGTACGTGTCGCTCCGTTGCTGCGTGTGTTAGTAGCTTCAACAGTAGCAGTCTTAGCAAGATTGATATTGAAACGGCTCTTCAACATAGTACCAAACTCCTTCAAACGTTTTACTTGGTTCTCAGGAATCTTGCCACTTTGGTCTGGAGGGCAGTTCAAAATGAGGGTTGCATTGCGACCAACGGTCTCTAAGTACATCTGGAACGTGCGCTCTGCCGACATTGGTTGACAACCAGGATGCCAGAACCAACCTTTGTCTGTAAACTTAGCATCACTCTCGCCGGGGAGCCAGAACCAACCATTCTCTGTGCCATACATACCATTGCGCTCAGGAGCAAAGCCACGATTCTCATTAGACCAGTTGGTTTCGCCTGCCCAACCGTCCTCGTTACCAATCCAACGTGCCTCACCACCGACACCCCAAAGGATGATATTAGGGCTGAGCTTATGGATAGAATCGCGGAGGTTAGGTACGTCATAGTAAGTTGCACGGTCAATATTGATCTTTGTGTATTTACCACCATAGTAGCCATCGCCACCATTCGCACCATCAAACCACATCTCAAACTGGTCAGAGCCATACTTTGCAAGCTCCGCACACTGCTTCAAGAAGACGTCCTTCACATAGCTGTCCGTACCATAAAGTCCACTGTTTCGGTCCCAAGGAGATACGTAGAAGCCATATTTCATCTTCAAATCCTGTGCTGCTTTAGCAAAAAGCTCAGCGATGTTCACCTGTGCATTAGGGCTTGATGAGTTCGAACTCTTATGATCTGTAGTCTCCGTAGGCCATAAGCAGAAACCATCGTGATGCTTCACAACAGCAATACCGCCCGTCATACCAGCCTCTTTCACAGCCTCTAACCACTGTCGTGGGTCAGGCTTTGCGGTTGGAGCGAAGCGATTTACATCTTCATCACCATTACCCCATTCCTTACCAGTATAGGTATTCATACCATAATGGAAGAAGGCATAGAACTCTGTCTGCTGCCATTTCCACTGACGGTCAGTGGGTACAGGGAACACTGGACGTGGTTCGTTCTCCGTATTGGGAGCGATTTGCGTCTTAAGGGTCATAACGGTATTGGTCTGAGCAAAGCTCGTAGCCGATGCCGTTAAGGCAAGTGCAGTAAGCACACCGTGTAGAAATCGGTTGTTCATATTAGGTTTTTTAGTTCAGCAGCACTTTAGACGTAACATTTTATAAATATTTGATTGACAATGTTTAGTTTAGGTTTCATGTCATTGCGAGCAACCTGTTTACCTCTGTGCTGCTATATCAAGGCAGCAAGTCACTCAAAAGATGGTCGCAAATATACGAATTAATTTGGATATCCGTGTAATTTGGACTATAATTTATTTAAGATACCATAAAATCTCGACTAATCATCAGATAATTATCAGTTCCCTCTCTCCCCATCCTGCTTGCTTATTGCTACTCCTTCGTTTCGAAATTCCTTTACATTTCCTTTCGTGTTTTATGCCTTAAAAGAGCGAAAAAGTGCCTTTTCACTCGCATTTGTAACTAACATATTATCAAACACTTGCAGACTTGTCTTCGAAAAGGTGCTTACTTAGACTTCAAAAGGGCGTTAGTAAGACTTCAAAAGGGCATCTTTTTGCAAGCCAAAAGGGCGTTAATTGAAGCCAATTAACGCCCTTTTAATTTCCTGCCTTTGAATTTTATTTACAAAGTTCTACTCTTTTATAGAAACAGCATAGCAACAAAACTCTTCTTTGCTCACATCAAATCATTCAAACCTAAAAGTCGGGAGATAAACAGAAGACCTTTGCTGACTTTGATGTTTGAATAAGGATAATAAGGTGATGATACCAGCTTTTCTTAAAAAAAATGTTATCTTTGCAATGAAATAATCCAAAATAAGATGGCAGTAAAAACGGCAAAACAAGATTTAACTTTGAAAGCTTTCCCTGAAGAAATAACAGAAGATGGGGTAAAGATTTACGGGGAGACATCTTATGAAAATCAGATGGCTGTTCTTAGCCATTATCTACATAATGCAGGAAACGAAGAAACCAAGGAAAGAAAAGAAGAAATTATCTTGGCTATTCGTAGTTATTTAGAATATAAGAAAGCACGAGAGAGAAAAAACTACGATAATACATTAACAGATGAGGAAGTATGGGCTGTAGCAGAACAACCATTACAATACAATCTGTTTGATGAATTCTTTCAAGTCCCTTTCCCCACTCCTGCAGAACCAAAATTTACTTTTATAGACTTATTTGCAGGTATTGGTGGAATAAGATTAGGATTTGAAGCAGTTGGTGGGAAATGTGTTTTTTCATCAGAATTTGATAAAGATGCTTGCACTACTTATAAAGCTAATTTTGGAGATTACCCATTTGGGGATATAACAAAAATAGATGCAGACAAAATTCCTGACTTTGATGTTTTATTAGCGGGTTTCCCTTGTCAAACTTTCTCCATTATAGGTAAAAAAGAAGGTTTTAAGGATGAAACAAGAGGTACTTTGTTCTTTGAGATTGAAAGAATATTAAAGGCGAAAAAGCCAAGAGCCTTTATGCTCGAGAATGTAAGGAACTTAGTTGCCCACGATAAGGGAAAAACCTTTAAGGTTATCATGTCTCATTTGGAAGCATTAGGTTACACCGTATATGCTAAAGTGTTAAATGCCTTAGATTACGGCTGCATACAAAAACGAGAAAGAATTATTATTGTGGGGTTTTTAGACAAAGTCTCATTTAGCTTTCCAAAGAAAGAGATAAATCACATGACTCTGTCTGATATCTTGGAACAAGATGTTGCTTCAAAGTATTATGTCAAACCTAAAATCAGAGAATCAAGATTAAAGAGATTAAAAGATAAGAATTATCCGAAACCCTATATTTCTCACGAAAACATGGCTGGCAGTATAACGCCACACCCATACTCTTCATGTCTGAGAGCTGGAGCTTCTGCCAACTATATTTTGATAAATGATGAGCGTAGACCTACGGAAAGAGAGATGTTAAGACTGCAAGGTTTTCCTGATACTTATAGGATTGTGTTGCCTTATTCTAAGATAAAGAAGCAATGCGGAAATTCTGTAGCAGTACCTGTTATTAAAGCTGTTGCTAAACAAATGATAAAAGCACTAAATCAATATGACAATGAAAACAAGAGAAGAAGCAAAGTCTGCCTTAGACACGCTGATAAAGAAATCCAGAGTACACTGCTATAAACCTATACAAATAGCAGAGATCCTATATCATCATCGAGTTGATAACGATATTGACTTGTCAAAGTTAGAAGATTACAGAACAAGAAGTAAGAAGTGGAGAGACACTATGTCTCTGTCATTGCTGGGAAGCCGTTGTACAAGTAGTGCAAGGTTTCAGGATAACTTGTTTGATGATAATGCTATACCACCAGAGATATTAGTAACATTAGGTTTTGAAAATGTAAAATATGATGGGGCTGTAGAGGCATATATCTATGAGAATTTTAAAAAGAAACATCGTCAATTATCTAGTGCTCTAGAATATTGTATGGTTGCCACAATAGATTCCTTTAAGGTAGAAGAATTTATAAATTTATTTTGGACTGAGCCTGGCTTAAGGAGAAGTATAGATAAAGTATATGAGATAATCGTTTATTCTCTTTTTTCTACGTTAGTAGATGCAATGAAGCTTAAAGTAGAGATTTCCGTGGCAGATACAGCGTTGCCTTTACTAAAGGAATTTGAGGATTTCTCAACTAAAATAATGTGCTTAGATGCAAATAATACTAGTTATATGCAAGATGCCAAAGTTTATAGGGTTGGTGTAACCAATGCTGCTGACAGAGGACTGGATATGTATTCTAACTGGGGACCAGCTATTCAGATAAAGCATCTTTCTTTGAACGAAGATTTAGCAGAAGATATAGTTTCTGGTGTTTCCAGTGATAGGATAGTAATAGTATGTAGAGAAGCAGAAGAACGTATCATAATATCTCTCCTTAATCAAATAGGATGGAAAAGTAAAATACAAAATATAGTTACAGAAAAGGAACTGGTAAAATGGTATGAGAAAGCTCTAACTGGAACTTACTCTGCTTTATTAGCAAGTAAGTTGCTTAATACATTGTCAGAAGAGATTTTGCTAGAGTTTCCTTCTCTTGATGCTTTACCTGATGAGTTGAGTCAAAGAAACTATGAAAAAGTATCAAATGACTTTTGGAAGTAAGTGTTTATTTTGCAGAGTATTTTTATATTAGAAGTTCTGTAATTTGTTAAGTGAGCAATATGAAGACGATAAAAGGAATTGGGATACTTAAAAGCAATGTGGAAGAAAAGATTATCTATGATTATAAGGAACTAAATGAATACTTTAAATCATTTGGGAAAGATATTTCTACGAATCTCACTTTTTCCATAGTAGGACATACCTTTACAGAAGCAGAGATAGATGAGATTAATGCAATTGATACGTCAAGCAAAATCAGAGATAGAGTCAAAAAGATAAATGAGTTGGGAGGCACGCTCTGCTTTAAGATGATGGATGATGCTATCTGCTATAACAACTTTGTTCTTATTGATAGCAGTCTGCCTCACATCATTGCTAATATTCTTGTGGAAAGCAATCAAGCTAACACAAAGAACTTAAAAGAGGTGACGGAACAGGTTGCTACTATTAATCCATTAAATTATGACACTACGTACAATCAGCAGTTCTACACCCATAAAGTGAAAAACTTTTTAGTGGCAGCTGCTCTTGGAATGGTTCCTCATACGCCATGGAATGGAACCTATCAAGCTAATGGAGGTTATCTCGTTGTGAAAGCGGATGGCGATGTGCTCTGTTACCACTTCTACGATCGTAACCTCTTTGAGGATTATCTTTATTGCAACACTAAGTTAGAAACACCTTCATCAAGTAGATACGAATTTGGTAAGCTTTATAAGAACGAAGCTAATGAACTTTGCTTTAAGCTAAATCTGCAAGTAAGGTTTAAGTAAGTGATGCTGTCTTAGATATGATATACGACTCTGTCTATCTTATCTTTTGTTCTTCTTATACACAATACAAAAGGCTGCATCAAAATAGATAACTCCTACTTTGACACAGCCTTATTACCCTTTCACCTTTTTACCTTTAGTCGCTTCTAATACCTTGCAACCGTTTCTTAATCGTTACTTTATTGCGTTTCCCTTTTCATCCTTTCTTGATAGTGATGCGACTTTTACTTCAAAGTCGGCGGTTGTGTTGTTGTCATCCACGTATTTCTTACCATCCCACTTTCTTACCAGCGCAAGGCCAGAAGAAATGGGGTAGTCGCTTTGCTTTAAGCCAGAGAAAGAGATGTCGGTAACGGCATTATATCCTCTGTCTAACTTGCTTGGACGCATCTGGAACATACGACGAGGACAGATGGTGATGCAGTCGATGACGCTCTCGAAGGGTATTTCGATGGCATAGAAGTCACCGAAGGCACTACTGGTCACGGTGATGTAATGCAGATAACCCTTGCTATCCTTTGTCTCAGCATAGTTCTTCTTGAATTCCTCTGGTGTCCATGGCAGTTTTATCAAGGCAATACCGTTGCTCTCAGAGATGTGAGAGAACTCGTAAGCAGGACCAATGTTGCCGCTGGCATCGGTAGATGTCAGGATTGCATTCATGTCAGGAACGTTCGGATTGTTCTTCCGTCCGGGATCATAGTTGCTGTTTGTCCATTCGAAATCAGCCTTGCTCAGGTCTAAAAAGGCATTCAATCCGCCATACATACTCAGGTCCTCGCCCTCTAACTCAGCCTCAAATTTAGCCTTGTGGTCGATGGCATACTTTGCAACAATGATAGTCTGACCCGGCTTAACAGGGTAGTCATTGCCCTTACCGGGGAAATAAGAGATACCCGATGCACCATAATAACGGTTAACAAAATCGTCTTTCGGTGCGAACTGGATGGCTTTGCTCGGTTCAATGGCATTGACACACAACGCCAATCCGTCAAGATATTTCACCTCGTCCGTAGGGTTAAAGATGGCGATATACTGGTCGTCATTGTACATCTGGTTCAAGTTCTTCATACCCCAAGCACGTACATCACGATACCAATAATGCCCAACATAGAACACTTCCTTGATAATCAAGTGGTCTAACTTTGTCTTAGAAGTGGATTGCTTCACAGGCATTTCATTACGCGTACAGCTGTTTAGCCCTAAAAGCATAAGGCTAAAAAGCAGGTACGCAGTTATCTTCTTTTTCATCATTTGTTTTCTTCTATTTATGTTTATATCATTGTGAGCAGTGGGAGGGACTATTGCCACGAGAGGAATAGATTGTGAGTTACAGACGTATAGATACTTCCTTAGCGACGACACTGTCCTCTCCCTCTGTCCATGTTACAAGAACCAGTTTCCGAAACCAGAGCCACCACCAATGCCGTGGGTCTGTACATTCTGCGAAGCTTCCAACGCATCTAATGATGACAAGCCTATTTCGTGACCTAAGTAGAAATAGAGTGGGTCGTTCGGGTCGATGGTTGTAGGATCAGTATCAAAGCTACTGCAGAACACTTTGATAGGGATATTAAAGCGGAAAAGCTCCTTCCATTCTGAATCAGCCCCATACTCCTTTGGCTCGTCAGGGTTGTAAGCCTCTGAACAGATGAACGGACTACGGAAGACATAGGTTGAATGGCGGTTAAGATACTCGTCCTTCGGTATCAATGCCTTCTTTCCTTTCGGGCATTTCATCACTCTTACAGACAGATAGAACTTTGGTAAGAGGTAAGATGGACGTGTATAACGGCCAGCCTCGCCTGTTGCAGGGTCCAAACGACGTGTAATCTCTAATGGCCACTCTTGATGTAATTCATCGTTTTCATCGGCATCAATATCGAAGTTGAAGTGTCCCTTCAGTCCTACACGGTCTTGGTCGTAAGGTGCAACAGCCCAGTCAGCATCCTCACGGGTCAACGGAGGGAGCAGACGTTGGTTGAACAACTCACGCGCTCCGTCAGCCATAGCGTTATGAATCCACGTATCACGATAGGTATATTCAAATATCTTTGGGGTCAATTCGGCACGTTCCTTCCACGTCGTCTTATTCGCAAAGAGTGGAGAAGGAACTGGTGTCGTGTCGACTGTACCGCCCTTCTTCCAGTCACCAAACTTGTTCTTCTTTGGTTTCCACGTACCACGGCAGTCCATTACTTCGTAAGGGTTACCCTTATCGTCGACCTCGCTCACCGTGAAGAATATCTGATACTCATCAGAGTGGTCGAGAATATTGTCGTTCATCAGCTTTCCCTCCTTATCGAAGAAGTAGAGACAGAGTCCCCAACGTTTCAGTTTTCCACCGATGATACGGATGTAATCGGGTCCAGTCTTACCATCGCTCTGTTCAAGAAACGTCACCGTACTCTGGCGTTGCACCTCAACCGTAGGCCATTTTGCCGTATTGTTGCGGATAATGACAAACTCCTCCTGCTTCCAAGGGGCGTTATGATAGACGAAGTTACCATGCATCATACCGTCACCGTGGGAGTGTCCCTCCTTAAACATAGCTAAGCAGGTAGCCCAACCATTGAAGGCTCCGTCTGGGTCGGGGTTATTCACCTGCTCAGAGACCTTAACTTTCGACAGACTATCTACATAACGGTCTGCGCCACTACGTGCTAATCCCTTGCTTTCTAAGGGATTTTCGTTATAATCAACATGTACATTGCCAAATACAAAGTTGTCACATGAAGTGAAAACTGCGGCAACGCATGATAATAAAAGAATGTTCTTGAATATCTTATTCATCTTCCCAATTCGTTTTTACATCAATACTACGTTATGTCTGTACTGTGTGAAGAAGTCTTGTGGCTGTGTCAGCATACGCCAGAGCTGTGCCTTGTTGGCAGCAGGATAGAATCGCTTAACATCCTCAAAACACTTGTCTTCACCGTCCTTGGTATTGGCTATCACACGAACAGACAGCGGATAGTCGATATCAAAGCTATCCCAACCGGGTTGTAACTGGTTGAAATCCCATAGGAAGCTATTCTCACTATTGTTCGTATTGCAATACTTTGCAGGCTTTTCCGACTCTCCCACGTGCTGCTGTCCTTTGTTAAGAATATGGCAAATGCGCACTTGTAGCTGGAAAGCAATGTCTGATTTGTGGAACTGCATGATACCCTTAAAGCCCAAGCGGTCCATGTCTGAGCCGAAGTCTAAGCTGCGTTTCTGACGCAGTAAACCCACAGTATGACCATAACGCTGGCGTGGCGACTCAGTATCTGGGTCGGTGAAGTCATCGTTATAAGCTTCTGTAAAAAGTTTTCCGAGTTCTTCTTCCACTGGATCCGTGTCACGATACTCGTATGTAAAGACCTCTGGTGTAATCTTATTTAGCTCCATTGGATCAATAGTTTTGTAGAGGTGATAGGTCTTTCCACCGAAGTTATAAGGCTGCAAAGCCTCTGGTTTTCCCGATACCTCAATCGACTTCCATGCCAACTCACTATCAAACGGCACTAAATTCTGCCCCAACGTGTAGCCATCAGGCACATAGATGTTAGAAGTTGAGAACTTTGTGGCAGCTTCCAGTGCTCCACCTTTCTCCTTGAAGGTGTATCGGTCATAATAAGTAGGTAGTGAAGCCAACGATCGTGGGTATGCCATTTGCAATCCACGCACCTCCTGTCCACGCCCTGCAGAGCTACTATCTGCCACCGCTTTGTTTAATGAAGCGTTACCAATACCGAAGAAGTGTTGGTGAACAAGCAGTGTTGCATTGTCTTCATCAGGAACGTTATACCCGTCCTTGTCCTTCATGAAGGGATAACCAGAGAACTGATGATTGATGAGCATACCGTTTTGATCGTAGTATTTCAGCTCCAATCCATAGTAGATATCGTCTGAAGCAATCACATCAAAGCAGTCGCGTTCGGTCGTAATTGTCATCTGTCCGTCGTCATCCTTAGCGATATCAATCTCCTGCATGACAGGGATAGAGGTCGAACCACTGACAAGATGATAGGTGTTATACGCTCGAATAGAGTCGTTTCCGTCTGGTCCAACACCAATCATTCCCCCCTTATAGCCCATTCTCAAGATGGCATGAACGGCATAAATCTGCTCATGTCCCTTCACATCTCGCTCAATAGAGGAAGGAGGGGCTTGTATAATCTTTTTGAAGAAATCGTCTACTTGGTCGTTAGAGCAACTTCCGAAGAGAAGTCCCACTGCTGCCGTGGCAAGTATGAGGCGTATGTCTTTATATAGTTTCATATTCTTTTTCAGCTAATTAGAACTTAAACAATGTGCGTAAAGAGAAGTTTGATCCGCGCTCATGGGCGTAGTATCTGAAGCGGTCGGTGTATTCCTTATAGAGTGCGTTGAGGATGTTATCACCGACAATCATAAACTTCAACTCTCTATTCTGTGGCAGTCCGATGCGGAACTCAGCCGTACCATTCAGTAGGAAATAGGCTGGTGGCGAGTCGGGAACAAGGTCTTTATCGGGATCGAAGCGGGTCTGCTTGGTCACATAGATACCTGAGAGCGATAATGATGAATGATATTTATGATTCTTCGTGAGCGGTAGGTCGTAGGTAGCTGATAGTCCGTAACGGTCTGATGGCATGAAAGGTAGCCAGTCGTTATGGGTCAGGTTGCGTGCAAACATCCATTCTCCCTTGCCGACAAAGGTCAGTCCTTGCAGCGGCTTCACGGTTGCCTCGATATCACCACCATAGAGTTTCACATCGTCTTGGTCGTAGATAAACTTCGGATACTTACCACTTGGATGGTTATGGAATCGGTCCTTACCTGTTCCGATGTGGTCGTAGATATAGCTATTGATACGCTGGAAGAAGAAACTTGGCTCTATTGAGAACCATGTGTTCCTATACTTCGTTCCTAACACAAGTTTATAACCACGCTCACTGGCAAGATTCTTGTTGCCTACTACCCAATAGGAACCGTCCTGTAAGCCAATGGCATAGAGCTCGTTGATATCTGGTGGACGCCATGACCAACCAATATTCGCACGTGCATCCCACTTATCACTAAACTGATAGTGGGTGGCAAGACTCATCGTGAAGTTACTATAAAGTTTGAAGTCGTCGTAGTAGGTGTAGTTGCTGAGGCTGCTATAGCCATTGACCGACAGCACACGGAAGTCGTAACGCATACCGAGTGCACACTGCAACTTACCAAACTCTGCCTTATGAAGGAAATATCCACCCATCGACAGGGCTGCAAAGTTAGGAACGAAAGCTGGCTGTTTAGTACCCGGATAGTTGAAGTTCGTTTGATAGGTATTAGAAAGACCAGCGTCAGTCGTCATCTTCCATAGTTTCCATTTCGCTTGCCAAAGTGCGTCGAACTTATAGGTCTTCAGCATCAAGTCCTGCATTGGAATCCAACTCCATTGTGTCTTCTTTCGGTTTTCGAACTCTTGACGGAGATTCTCTTGGAAGGATAGCGTGAAATTTAGGTGATGGTTAGGATTAAGTTCCCATTTCAGTTCACCTTTTAATGTCACGTGTTGCGACTGCTGGAACGGCGGTTTGATTTCGTATGAGAAGGGTTTAACGGTCTCTGGATCAGGACGTCCGTATTCAAATCGCTTGATCAACTGTGATAGGTCGGATATCTTACTGGCGTAATAGATTCCACTTCTCTGATAGTAGATACTTGAGAAGAGGGTTGCCGTGAGCTTCTTTCCTTGCCAACCAGCTAAGGCTGAGAAGCTGATGGTGTTATATCCTGTGTTATTCAGTACGTAGTCGGCTGTATGATAGTCGCCTCCTTTGGTGTACATTCCATGTAGGCGCAAACCAAACTGCTTATAACCCGTCTCGATAGTACCCGATCCACTGAAGCCACGCGCATTGGTATCGTAACCCATGTTGACGTTTCCATTCACCTTAATCTTCTTGTTTTCGTAGGGTAGGGGCGCATCATTCAAGAGTACCACACCACCCATTGCACCGAAGCCATAGCGAATACACTCGGCACCTTTCACCACTTCTACCATGCTCGAACCTGTATAGTCAAGCTCTGGTGCGTGGTCGGCACCCCAACTCTGGCTTCTAATCGTACTCCATTGTTCATCAAGAGAATACGACTACTGTGCATACCTTGTATAACAGGCTTTGCTATCGTGTTTCCAGTACTGATAGAACTAACGCCAGGGATGGTTTCAAGGAGTTTTGCCAAGGATGTTGCACCACCTTTTTCCAATGCTTCCTGACTGATAGCGGAGGACTGTTGCAAGACACTCGTGTGTCGTTTCAGTGCCGTGACAGTGACATTATCTAATTGTTTAGAATCATCCTTCAGCTGTAAGGTTATCATGCGGCTGTCGGGGATGCTGACAACACGTGTCACCGTCTTATAACCTACGTAGGAAACCGTCAGTTTCATGCGGTCGGCAGTGCGCTTGAGTTTAATCGTACACCTACCATCGATGTCCGTCACCGAAGGATTTGAAACGCCTTCGCAGCGTACGACAGCACCGATGAGCGGCTCTTGTGACTGTTCGGAAACAACCCGAACGGTTACGGATGTTTTGACATCTTTATCCTCATCCTCCACCGTCTCCTGCCCATGTACTGCCGTAGCATGGACGTAGGTGGGTGGGAATAAGAACAAAGAACTTAAGAGAATGGCGGATAGGTAGTATCTTCCCCGTCTTTCATAGTTCACTTTTGATTTGTTCATATACTCAGATTACAAATGGTTTTTAATGAATAGACGCAATTCCCTCCTACCTTCATAGCGGAGGAAACGAGTCTATAAGGGTTTATTCAGGCATAAGACCAAGATGCAGGTGTCTACAAATAAAGTCAACCTTACACTTTTATTTTTTAAGATTTACGACTGCAAAAGTAGATAAAAGATATAGGTCGCACAATACTTAATTTTAGTGATTTGTCTAATCATTACTTTTTGGTAGTCGAAACATGGCTTCTTCTTTCTATCCTAACAATCTGTTTTGTAAGAATAAAGTCATACCTAAAATTTCGAAGATGCTCTTTAACCTTCGAATTAACGCCCTTTAGGCTTGCTAAAGATGCCCTTTAAGACCCTTACTAACGCCCTTTTGAAGTCTTATTAAGCATCTTTTAAAAAAGCATCTTCACAACTAATTGATAAACGAAAGACTTACGGTGCTGGTAAAAAATGCTTGTTTTTAGTCTGTTTTTTTTAGTCTTTTCATCACATTTTTTGTAATGATATTTCAAAGTGTAAGTGTCAAATATAAACGCTAAAAAGCTAAGGTTAAAGGGTAGTGAGTTAAATTCTATCTTACAAAAAATATAGATAAATAGAAGTTTGAATCATAAAAATTAATTACTAATGAACTATTACACACAACGAGAAAGGCTGCATCAAAATAGGATTGCTCCTACTTTGATACAGCCTACTCAAGTAAACTATAGTAAATACAGCGTTGCGCTGCTTGCTATGTAGCCTTTGTGTTATTTCTCTGCAGCTGGACGAACTGAGAATGCAAACGCACGGATGTTGCGGTAAAGTGGGTAAACTGAGTTGACATCGAAGCCCATAACATTACCGTTGTTGTTGTCGTTAGGGGTAGCTGTCCAGTAATCACCAAACTTACTATAATAGCTCAAAGTACTTCCGTTTCTTGCTTCTCTATATCCAGCAGCAGGGAAGAAGATGGTTTCTGTCTTGTTACTATTGGTCCAGAAGTTATGACCGAAGTTATTATTAAATGTCTGTGCATTATCCGTACCATCCACATTCATTCTTCCACCATTCAAACCGTTCTCTGTGAAACCTGTGAATGCATCATTAGCTGGCACACTGAAGCCAACAGGAGATGGGTCGTAAATAGTCTTTACAACAGGCTGGCTGTTTGCTTGGTTTTCGGCATACGCTGAAGTATTATTCATTGACCACAAGTTATAAAGTGTATAGTACTTTGCAAATCCTGTTCCAGCATCCAGAACGTTGCCTTTATATCCTGCTGTGTAATAGTTTTGTGGGTTCTGGAGGATAGTTTGCATATACATTTCGCTTCCAGCATTCCAGTTGATAGTGTTGACAGCAAGTGTAGCAGTTGTACCAGGGAAAGCATCCTTGCGACCCCACTGATACAATGTTGTATAACCAGTTCTTGTGGTAGTAGCTGGTTTCTGTGTAATGGTAATTACTGCATACTGCTTAACACCGTTATTACCCAGTGTCTGCTCAACCTTTACCTTTACAGTACGTGGAGTAGAATAAGGTGTACCCTTCCATGCAGTAGGTTTCCAACCCAATGCCTCATTGGTAAAGTCATACTTATTGCCTTGCTTATTGGTAACTGTAATCTTGTCGAGTGCATTCTTTGGTGCAAACCATAAATGCCAAGACCAAAGGGTTTGTTGATGATTTTCAGTAACGGTGACCCATACTTTTCTACGTCCTTGTTGTCGTTGTTCTTGCCTTTGTGTCTGCCAACTTCTTCTAACAGCTACAACAGCATTACCACTCTTGATATTCTCTTTTGTCACCTCAAACTTTATATAAAGATTTCCGTCTGCAGCACGGTAGAGACCGTTGTTAGAAGCTAACTTAACAAGATCTTTTTCGTCAGACCATACAGTCCAAGCCAAATCAATTCCTCTATTGGCTCCATTGTTGGTCTTTTCTATCCAAGGGTCTGTAATTGCCTTACCATCTTGGTCAACAAAATTTCTAAGCGTATTATTAGCATTGCTTCCCTTTTGATATGCACTGCTATTGGTCTGACCATTCTTAATAGCATTACCATATACCAATGGAATCATATAATGTCCTGGTGCAGAGATGAGGTAGCTGTTAGCTGTGTTCTGTACGGCTGCAGCTCCAGTTTCATTTGAGAGGTTGTAAGGTGCAGCGGCTGTTCCCAATGGTGTAGCGTTCTGAAGTCCCTTATTGCGCTCTGCTACAAGGTCTACGATGTCTGCTGTAGCCAAGGTTGCTGTAAGCTGTTCTGGTATTGTACTACCATTGCCCTGCTCCTTGCTAAGGCTCTTTAACCATGATGGTTTGGTGTTTGACCATGTGTTTCCGTTGTCAACGCTATATCCAACAACCTTCCAAGCAACAGGATACTTGGTATGATCTACCTCACGGTAGCTCTCAATCTGATAATAAGCCTGTGTGCCGTTGTAGGCAACAGTGTTAAGAACTTCCGCATTGATAGAGTACTTCCATGTAGAATTCTTCTCGCTCAACTTATAAGTACGTGTTGTACCTTCCTTCCAAGAGCCTTTGAGAGGTACGGTAATTTTACTGCCATCAGTAAAGAGAACCTCAGCTGTAACCTTACCATCAAGGTCCTGTGGAATCATATAGAATGTATAGTAGTCGTCCAACTTTGTAAGGTCGGTTTCGTTTGAATTACTATACTTGCTTCTATCTCTTACAATGCTGTTGGCATTCTCATTGGTGTTATAATTCACGTTGCTGAGAGTCACATTTCCACGTGTATTGTATCCAGTATGATTCCATGCAGCACCCGTACCATCAAGCTTGTTAGAAAGTGTGTACTTACTCTTAAGCAATACGTTCTTGAGCGTGATGTCCTTGATGGTCTTATTGAATGAAAGGTTCTGACCCACAGCAAAACGAATGGCTGTCAAAGCGTGACGGAACTGAAGATTAGTTCTTGGTGCCTGGAAACGTGTAGCATAATGCACGTCGTCAGAGCAAGCAGTCATAAGGTCTACCTGCTTTCTCACGTCAGTATTTACAGTAAACTCAAGACTTGGTGCAGCTGTTCCGTTTGGCTTAGTAAACTTAATACCATTACTGCCGTTAGTACTCTCTGGGTAGACAGCATAGAAACGGCCGTGAGGCTGCAACCATGACCAACGTCTTGTATTATGGAGTATACCTTCTCTACTTGTCTTCTCCTCGTTGAACCACTCTTTGTTAATAGCATTTGCTGCAGTACCACGAACACCAGTTGATGAGAATTCGGTAAGCTTTTGTGTAGTAACGATATTCGCACGTGTACCCGGTTCGAGTTTTACAGGGTTAACACCTTCGATGGTTGTTTCAATCAAACATACATCGAGATTCTCTGAACTCTGTACGGCTAATTTCTGACCATCAAGGTCCTTGTCGGTCAAACCTGGAGTAATTGCACCACGTGTCAACGCACCACGTGTCTGTGCGTCTTCCTGTGAATCGCTCACGTCAAAGCGAACAACAGCTTCTGTGTCGCCATTGTTGGTGTTCTCACCCAACTCGTCATCCGCACAAGATACCGCAGAGAATGCCATACCGCCTACGAACAAAGCTGAGAGTGCTTGATAGAAAAATGTCTTCTTCATTATTCTTTACTTTTTATCTTTTACCTTTTCTAATTATCTAACAAATTTAATTATCCTTCCAAGTTGTCATCGTTTTCACCAACGTCTGGTCTTAAGTCTATAACTTGGATACTTCCACCATTGTCACCACCAGGGCGAACTTTAGGACTTGCTACTAAAATAAAGCTTTCTTCAACGATACTACAAACTGACATAGTCGGTTTCAGATAGTTTTGTTTTTTGGTTTCTATAGTTCTCATTTTTGACAAAATGTATTTTGCCCGCAATTATGTGGGCTATTAAAAATAAGATTAGAAGAGTAGTTTTGTTTTTATGACCTTAGTTCTAAATTAAACCTGAATCAGTACCTTGTCCTCTCTATCTAACTCAATCTTTTACCTTTTAATTCTATATTTTTTGCAAAATTATAAATAATATTTGAATTAACACTATTTTATCTTATATATTTAATATCTTTTTCTTATATTGTCAATGGTAGTAGCCTATAAGCAGCAGTTATTCAGATGTTTGGTAAAGGAAAAGAGCGGTTCTTTTTATTACTTTTATATTTATTTCCTTTGGTAAAAGAGCCTTTTTTTTAACAATATGTTACTTTCCTTTTAGTAATAGATTGTGATCTTATTAGTGCCTAACACGATTGGTGCTTACCAATAGCACCACACGTGCTAAGCATTAGCACATCAGTAGTAAATGATAAGAAGAATTCCTAATCATTATTATAAAAGATACTGCAAGGCATTAATTGCAAACTTATATGGAGAATGCTTATAGGGTAGTATTCTTTCAGCATAAATCTATTTTATACTAATAGTATATCATTCTTAGAATGTTTATCCCAATAAACATGGGCTAAAAACAAAAAGGAGTTACATTGCTGTAACTCCTTAATTCCCTTTGTGGACCAGCCTGGGCTTGAACCAGGGACCTCCAGATTATGAGTCTGTTGCTCTAACCAACTGAGCTACAAGTCCTGAATTTCGTGAATTCGGGTGCAAAGATAATGAAATAAATGGAAAAAGGAGAAAGGACGATAAGGAAATTTAATGTTTTAACACATTTTGTTTGCAGGAGCGTGGGTTTGTGGGTGATTTGGAGTACCTTTGCAAGAAAGTAAACATAACTTTGTTACGAGGTGGAGGTATCTTTGCAAGGCAGTAAATATTGCTTTGCAGAGAAATAAAAATACCTTTGCAAGAAAGTAAACGAACTATAAGATAAGAGGATTGAATACAATATATATCAGGCAGGGAGAGGCGCATGAATTAGTAGAACAGGTTGCAACCATAGGATTTTTTGATGGGGTGCATCGTGGACATCAGTTCCTGATTAGGCGTGTCATTGACGAGGCTGAACGGTCGGGAATGGCGTCGGCGGTCATTACTTTTGATCAACATCCGCGTCAGGTGCTACAGGCTAACTACCAGCCACAACTGCTGTCAACACTCGATGAGAAGCTATTGCTGCTCTCAAAGACACGCATTGACAATAGTTTCGTACTGCATTTCGATGCTTCGTTGGCTGCGCTCTCAGCTCATGACTTCATGCAAGAGGTGTTGTGCAAACAGTTGAACGTAAAGAAGCTCATCATTGGTTATGATAACCGCTTCGGACACAACCGCTCTGAAACTTTTGAAGACTATGTTCAGTATGGTAAGGAGATGGGTATTGAGGTCATTCGTGCCGATGCCTTCCTGCCAATGATGAGAAGGTGAGTTCTTCGATTATTAGAAATCACCTTCGCGAGGGTAGAATAGAGGCTGCCAATCGGCTTTTAGGTTATGACTATACGATAGAGAGTCGGATTGTGAATGGCTATCAGAATGGGCGCAAGATGGGTTTCCCTACAGCCAATCTTGATGTGAATGCTTGCCAGCAACTACTCCCTGCAACCGGTGTCTATGCGGTTTTGGTGCGCTTGAGGGATTCTGTTGGATGGAAGCGAGGGATGATGAACATTGGACAACGTCCTACCTTCAATGGCACAACTATCTCCATGGAGGTGAACCTCTTTAATTTCACAGGAAATCTCTATGGGCAGGAACTCCTTGTAAGTTTCATTAGTAAGATCAGAGACGAGCATAAGTTCGATTCTTTAGAAGCCTTGGCACAACAGCTGAAGCAAGACAAAGAGCAAATCAATCGATTGTTTGATGAGACTTATCACATACAAGAGAATATTATTAATACACCCTAAGATTCGCAGAAATGAACAATAAAAAACGTTTTGAGCGCAACGCTCTATGTCATCTTATTTGTTTCACTTTTCATCTTGATACAAAGTCTTTCTTTCGAGGGAGGTAAGCAGCTTGTAAGCCTACTTGGAGGGGCTAAGGCTGTTGATGGGGATTATCTGACTAAAAATGGTGAGATTCTTGCAATAACAGCAGTCATCAGTAGTCTTGCAACCTTTATCCTCTTCATCAGTACAAAGTGGGCGCCCGTATCTGGCAACTATTTAAAGACGCGTCCTTGGGCAGTACTCATGTGGTCGGCTCTCTTAGCATTAGGTTCGATACTCCCTATGCAATTCCTTGCTGAGAAGATTAACCTAACGATACCAGAGGGAACAGAAGAGATGTTTAAAAGTATCATGAAGGTGTCTTGGGGTTATGCAGCCTTAGGAATCATGGTGCCTATCGCTGAGGAGATAGTCTTCCGTGGTGCTATTCTACGCGTACTGCAAAACACCTTGGGCGAGCGCAAACGATGGATAGCCATTGTCATTTCAGCCCTCATCTTCGGTATTATCCATTTCAATTTAGCACAGGGCTTACACGCTTTTTTGATTGGTCTGCTATTGGGTTGGCTCTATTCGAAAACGGGTAGTATTCTGCCAGGCTTCGTATTTCATTGGGTGAACAATACGGTGGCTTATCTAATGTTCAACCTCATGCCACAGATGAACGATGGAAAACTCATCGACTTCTTCCACGGCAACGATCGCATGATGTACGGAGGTCTGTTCTTCTCGCTCTGTATCTTTGTTCCTTCGTTGCTGCAGTTAATGGGAAGGATGCCAAAGGGGAAGAAATAAGCAGCTTTCCTATAAAGACATCTAATAGAATAAGCGCATAGGAAAAGGGACGATAACGCCTATCCTCTCATATTCCTACCCTCTTTAAGAAGCGTACTAAGGCTTAACACCAATTGTGCGAACGCTTAGCACCTGATGTGCGGAGCCTCCGCACCACTCAATGATACTATTCCTTTATTATATAAACGATAGAGATTAAACAAGAATCGACCATCACATAGGCTGTTGAAAGCCATGTAATGGTCGATTACTTACTTATAGACTTTACTGTTAGCGATTACATATTCTCGCACTCCTCGTTCTCATGAGCAGGGATTTTAGCCTCCTTTGTCGTCTTTTCTGCCTTATAACCGAACTTCTCAAAAGCTTTCTGAAGCTTCTCCTCAGTGGTTTTCTGAGCATCGTAGGTTACATAAACTTTCTGTTCTTCAACACTTGTCTTAATCTCCTTCACACCCTTTGCAAAGCGGAGGTTGTTCTTTACTTTCGCCTCACAGTTAGCGCAGTGCATCTGTGGAGTAGTAGTGAAGATAACTGTCTTAATGTCTTTGGCTGTTGCAATCATGGCTACCATGAGCATCAGCATTGTGAAAATAGCTTTTTTCATAATTGTTCTTTGTTTGAGGGAGACGTCCGAAAGCGTGTTTCAAGACGTCTCTCTGTGTTGTCGTTTATGTTATTCTATTGTGAATGAATCAATGTTTACTGTCGTTTACCGAGGTTCAGACGGATACCAACGTATGCCATTGCACCCTCTACAGGACCATAGACCATTGTTGGTTCGAAGCCGTTAGCCCACGGATTTTGATAGCCAATGATTGGGTTCTTCTGCTTATAATTGGTAAGGTTTTCCCCACCTATGTAAAGCGAGAAGTGGCGGAAGTAGCGTGTCACCTGCCCGCTAAGCTGTCCGTAAGCCTTATAGCTGCCTGCCCATGAGCGTTCGCCCGATGCTAAGGTGTAAGATTCTGGCATTCTACCACCTCCGTTCAAGGCTGCAGTAGCATCAAACTGCCAGACTCCTAAAGGTGTTTTATAGCTGAGCGTTAAGAGTCCTTTGTAACGACTCTGCAGTGGTTTCCATCTGAGCTGACCGCCGTAAGTAGCCTTCACGAGGTTGTATCGGTAGGCTGCCGTCAGTTCAAAGCCCTTGAAAACGGGGTAGGAAGCATCGATTTGGAAGGTATGTGAGAAGCTCTTACCATTGAGATTGGTGATATGCAGCTCCTGTGGATTGCTGTCATAGTCAATCAACATCTGTGAAAGGAAGTGCGTGTAATAGTAATCAGTATTGATTTTCAGCATCTTACTTCCTATTGGAATGTTGAAATTAAGACTCGCACCATAGTTCCATGCAGCCTCTTGATCAAGCTTGTCGATGATGAGTCGACGACCCGAAGCCATGAGGTAATTGTTCTCTGCCAATGCGTGCGGACTGCGATAGCCCTTACCTGCAGAGAGACGGAGGGTCATGAAGTCTGCAGGAACCCATTTCAAGTGGAAGCGAGGAGTGAAGAACGTACCGTAAACATTGCTATGGTCGACGCGCAATCCTGCCATAGCAATGAATCGACTATGCAAGTTATAGGTGTACTGAACGTATGCGCCCGGTGTTGTCTCACGCTCAATGCCACGTGTGAGTGGGTAGATATTACCGTAATCAGAAGGTACAGCCGTTGCTGGGAGTGTCAGACTCTGATGTAAGTAATCATGGTTGAGGCTCAAACCAGCAGAGAGATTGTGCTCATCGGTGAAGTTTGTCTCAAAGATAAGTGATGCGTAAGCATTCTTCTCGTTGACATCATACTGCTTAATACCATATTGTGCCTGCTGCTTGTGCATAGAGACATTACCCAACAGGGCGATGTTCGTACCATGTGTATGGTCGAAGAAGAAGGCATGCTTCATGTAAGCTTCGTAGCGGTCGGTGCCGATATCAATGCGATAAGGATTTGTTGCAGCAGTATGAGGAGTCTGACCACTCATGCGGTCTTCCTTCAATAGCGATAAACCAGCATGGAGAATATAGTCGCCTTGCTTCCAAAACCAACGGTTCTGCAGGTTGTATTGTCTCACCTTTGGGGCATCTTGGAATCCGTCTCCATTGCCATCATGATGTAGCCAGTTGTTCTCATAGTGGGCAAGAATTTCCGTACTGAGGTTCTTATTGCCGTTGATATGAATGTTACCATCCGCATTTGCCTCGAATCTTCCCACCGTATTGCCATAGAGGTTGACACTCATACCTGTTGGATCTTCAGGTTTAACGTATTCTACATTAATCTGACCTGTCATCGCTTCGTAGCCATTCTTGACGGATGTATTACCCTTACTCACCTGCATACTCTTCATCCAACTGCCTGAAACATAGCCCAAACCATAAGGGAGGGCAGCACCACGGAAGTTAGGAAGGTTCTCGGTCAGCATCTGAACATACGTACCACTAAGACCAAGGAGTTTGATTTGTTTGGCTCCCGTTGTCGCATCTGAGTAGTTTACATCTACCGAAGCATTGTTGACAAAGCTCTCACCAAGATTACAGCAAGCTGCTTTGAAGAGTTCGTCACGTAGGATGTCCTTACCGTTGATGGCTCCTGCTAACGAGCGCACAGAGGCTCTTCGCGTTGTAACGGTCACGTTATCCAATGTCTGGTCTTTTAGGGTTGCGGTCGTGTCGACTGCATTTTGCTGTGCGGCAGCAGGTAGGACAGACAGCAAGGTCAGTCCTGTTAAATATATGATTTTATTCATTTCGTTTGATATTCAGTTGTTATTTAAAATTTATAAAGCCCATGTGGTATCAGAATGGGAAACATACTGATACGACTTTTAGCCCGAACACACTTGTGTAACAGGTACGATAAACCTTCTGTTGCCCATTTCATGAGGAACAGAAAACAACCAAAAATCAAATGATAAGTGTCGTAAGTAATCGGAGATATTGGCGTGGCGGACTATGCCAGAGCAACGACAATATCCTCTCTGGGGCCTTTGTCAAAACAGGCAAAGGCAATAATTGACAATTGCTTATGAATTGTGGGAGTAGAGAAAGCTGTATAGGCTGAATGTGGTAAAAGTCATTGTGCGCCATGTCTGTGGGCGACAAGCTTTTTACCTCAATCTTCATGCAATTTTTTACATCGTTATCATTGCAATGACCCTTATCTTCCATCTTAGCAACAGACACACTACCAGTATGTGCGCACACCACTGTCATGATGCCCGAACCAATCCATACTATCATCGTTGACAATAGAAGGGATAGTAATATGTCTGTCGTTTTTCTCATAAACTTGGCTACAAAGTTAGATAATTATTTGTAACTTTGCAAATATTTTAAATTTATTTTAATGTTCAACTACCGCCCTTCAAGGCGAACCCTGTATGTAGGAGGGGGCATTTTGCTTGTCCTTCTACTCATATATATTGTCTTTCGTTGTCTGCCCCCTTCACAAGAGGAGGTAGATAAGAGTGCTGTGACTATCCGTCAGGAGGCGTATTACACGTTAGAGGCTGATGGTAAGCCCCTTGCATACTTTGCCGATTATGCCGACTCAGCCTTTGTGGGTGGCTCCGTCAATAAGGATTCAATTTATACACGTAGTATCACGCAGCGTGGTTATTGGGTGAACCGATTGCCCATAGTGCCTTCTTGTCATGGACGTATCCTCATACGTTGGGATTATAAACCGTCTACAATCGTCAATCTAAGGGGTAAAGGCGTGCAAAATGTTGTTCGTCAGACGATTGCTCAGATGGATTCGGAGTTGGATGGACTGCAAACGAAGCGCAACGAGATGGGTTATTATCTTCGTGTACACAGCGTTCAGGATTACGGTTATAACAAGATTGCGGAATATCATACCGAAGTGGTGCAGCAGATGGATTCACTCCGTCGAATGATAAAGGTGTTGGACTCGATGTCAACTTCTTCTGCCCAACTGCGTATCCGACAGCAAAATCGCTATGCTATTCAGTCATCCTCTAAGAAGGGAAAAGCTACTGTTTGCAACCGATTGGAAATAGATAAGGAGAATGGTTGCGTACTCCTGCAAACCCAGAGTAAACGAACTCCAATTCGTATGATAACTCGTTTGCAAAAGGGTGGGGCTGTGGAGGCGCTGAACGCATACTATAAGACTCATGCGACGGCTGTCAATAAGTTGTCAGCTGGTATTCTTATTGAAGGCGGCCGATACGAGGGTGAGAGCCAGAAGGGCATTCCGAATGGTTATGGAAAGTTCTATGGCGACGATGGTAGCTTTTATGACGGACATTGGAAGGACGGAAAACGTGACGGCTTTGGCATCTATGTTGCGCCACACGAGTATCTGCAGGTGGGCGAATGGAAGGCGGATGTATTCAAAGGTGAACGCCTTACCTACACAGCCGATCGCATCTACGGCATCGACCTCTCACGTCATCAGCACGAGAAGAATAATAAGGTGTATAACATCTATTGGGATAAACTGCGCATTACCGACCTCGGTACGCTGAGTACGAAGACTATCAAGGGAAAGGTAGATTATCCTGTTTCCTTCGCTTACGTGAAGTCTACGGAGGGTTGTACGGTGCTCAACGCTTATTACGAAGCTGATTATAAGGCAGCACGTGCGCATGGTATTCGAACAGGTACCTATCATTTCTTCTCGACTACATCAGCAGGAGCAGCGCAAGCGGAGTATTTCCTCAAATGTAGTAAGTTTAACAAGGGCGACCTACCACCAGTCTTAGACGTTGAGCCGACCGATGCACAGATAGTCGCAATGGGTGGAGCAGAGGTGATGTTCCGCAATATTCGTGCGTGGATGAGCCTTGTGCAGAAGCGAACAGGTAAGCGTCCAATCCTCTATATCAGTCAAATGTTTGCCAATACCTACATGCCATTGGCACCCGATTTGGGCGATAATTATCACGTGTGGATAGCCCGCTATGGCGAATATAAACCCAACTTCAAATTGGCTTACTGGCAGTTGAGTCCTGATGGTAAGGTGCGTGGCATCCATGGCGATGTCGATATTAACGTCTTCAATGGCTATCGCAATCAGTATGAGGAGTTCCTTAAACGCCATTGCTTCTAAGGAGAGGGAGAAAGTCATTATACAATTATCCGATAGAAAGGTAGTATAAAGAACGAAATAAAAATAAAGTAAAGCTGTATTAGACTTCTAATGCAGCTTTTCTTGTGTCATAAAGCGATAGGAACTATCATCCTAATGAGGATTATGCCTTAGAAGTTCTATATTTACTTGGCGTCATTCCTAAGTGTTTAGAGCAGTATCGGCTGAAATAGGAAAGGGAAGTAAAATTCATGATATCACTGATTTGCGTCAGTGAGAGCCTTTCGTCATCAAGATATTTACGCAGTATGGGGATGGTGGCACGGTCGATATAGGAGGTAATTGTTTCTCCTGTGGCGCGCTTGACGACACGTGAAAGATACTTCAAAGACACATGCAGCTGCTCAGCAAAATAGGTTGCATCCCGCTGTGTACGTGTAATCCCAGTAGAAAGCATCCTTAGAAACTCATTGACCACATAATTGGCATGATCTACGTGCTCATGATTACGATAATAGATAGTGTGAAATTCAAAGATATCATATATCATCGTAAGGCACAGACTTTCCATGATTTCACGATAAAAGATAGCATCTTTCTCTCCGAGTCTGTCACGAAGTCGCCGAATATCACCGATGATTTTCTCCGTATTCTCGACAGATAGGGGGATAACAGGGTCTTGATAAAGACTCATACTTCCTCTGATGCTGTAATTGTTTGGGGGAAGTGAATTTCTAAGAAAGTGAGTATTAGCAGCGAAACACTCTATTCGGAAATCGTTTGTGACGGCAATATTCTTTACCTCGTCAGGGCGACTTATAACGATAAGGTCATTCTTATTGATGTGAAAACACGACTCGTTATAGACGAAGCTACCCTCCCCATTTATGCAGATAATATGAAAAATGCAGTGAGAAAACCGCTCATCCTCTATCATGTGGATATCGGTTGAATAAGCAAGGTCGAAGTCCTTTAATATCATCATATTGCAAAAATAAGCACTATTTTGGTCTACTCCAAATCTTTTTTGTGTAAAAAGTGAAACAATAGGTAGAAAAAGTGAAACAAACCATTGGTTTCTTTTGTGTAATTTTGCACCGTCAAACGATAATAACAAGTTTTGTTGTCGAAGCAAAAGCACAGTCCTTTTATGGGGTAAGATGCTTTTTTACAGGTTGTTAACGATCGAGTTTGAATCCGTCTAACGACATAAAATAATAAGTAGAACAAATAATTCATTAATAAATAAACAAGGAGAAATATGGAAACAATCAAATTAAGCAACGGAGTTGAGATGCCTCTTTTGGGCTATGGAGTATTTTTGGTAAGTCCTGACGAGTGCGAACACAGTGTGAGTGAGGCTCTGAAAGTAGGCTATCGCCTTATTGACACCGCCCAGATTTATGGTAATGAAGAGGGTGTCGGACGTGCTTGGCGCAAGAGTGGACTTAGACGTGACGAGCTTTTCCTCGTAACTAAGGTGTGGCCTTCTAATGCAGGAGAGGAGAAGGCTGCTACAAGCATTGAAGAGAGTCTGCGTAAACTTGATACAGACTATATTGACCTTCTGCTCATTCATCAGCAATATGGCGATATCTATGGTACATGGCGAGCTATGGAGAAAGCCTATCGCAGCGGTAAGGTGAGAGCTATCGGTGTGTCTAACTTTCAGGCAGGACGCTTCTTCGAGTTTGTTCATTATGTAGATGTAAAGCCAATGATCAATCAGTTGCAGTGTAACGTTATGGCACAGCAGAACGATATTGTGCCAGTCTTGAATGAGACCGATACAAAGATGATGGCGTGGGGACCACTTGGCGGAGAAGGTGTAGATGGTATTGTACAGAATGAAGTATTGGCTGCGATAGGTGCCAAATATGGTAAAACAGCTGCTCAGGTGGCACTCCGTTGGCTTACTCAGCGAGGTATTGTAGCCATTCCAAAGAGTGTACACGTAGAGCGTATGCAGCAGAATTTTGATATCTTCGACTTCAGTCTTACCGCTGATGAAATGACGCAGGTGGCTACGCTTAACCAGCAAGATGCAGGATTTATCGACTTCAATAGCCTTTCTTTTGTCAAGTATCTTATTGAAAAATACGGATAAATTTGGCAGAAAACTGATTAAAGGGACTGGGATGTTAAAACGCAAAGCCTAATAATTTGTTATTATCCTTACTCTTCCTAATAGAGATTATTGCGGTAAGTGACTTGTTAGCTTATTAGTCTTTTCACGCGTTAGTTAATCGTTGCTTTGTAAAGAAAGTTCAAATCTTAAAAATTAAAAGGGCGTTAATT
Source organism: uncultured Prevotella sp. (assembly GCA_927910885.1). Taxonomy (GTDB): domain Bacteria; phylum Bacteroidota; class Bacteroidia; order Bacteroidales; family Bacteroidaceae; genus Prevotella. Next base: position 140 of record CAKMOD010000096.1, on the reverse strand, counting down.
GGCTTTCAAATTAACGCCCTTTTAGCTTCTAAAAGATGCCCTTTAAGCCTCTTACTAAACGCCCTTTTGAAGTCCAACTAAGCACCTTTTGAAATGCACTCTCACAACTGCTTGATAGCAAGTTACTTACAATGATGCTA
>CAKMOD010000095.1 GCA_927910885.1 uncultured Prevotella sp. | reverse complement strand
ATATTTAACAGGTTTGAGGGGGGTGAGGTAACCAGTTGATAATGTAGGGTTGGAGTGAAATATGTTTACAAAAGTCGGTGCGTTTTGGGTCGAAAAATGGTCTTAAAAGGGCTAATCTTGGTGGTCTTGTAACTTGCAGAGAATCAAATACTTGCAAGATTGTGTTTGAAAAGGGCGTTAGTAAGGGTCCAAAAGGGCGTTAGTTGGACTTCAAAAGGGCATCTTTTGCAAGCCAATTGGGCATCTTTTAGAAGCTAAAAGAGCATAGTTTTGATTTTGAGGGTTGAAATATTTTGACATAGATGTAGCTTTAACGCTTTAGATGTATAGCTAAAAAAAACGAGGGACTGCCGTAGGCTGTCCCTCGTTAGTTCTTTTTTTAGTGCAGTATGAAAGTCGAAACTAACAAGTGCACTTGCTAAAATGCATTGCAAAGTTAGATGATTTTTAAAGAGAAAGCAAAGTCTTTAACTTTTTTTATTTATTTCTTCTTCCTTTATTCCCGAATTATTCAAGATAATGTTTTTGACACATTGATATGGAACAAAGTTATAGGCTTCTTGCAACTTTTCTTCCATCTCTTTTACTCTGTTTTTAGATATTTTCTCTAAAAAATATCTGAAAAAGAGATAGGCACCAGACAGCATTGTTTTACGATTATACAAATCCCCCAAAGGACCTTTGCTTATGGCTTTAGGTAAGCTAAGGTCGAATAGTACTTTTCCATGTGCGCAACAATTGCGTAGGCGTCTAACTGTATTTATATAATTTGAAAAAATCGAAGGCTTTGAAATTCCATAAACCTTAGCAATATCACATCTAAGATGTTGATCTTTTAAGTTATCGTACAGACTGATTATTGTTCCAAAGGGCATAAACTCAAGTTCTTTCCATGCTGGAGCATCGGTTTTATACTTGGTATAATGTCGATTAATTAGTGGTTCTTGTCTAATATTTTTCAGAACGCCCTTATATGTGCGACTTTTTAGGAGTGAACTATCTACGACACTATTATCTTTGTACCAGCATGGGATATTCTTGTATTTATTCGATACAAGATAAATAACAGTGGTTCTGAAATTCACTTCTATTCGACTAATATATCGTAGAAGAATATTTCGTAAGTCAAAATCGAAATAATATAATTTTATTGCGTAGTCAAAAATGGTTCCTTTTTTGAACATGTGAGTTTGACCTTTCCTTTTAGCAGGAGTATTCTCAAAAGGGAACCAATAACAACCTAATCGATAATAGCTTATATCAAGTAACGCCTCTTTAGCCTTGCTTTCTTGCTCGGTATCAATAAGCATTCCGCGAGTGCGTAACTTTTTAATTTGTTCGTCAACTGATATTGCTGTTTTCACGTTTATTATTGTTTTTTGCAAAGATACAATAAAAAAATAGAAAGTAAAATGTTATGCGATTATTTGTTAGTTTATCTTATGGGTAATCAAAATATTTTGGTATAGTGTATGGTAATAATTTACTAAGGGAGAAAGGGAGACGGAAGAACATTCAATAGTTACATGCAGAGGAAAAAGCCCATTGACAGCAGTGGGGAGGGGAACCCGCATGGATGCTGTCAATGGGCTTAGAATGTTTTAGGGATGATGTGGATGCTTATGCCTTCTTTGTATTTCTTTTTTTCCACCAGATATAGTAGCCACTGATAGGTAGGAAGCCACCGATGAATACGGCAATACCATGCAGAATCTTAGAGAACCAGCCGCCCCATTGACCCGTGTGAATCTTCTTGAAGAGTTTGCTGCCCTTTGGTTTCTTGCCTTGTTCGTCTTTCTTTCCATCTGGGGTTGTAGCCTCTTTCTTCTGTGAATCGTCCTTCGTTTGTCCGAAAGCATTGTCGTTGGTAGTTGGTTTCGCTTTCTCCTTATCGGCTTTCATCTCCTTTGGTGGCATTTCCTGTCCAAAGAGTTTAGACATTCCCGCTCTGTACCAGCCGTAAGAGAAGACTGGGCCTGTGAGTGATATGAGGAGGAGAAACACGACAACATAGATGCCTAATGAGGCGTGGGCGTCGTGAGCAAATCGACGGAAGCCCTTGTTGGTGCTGACGGTGAGGCGGTTTTTCAGCATCTTCTTGTTCTTAGGCCACCAGAGTACAACGCCAGACAGCAGTATCAGGGTCATACATATTGCTGAAACAGAGGTGATGATACGGCCCAAAGAGATTCCTCCACGTGGTGGGTCAGGAATCATAAAGAGCCAGCGATGCAGCTGCTTGACGGTAACGAGGAAGGGAACTTGCTTTGGGTCGAGGTCAAGAGCTGAAGCTATCTCGCCTCCTATCAGCAAAACCAGTCCGCTGAAACATAAAATCGTTATAAACACTCCAAGCGGTAATGCCAACCATCTGTGGAATTTCAAAAAGAATTTTCTCATTACTTAAATATTGAATTATAGTCTTGATAGTTCTCAGGTAGTCTTTATCTTTGTATAAATCCCTCCCTGAGTGGTTTGAGAAAGAATAATCTCATAGTTTGTCATCCTTAAATGCTTTTAACCATCAAAACTTGTTTGAGTGTGCAAAATTAATACTTATTTAGATAAAAACAGCATAAATAGTTGGAAAGTTTTCAAGTTTATAAGTTGATAGCTCTACAATTTAACGAGTTGTTTGCGCAGACTAAGTAAACGTGTTTTAGCCCTTTACTTTTTGATATTTGCCGTTTTTGCTTTTTCTCTTTACCCTTTCTCTTTACCCTTTTCCTTTTCCCTTTCCTTTTTCCCTTTCCCCTTCTCTATATCGGTAATCATAATTATGACGTGCTGATGAGAACTCTGTTCGAATAATTATGAATTATGAATTTTGAATTATGAATTAAGACTTATAGTTGAATAACGAAAGTTGGCAAGTAAGCGAGTTATTAGTTATAGCGTATATAACTATTCACTCGTTCACTTGCCAACTATACAAGCAACTTGTTAACTCGTCAACTCGTCAACTCGTCAACTTGTTTACTTCACCACAACCTTGCGTGTACTGCCATCAGAAGACTTGATGATATTAAGACCCTTCTGTAGCTTCTGAATCTGACGACCATCAACGGTGTAATACTTTTCTGTTGTAGTCTTGTTGAAGTTTGCACTCTCGATACCATTGGTAGTAAGTGAGGCAACCAATGGTTCGCTTGAATACTTCTTGCCGTCAGCTTCGTAGACCATTACGACCTTGAGGGATGTGATAGAACTATCATAGAAATGAAGAATACGTAGGTTATCGATAACCTTGAAGTCATAGTTTCTCTTGTCCTTGTAGTTGAAAGGAATATTAGTCATTTCTTCCTCATGCATGTCATTGTATTGACTTGCACTCTTCTTGAACTTGAAAGGTTCTGTGCTGCCATTAATATAGACATTGTAGTACATCTTCTCTGGGTTGAGAACGTTGCCGTTAATATCTGCGTTCTTTACATAGAATGCTAACTTAATCTCATTAGAAGTGTTGTCGTAGTTTGGAGTAGATGTTAAATAGAAGTATTCTGGTGTCGCTGGGGCTCCAACCTCCTTCTGAACGTAAGGAGTCAAGGTAAGAGCTTCATAGCTCTCTACGTAGTCTTCACCTGTAATGTTTTCGTCACTACCTTTACCTAAAGAAGTTCTAAGAATCTTAGAAGCAGTCAGTTTACCAGTTGCATCAATGCTGAACTCAAGGTTCTCTGCAGCCTTGGTCTCACTCTCGAAAGCTGCGGCAAAGGTGTGATACTCCGACTTATCGCTATCGTATTTCTTGAAGTCTGTCTTCTTAGTAATACCCAAATACTGGTTAGTAGACATGACTGCCTTGTCGCCTTGCTTGGTAAGTTTCACCCAAGTGTTTGCAAGTTTTTCAGCCTTGAACAAGCCCTTGACATAGATATCGTTATTATCGGTCATTACTTCAACAATACGTGGTGAAGGATCAGACTTAGAAGTAACGGTGTACTGACTCTTTGTAGCTGTAGCTGGTGGTGTAATAAGCTGCTCTTTAAGTGGTTCAATCGTAAGAGCCCAGTCGCCACCATAGTTATTTAGCCAGCTATTATTATAGGTAGCACCCCATATTTGCTTTTTCTGACCCATACCAGACATCTTGAGTGTTCTTCCTTCCACTGTGAAATCTACGTAGTTCAAAGCTGGACCAACAGGCTCGTAACTCTTTCCATCATCAGAAGAAACCAAACGATTAAGAGAGATTGTGCGCTCGCTACTTTCCTCCTCATCATCGTCCCCACCGAGGTCGTCTGTAAAGATATTCTGTGGTAGCTTTGCTCTATACTTGCCATCAGGTTGTCTCTCAAGCTTCAACCATGATTTACTGTCGAGGCCTGATAGTGGATTGTAAATGTAAATACAGCCATCTTCGCCGATAACAATCTTAGATACCAAGCCTTCATATCTACCTGCTTGTGTACCAGTCCAACCCTTCTTAACCCAAGACTTGCTTGAGCGATACAGGTTTCAATCAGCTTACCTTTAGGTGTGTCTTTTATTATCTGAGCGGAAGCTGTAAGGCTCAGGACTAATGCACAAATTGAGAATAAAGTTCTTTTCATAACTGTTACTTTTGATTAAATAATTTATATTGTTTGTCCTTGTTTTAGAAATCATAGCCAATACCTATGGTACAGTAGCTACTTCCTGTGTCTGCTGTCTTTAGGTTGTATGCTCCGTTCAAACGTAGTCCGTGATACTTAAAGCCCGCACCCATAGTGATATGGCTGAGGTCGTGGTCACCATACTCATAGCCTGCACGCACTGATACCATCTTGTTATAGGTGTATTCAAGTCCGCCACCAAGCATAAAGAGTTTAGTCTCTGAAGGTTGGAAGAAGTAACGAGAAGACAAGGCTGCAGCAACTTGATGCTTCTCTGCTACATCAACTGAAAGCGCACCACCTACAGCAAGATAGGTTGGGAGCGTCGTTTTGTGCTTGTTACCATAGTCGAGTTGAGGACCAATTGCACCCACCTTCGCATCAAGCATGAGGTTGGCTGGTTTGTTGGCGAGGGTCAACTCGTTGTTTTGATAGGCTCCACCCACGGAGAAAGCGGCTCCCGTAGCATTCTTTGAGAGGTGACTATAGATAAGACTTCCTGTTGCGTAGGCAGCAAATCCCTTACCAAAGAAATAGGTATAACCCAAGTCAAGGGTCCAGTTATAAGGCTTATAGTCTTTAGTTGGATTGCCCAAGAGGTCGGAACCCTTTAGACTTAGTCCTCCAGCATAGCGGAAACCAGCGAAGACAGCATGACGCTTAGCCAACTTATAGCCAGCAGAAAGCGCATAAATGCCGAAGGTTCCATCAGCACCCTCTGCCTTTTCAAAGAGAGAGGCAGAAGCATCTGCGGTGAACTTCTTATCAGTTGCGAAGAAAGCAGCAGGATTATTGTATAGATACATACCCTCAGCAGCAGCCGAAGCATTACCCATAGCGGCTGTTCGGGCATCGGTATTCGCTGTTAATATCGAGAGATCTTGTCCCTGAGCATTAGCCTGCGTAGCACCGAGGAGTGCTGCGCAAGCCATGAGAATGATATGTTTTGTATTCATACTTGTTGTGTTTATCGTTTAATGAACATCTGGGTATGGTTGCCCTTACTGGTATATACGGTCAGTTTATACGTTCCAGGATTTAGTTTAGAAAGGTCAAGTGTGGCTACGTTGTTCTTGTCTGGAGTCACAGTAGCCTTCATCAGACGCTCACCCACAGTAGAACTGATAACGAGTTCTGCCTGCTTCACCTCTGGATTGAGTAGGGTGTTGATGTCTTTCTGTACTGGAATAGGATAAACGGCATAGACAGGAGCCGACTTCTTTTCAACAACTCGTACTTGGAAAGAGCCATCAGAAGATGTCTCACGACCATCCGAAGCAGCGATGCTGATGCGTGTAACACCCTTTGCCATTCCCTTCAACTGAAGGTTGTCATTGCTGATAGTAGCTGTAGCAATACTACCATTGGCAGCAGTGGCTTTGTAAGTAAGCTGAGTATTGCTACTATGTGTGTAATGTCCTGACAATGGAATCGTCACTACTCCCTCGTCCAATCCGATGATATAGTTCTCGAATGGCTTTGTTAGCTGTGGTGGGATGTACTTCACAATCTTAAATGTAAAGCTCTTCTCTGCCTTTGCTCCTAAGTCATCAGAGAGTACAAAGGTGCAGTTGTAACTACCAGCTTCAAGCACAGGAACGAGGTTGACGGTAACAGTATTACCATTGACAGTTAAGGAAACGCCCTTTGTTTCACCCGTAGTCTTGATGTCCCAATTGTGACCATCAGGGTCAGCAACGTTGAAGGTGAACGACTTACGCTCATTCTCCATGACCTCTACGACTTCTGTTGGGAAGTTAGTTGCCTCTGGAGCATGGTTGAGTTTGGTCGTACACTTCTGAATCTGTGGTTCAGAGAGGTTGCCCCAACGATCTACTGCCACAACAACAACGCTATAGGTGGTGTTGTCTTTCAAGTCATCAAAGTCATACTTAAGTGTCTCACCCAAGCTATGACCCATGCCATTGATTTCTCTGTAGGTCATATCCTTGAGTTTATCGGCTGTCAATTCACCCTGAGCAATGTAGAGTCGATAGAAGGCTGCGGTCTTATCCTCGTCCTTGGCGATGCTCCACTCTGCATTGATATCTACGAAGTCAGGCTTGAGCGTGAGTGTACCCACCTTCTCTGGAGCTATCTTTGTGTCTGATTCAAAAGCTGCTTCGGCATCGATATAACCCTTACCTAACTTCCCTTTGTAGGTTGGGTTTTGCTCATCAATGTTATAAGGACGGTAAGCAGTAATCAAACGTGACTTCAATTCTTCGTTAGTGAAGCCCTGTTTGCCAAAGTAAGAGGCGATAAGTGCTGCAATACCTGACACGTGTGGGCAAGCCATTGAGGTTCCTTGATAGTAAGCATAGCCTGATGCTACCTTCTTCTTTGGTACTGTGCTCAACACTCCAGCATCATTTCCGAAGCGGTCTTGATCACCACCTGGTGCCGTAATCGTCACCCATTTCGCATAGTTACTATAACTTGCTTTACTGAAGTCCCATGCCATTGCAGCGACAGAAACCGTTGGCGCATAGCAAGCTGGGTAAGCAGAGAACTCTTTGTTCTCATTACCAGCAGCGAACATTACCACACCGCCCTTCATTGGCGAGTCTGGACGCTGGTTGCCATTAGCATCACAACCTGCCATCTTGATGAAGTAGTCGACTGCTTCTTTCAGCAATTGTGGCATAGAGGTGACACCTGCATTAGAGGAATATCCCCATGAGTTCTGACAGATAACAGCTCCGTTGTCAGCTGCATACTTAATGGCAGCAGCCGCATCGCCCTGCTCGTCTTTGTTTCTAAATATCTGACAACTCAACAAGCGTACACCGCTATCAGCAGAGCCATCGCCACCTGCGATACCTGCCACACCTTTACCGTTGTTGTTTCGTGCGGCAACAGTACCCGCAACGTGGGTTCCGTGTCCGCCATCATCGGGTTCGATAGTTCCGCCAACAACGTCTTTAGCTGTCACAAAGTTGTAACCATAGATATCATCAACAAAGCCATTGCCATCATCATCGACGTTAGGTTGACCGTTTTTCTCCTTTTCGTTGACATAAAGATTGTCTATCAAGTCTTCGTGGGTGATGTCAATACCACCATCGACAACGGCTACAATAACGTTTTTCTTACCTGTTGTGTACTTTTCCCAAACAGGTTTAACATTACAGTCAGCACCCTTCTTCGCACGTGCATTTACTGAACCGTCATTGTAGTAATGCCACTGTTTAGCTAAGAGAGGGTCATTAAAATTGCTTGGCGTAGCCTGCATACTTGCACCAGAAGGGCTATAAGGAGCAACCTTAACCTCTGGTCTTGCCATTGGCAACACTCGTTCAGCACATTCAATACCTTCAGCTTTCTTGAATTGATCCAATACTGCAGCAACGTCTTTGCTATTATCGAAATAAATTGTGTACCAGCGGTCGAGCCCTTCAGCTACTGTTCGTGCTTCATAGATACCTGCAGGCTTAAAGACTCTTTCCATCTTATAAGCCCCAGAGTACTGCATTGCAGAAGCCATAGCCGATGGGACGCTCTGCATTTCCACACTACCACTACGCGTTGCAGGTATAGATTGGTTTGTACCCTTTGCCAACTTCACGTTAATACAGCCTTTTATAGCAAAAAGGTCTTTGTCAATATTGACAGAGCGTGTGTTGGAAACGCCCGCATCCGAGTCCAAGTTATCCTGGCATGAGGTAGTAACCATCATGCCAGAGAGCGCACACGCACATAGATATATAATCGATTTTCTCATCAATGTTCCTTTATTTTATTTCTTTGGATTGTATTGTTTGAGCATACGTTCTACCTTAGCCAGTCGCTGTTCTTTACTTCCAGCAAAGACAGTTGGCTTGTATAGAACAGTAATTTGCATGACTGCCTTACCGTTGTTGACGTCAGCATATTCTCCACCTGAGATTGCTAAGGTCAGATAGTCAGAACGACGCGCATAGACATGATGCTTACCATTGTAGCCAACGAACTCAAAGTTGTTTGCAGTAAGCAGTTTGTCAAACTCATGGGTTATGAACCATTCATTACCATACTGCCATATTCCTAAGTTTGGTTGGCTGTAGAATAAACTGTATTGCTCAACGCTTCCAGCCTTCTCTTGTGGCACTGCGGCATCACTTTGAAGATAGAAGAAGTAAGTACGAGCAATCAAAGTAGGGTCATTTGTCTTGTAGAGAATAGCTTCAACCTCATTACTCTTAGACATTTGTCGCTTCATTTCCTCACTGTTCTTACCTGTCTCATAAGCTTCGACATCACTTATCTTCTTGTCAGTTTTGTTCAAAAGCTCAACAGGACCAAGGTCAAGACTACTAAAGGTAGGGTAGCTACGGTCTTGTGTGTGCATCTGATAGAAGAATAACACAACGCTATTATTCTCCTCTCTAATGTCTACATCCATCGTGAAAGCTTCCTTTATATTGACGTAATGATTTGTATCTTTCTCGTCCCTTGTATATCCATTGGCTCTCATAAACTCTTGGAAAGCCTGCGACTTAACAGCGTTGACACCCTCTCTTGTCAGCGAACGTGTGTAGATACGTGTTGGAACAGAGTGCTTTGTATCATGTACATAGACAACGTCTTTGAACAAAGGCGATGGAGTCTTGAAGAAGTAACTCTCTTCAAAGATGCCGTTTACCTCGTCAGGGCCGCCATATTCCGTCAGGAAACTACCGCGGCGATACTCATAGTCCATCATCTTATGCAAGCTATAAGGATTACCTGGGTTGCAAGCTAAGATAAAGATTGACACGCCCGGCTGCTTAACAATCACCTCATTGTTCTTTCCTGCAACGGCAATTGTCAGTTTTGTGGTTCTTTCCGTAGTGCTATAATTAGGTTTAGAAATGAACTTCAATCCATGCTTTTTCTTGATAACCTGCATCCACTCAGTTGTTTCGTTCTGAGTAAGATCGTAGGAAGTAGCATCTATCTTCAAATCGACAGTTGTCGTACCACCCGCCTGTGGCAAGAAAATCTCGCCATTGCTAAGGTTTAGTGAGATATCTGCAGCACTCTGACTTACCATGATTTTCTGCACTGCCAAACCACCATCAACAAGGATATAGCTACTTCTCTCTATCCCCGTTGTATTAGGATCAACGTGTACAGCAATCTCGTTTCCCTTTTGTGTAAGGTGAACCCACGCCTTTGGTGTCGTAGCAATCCACTCCTTACAGTTCGTGTTCACGGTAATTGTCTTTTCAATTATCTGATTAGAGAAAGAAATCTCCTTCTCTGAAACATTCAGATAGGGCTGTTCAAAGCTGTCATTCTCAGCGCATCCAACCGCTATGCCCAGTAATAGGCATAGCAGAGAGAACTGAAGCAGCTTATATATATAGATTATACGCATATCATGTAATTATTTAAATAAGGTATAACAATTTGCTTAGAACTTCAAAGCCTTCTTGGCAGCAGCGAAGTTTCTAATCATCTTAGCTTGTGCCTTTACGGCTTTACTACTTGCACCCGATACGGATGGATCGTAGCTGTAAAGCAATGCGAGAACTGGTGTATCGTTGTCTATGACGCAGGTAACATCAATAACTAAGTGGTCGCTTTCACGTACAAAGAAGTGGTTGTTGCCTGATGTGCGGAGGAAAGAGAAGCCCTCATCACCCAATACCTTCTTGATTTCTTTGGTTGCAACCCATTTAGTACCATACTTCCATACACCGAGGCTGGTGTCTTTGAAGAGCAATGCACCAATCTGAACACTACCCAAATTGTCTGGTGCATCACCATCCTTATCCGTAGTATAGAAGATATGGATACGTCCGTAGGCTGCAGAAGCGTCTGTACTTGCCTTCAACTTATACTGAAGCTGTGAAACCTCAGTCTTCTTATGCTCGTTGTAGCTGCGCTCCTCTTCAGTGCTACCAGCCTTCTGCTCGTATTGCTCAACCTGTGCCAACTTCACGTTGTCTTTCTGTAAAAGTTCAAGAGGATAGAATGGTAGCTTGCTGAAGGTCTTATAATCGCCATTCTGCTTAATGATAGGTGTGAAAGTAAGATTAACACCCTCGTTGTTCTCCTTTTCTGATATATAAACCTTCAATGAGAGCAATTCCTTATCATTGGTATATTCTCTGTCAGACTGAGAGTTGCTGCGTACATAACCATTGTCTGTCAAGAATTTATCAAAAGCCTTGTCTTTAACGGCATCAATGGCCTTTCTACCATCGCCAATCATGATAATCTGTGACGGATTAATACCATCAGTGCTACAATACTGAATCAAAGTAAAGATAGGCGAAGCAGTGATAAAGGTGTAAGTCTCCTCAAGGCCGTAAGCTGGCATAGCTGCTTGATACTCGCGCAAGTAGCTACCACGACCTAACTCAAAGTCCATAATCTTATGCTCGTCCTGTGGTACACCAGGGTGAATAGGGAGGAGGTAACGCTGAATACCTGATTGAGATACAACAATCTCACGGATAACACTACCGCTCTTGGCGTAAAGTTTCACCTCACGTTTCTGATAGGTGTCGTTACGCTCAGCAATCAGTTTGATTTCTTCCTCCGACTTGACAATCTTCAACCAGCTAACGTCTTCGCTCATTGTTACGTCATAGACAGACGAATTTGTAGTGATGTCAATCGTTTTCTCACCACCTGTCTGTGGGAGATAGATGGCGTCAGGAGCCACGTTAAGGGTTACGTCAGCTGCACTCTGTGTCACAGCAATCTTGCCAGATGCACCGTTGGCATTGATGAGGACATAGCTTGTGCGTTCTGTTCCAATCTTGTTTTCAGTTACCTTCACCTTCAGTACGTTACCGTCCTGAACCAGCGAGATCCAGTCGCCTTCCTGTGGAGACGATGCAATCCAGCTGCTTTGATTTGTTGTTACACTAATGTTTCTTTCGCTTACGCCTTTATCAAAGGCAATACTGTTTTCTGAAAGCACCAGTGTTGGCATTTCAAATTCGTCTTCTTTTGCACATGAGAACAAGCAAAGAAGAATGCCACCTAACATTAGGGAGTAGAGTGTCTTTTTAAATTCCATACTCTTCAAGGTTTTTATTAGATAAAATATAATATTTATTAGACTTTTTTTTTAAAAGAAAAATATTTCTTTGTCTGGTATTTAAAAATGAGTAAAAGCTTTAAATGATGGTATTTATCTTATTCGCGCCAAATTAGATTATCTGCCGCAAATATATTATTTGATAAGAACAAAAGCAAGTTGATTTGGTTAAAATAAACTAATCATTTGTTATTTATTTTTCATCTTATACACGCATGTAAATAAATACAAATATGTTCTTTTAACACGTATTTCTGATTTACTTTTCGGAAAGTCAAGTCTTCCGCCAGCCTTATCACCTTATTTAATATTCTATATAACATCATTATTGTTATGGTCTGTATAAAATTCGAGTGCAAAGGTACTGGCTTCTTTTTAAGGTGGCAATACTCATTTATAAGTAAATTATGGTTGATTTTTTATGTGATTAAGCTTTCTTATCCCTAATAAAGATTACATAACTTTGATTATTAGTTATGGTTTGTTGGGTTTTGTGGACTGTGAAAAATAATTACAGAATGAGCCTTCTGTAAGCCTTTTGTTTATAGAAAATTGTTCTAAAGAGGGGGGGGTGGTAACGGTCAGATAATCAGAGTCTTACAAATACGATTTGAAAAGGGCATCTTTTAGACTCTTAAAGGGCGTTAGTTAGACCTCAAAAGGGCGTCTTTTGAAAGCCAATTAAGGCTTAATTTGAGTCTAATTGGACATTAGTTGTTTTTTAGTAGTTTGAATAATCTTTACATAATGTTGGTTGTTTAACCCTCTGTGAGTGGATGAATGCAGTTGGAAGTTTGTCAGTATATTTAGGTAAGTGCCTCGTTGAAGGATAAACGTAAAAGCCCATTGATGGTATTCTGTAGGTTAATCAACCGAATACGCTCAATGGGCTTGTGATATATGATGATTATGTTTTATGCTTTTTTCTTCTTAGCACTTCTTCTCTTCCACCACAAATAGTAACCACTAATAGGAAGGAAACCACCGATAAGGGCTGCGATAGCATAGAGAACGCGTGAGAACCATCCGCCCCATGTTCCTGTGTGTAACTGCTTAAAGAGCATACCGCCCTTTGGCTTCTTACCATGCTGATCGCCTTTCATGTCTTTTGTCCCATCCTTCTGTGCTTGTGGTTGCCCCTTCGTCTGACTTGTGTCTGTCTGTGCAAAAGCCTTGTCGTTAGTTGCTCCTTGCTGACTTCCATCTTTTGCTTGCTGCATCTTCATTTCCTTTGGTGGCATAGGCTGACCGAAGAGTTTAGACATTCCCGCTCTATACCAGCCGAAAGAGAAGACAGGACCTGTGAGTGCCATGAGGAAAAGGAAGATAAAGACATAGATACCTAATGACACGTGAGAGTCGTAAACAAAGCGACGGAAACCCTTGTTAGTGCTGACGGTCAAACGACTTTTCAACGCCTTCTTGGTCTTTGGCCACCAGATGACAACACCCGATAACAATACGATTGACATACAGATTGATGACACGGCTGTAAGGATGCGTCCAAGTGACTGTCCACCCTCATGTGCATTCTCAGGTTTCATAAAGAGCCAACGGTGCAGTCGTACGACCATTGTATAGATTGGCATCTCTTTGGCATTCATGTCAAAGAGTGGTGCGAGGTCTTTTATTAGAAGTATTGCCAGACCACTGAAGCACAAAATAGCCATTATTACGCCTAATGGTAAAGCAAACCAACGGTGAATCTTTAAACAGAATTTTCTCATATCCTAAATAATTATAGTTTTGTTACTTGTTTATCAGTTGTTTTCTCTCTTACTTATCTTTTTCCTTCCTTTCGTTATGGTAGCTTTAAAGACTTATATGCTTAGATGATTGAAAATCCTGAAAGTTTATTTTATGAGGAAAGAAATTAGTGTTTATTTATGTTGTTGTGGAAATCTTGTTTGTTTTCTTTGTATGAAAAAGAGGTTAACACAGCTTCATTCGCCTCCATATCCAGTTAGGGATATGTCGCCATAAGTAGGTGAGTACGCACCAACGGGTATCGATGATGCAGATGTGTCGTCGGCTGTTAATAGCCTTTAAAATACTGCGTGCCACCTTTTCTGTAGTCATCAGCATCGGGAGGTGAGAGGTACCAGCGAGTAGGGGAGTGTCGACAAAGCCGGGACGAATATCTGTGAAGTGGATGTTATGATGTTTACAAGCAGCGAGTTGTTCCAATGCTTGTAGATAGGTGTTCTGCATTGCCTTTGTTGCACTATAAGCAGGAGCAGGGCCAAGTCCCTTCGTACCAGCAATAGAGCTGATACAAGCGATGTGTCCACCTCCTTTATTGGCAAAATAGCGATAGGCACAACCTATCATTCTTGTGAATCCAAGGGCGTTGGTTTCCATCGTCTTAAGTTCTATGTCAGCTTCAAGACTTGGGTTTTGCCAACCGATTCCTGCTGCATGAAAATAGAGGTCAAGCCCATTCATACGTTCTATAAGTTGCAGTAAGGATGTTTCTGCATCTTCGTTAGTTACATCAATCTGTGCTGTGTAAACCCGCTCTGGTGCCATAGCTTGCAAGTCTGTCAACTTGTCTATACGGCGAGCAGCCACACCAACCGCCCATCCTTGTGCGATGAGCAGTCGTGCTACTTCATGTCCGATACCGCTGCTGGCGCCTACGACGATTGCTTTTTTCATTTCAGTAAATCCTTAGGTAAGAGTTCGTTGAGGCTATCTTCGCGAATAATCTTCGGTGCAGCCTTGCCGGGAAGCACTAAAACTTTTTTACCATTGCGGTAGATATGCAACTGTCGTGAACGAATCACAGCTGTTATCTCCTCATCTTTCTGCATTGCCTGCCATATAGGGAAGTAAACACCCTCCTCGTTAAAGAGCTTCTTCTGCAGGTGTGAACACATATTGGTAGTATCGAGTTCTATCATTTCTTTCGTTAAATTTGGATGTTATTACGTGGATACAATATCCATTTTCTAATCTTACTTTCTGCAAAGTTAGGAAAATAAAGCCGTATAACAAGCAATGAATTGGAAAATACGTGTTTTGTGTAAGGATGTGTAGTTGTGGTTATTAGAATGTTTCCCTTTCTATATTAAGTTGTCAGAAAAGAAAAAGGTGCAAGCCACGTAATCCATTGGCTTACACCTTTCTTGCGGAAAGAGGGGGATTCGAACCCCCGATACCCTTTAGGGGTATACACGCTTTCCAGGCGTGCCTCTTCAACCACTCGAGCATCTTTCCTTGTGAATCCTAACGTATGTCGTCTACATGCTGGACTCAAATTGGTTTGCAAAAATAGAACTTTAGTTTTACAATAATGCGGCAGTAAAGAGGATTTTAAGTTTCTTTAAAGTTTTAGAGTAGTCTTCTCTCGTGATATTCTTCTTAGTTCGTTATTGCTAAATTGTAGTTTTCTTATGTAATAGTAACTGTTTGAAATATAAGATTTAGTCTTGTGAAAGGGGAGTTTTGTTGCAAAATATTTTATTAAAATGTCTCTTAGTTTTGTAATAATAAAATCTGCCATAAGGTAGATAAAATCTCATTGTAATCATAGATGATAGCACTGTTCATAGGTCTTGTGGCAATTAAATGAAATATACTATGTTTTTTTTATCTTTATATCCCGCCTAATTCATGGAAAATTAGTATCTTTGCATTTTAGTTTAGAACCAACGATTTTCGTTTTAGAAGATAATAATTAAACATACATACATCGTGGCTGAAACAAAGTACATTTTCGTTACGGGCGGCGTAGTTTCTTCACTTGGTAAAGGAATTATCTCGTCATCAATCGGTAAGCTTCTTCAAGCAAGAGGTTACAACATTACCATTCAGAAGTTTGATCCGTACATCAACATTGACCCGGGTACGCTGAACCCTTACGAGCACGGTGAGTGCTACGTAACAGAGGATGGTATGGAGACCGACCTCGATCTCGGTCACTATGAGCGCTTCACAGGTATTAAGACTACGAAGGCGAACTCTATGACAACGGGACGTATCTACAAGAGCGTTATTGACAAGGAGCGTCGTGGTGATTACTTGGGTAAGACTATTCAGGTTGTTCCTCATATTACGGACGAAATCAAACGTAATATTAAGCAGTTGGGTCAGAAGTATCACTATGATTTCGTGATTACTGAGATTGGTGGTACTATTGGTGACATTGAGTCGGCTCCATTCCTTGAGGCTATTCGCCAGTTGAAGTGGGAGTTGGGTAAGCGTGCTATCAATCTTCACCTGACATACGTGCCTTATCTTAAGGCCGCAGGTGAGTTGAAGACAAAGCCAACTCAGCATAGCGTAAAGGAATTGCAGAGTGTGGGTATTCAGCCAGATGTGCTCGTGATGCGTACAGAGATGCATCTTGATGATGATATTCGTAAGAAGGTTGCAGCTTTCTGTAATGTAGACTTCGACTGTGTTGTACAGAGTGAGGACCTCCCAAGTATCTATGATGTTCCTGTAAATATGTTAGAGCAGGGTTTGGATGCTGCTATTCTGCGTAAGTGTGGTGAGGAAGTTGGTCCTAAGCCTGCGCTCGGTCCTTGGAAGGAGTTCCTTGATCGTCAGCGTAAGGCAACTAAAGAAGTACACATCGGACTTGTTGGTAAATATGACTTACAGGATGCTTATAAGAGTATTCGTGAAGGCTTGTTGCAGGCTGGAACCTATAATGACCGCAAGACGGTTATTACCTTTATCAATTCTGAGGAACTGACAGAGGAGAATGTGGCTGAGAAACTTAAGGGACAAGACGGTATTGTGGTTTGTCCGGGTTTCGGTCAGCGTGGTATTGAAGGTAAGATTGTTGCTGCTCACTATACACGTACACACGATATCCCAACCTTTGGTATCTGTCTTGGTATGCAGATGATGGTGATTGAGTTTGCTCGTAATGTACTTGGTTATAAGGATGCCAACTCACGTGAGATTGATGAGAAGACTACACACAATGTGATTGATATTATGGAGGAGCAGAAGAATATCACTAATATGGGTGGTACGATGCGTCTTGGAGCCTATGAGTGTGTGTTGCGTCAGGGTTCACATACTTTCAATATCTACAAACAAGAACATATACAGGAGCGTCATCGCCATCGTTATGAGTTCAATAACGACTATGAGAAGGAGTTTGAGAAGAACGGCATGATGTGTGTTGGTCGTAACCCAGAGAGCGACTTGGTTGAAATCGTTGAGATACCAGGTTTGAAGTGGTATATTGGAACACAGTTCCACCCAGAGTATCAGTCAACGGTACTCGGTCCACATCCGCTCTTCCTCGACTTCGTAAAGACTTCAATTGAAAATCAGAAAAACAAATAAATGGATAAAAGAACAATCACAGGGTTTGTACTTATTGCCCTGATCCTCTTTGGTTTTGCTTGGTGGCAGCAGCCATCAGCTGAACAGGTAGCACAGCAGAGAGCTGAATTTGTAAAGGATTCTATCGCTGCTGCCAAGAAAGCACAGACTGCGAAACTTGCTGCTGAGAAGCAGGCACAGCAGAAGGCTGCGCAGGCTACTGATTCAACAGCACTATTCCATGCTGCTTTGAATGGCAAGGCACAGGATATTACTTTGAAGAATGGTAAGGTTGAACTGACTTTGAGCACTAAGGGTGGTGTCGTAAAGAAGGCTGTTATCAAGAACTATATCGGTCATGATATCGCTGTTAAGGATGGTTCAAAGGATCAGAAGGATGTTACCTTGTTTAGTGGTGACGACCAGAGCCTTAACTTTATGCTGGCTGCAAAGAATAGTAATATTGAGACAAAAGATCTTATCTTCGCTCCTTCAAACGTGACTGATACTACCGTTACGCTAACAGCTGTGGCAGGAGAGGGTAAGACACTTACCTTGAATTATACTCTTGGTAAGGACTACTTGCTCAACATGTCATTGCAGGCAGAGGGTATGGCAGGTCTCTTCGCTCCAAATTATAACCAGATGGATATCAATTGGCAGGAGCGTTGTAAGCAACAGGAACGTGGTTTCACCTTTGAGAACCGTTATGCTACACTTACCTTTAAGAAGCACGATGGTGGTACTGATTACCTGAGTGAAACATCTGAAAAGGAAGAGACAACAGAGGACCCAATGGATTGGGTAGCTTTTAAAAACCAGTTCTTCTCTGCTGTTATGATTGCAAAGGATAACTTTGCTACAGGTGCAAAGCTTAAGAGTACACCACTTGAGAAGTCTTCTCGTTACCTCAAGCACTATGAGGCAAACATGAAGGCGGGCTTTGACCCAACGGGTAAGCGTCCTTCTGAGTTCGAGTTCTACTTCGGTCCTAACGACTTCCGTATGCTTCAGTCTGTTGAAACAGAAAGTAAGTTTGGTAAGGAACTTGATATGGAACGTCTTGTATATCTTGGTTGGCCATTGTTCCGCATTATCAACCGTTGGTTCACACTTTATGTATTCGATTGGTTGAGTAAGGTGTTCCCAATGGGAGTTGTGCTGATTCTCATTACCTTATTATTAAAGCTTATTACCTTCCCAATGGTGAAGAAGAGCTATATGAGCTCTGCTAAGATGCGTGTATTGAAACCAAAGTTGGAAGAAGCTACTAAACAGTTCAATAAGCCAGAAGACCAGATGCAGAAGCAACAAGCAATGATGCAGAAGTATTCTGAGTATGGCGTGAGTCCATTGTCGGGCTGTCTCCCTATGCTGATACAGATGCCTATCTGGATTGCTATGTTCAACTTTGTGCCAAATGCTATTCAACTTCGTGGTCAGAGCTTCCTTTGGATGGATGATCTAAGTACTTTTGACCCAATCTTCTCATGGGATCATGATGTTTGGCTCGTTGGTGACCATATCTCATTGACTTGTATCCTCTTCTGTGGTGCTAACTTACTTTACACATGGTTTACCATGCAGCAGCAGAAGGATCAGATGGTGGGACAGCAGGCTGATCAGATGAAGATGATGCAGTGGATGATGTTTGGTATGCCATTGTTCTTCTTCTTCATGTTCAATGACTATTCATCAGGTCTGAACTTCTACTACTTTATATCTCTCTTCTTCTCAGCTGCTATCATGTGGGCACTGCGCAAGACAACCAATGAGGAGAAGCTTCTCGCTATCCTTGAAGCACGTCGTGAAGAGCGAAAGAACAACCCTAAGAACAATATGGGGGGTGGACTCTTTGCACGTATGCAAGCTTTACAGGAGTTACAGAAGCAGCAGCAAGAAGAACTTCGTCGTAAGCAAGATGAGCTAAATAAGAAAAAGAAAGGTCTATAACTATGAACAAAAACTTAACCATGGCAATGACTGCTGCACTGATGATGAGCGGTAGCGTTGCACAAGCACAGGATGTGAACATCGGACGTAACAACATCACGCTTACAAGTGATCTCATGACTCCTGAGGCACTTTGGGCTATGGGACGTATCGGTGCTGCACAAGCCTCACCTGATGGCAAGAAGATTGTCTATCAGGTGGGTTATTACAGTGTCAAAGAAAACAAAGGACACCAAGTACTACGCGTGATGGATGCTGATGGTAAGAACGACCGTCTGCTTACTACCTCTGCAAAGAGTGAGAGTGATGCAGCATGGCTCGACAACAACACCTTAGCATTCCTTACAGGTGGACAGCTGTGGACAATGAATGCAGACGGTACAAACCGTAAGCAGTTGACACAATCGGATATCGATATCGAAGGTTTCCGCTTCTCGCCAGACCGTAAGCGTGTTGTTCTCATCAAGAGCATCCCTTACTATGGTACTATCAAGCAGAACCCAAGCGACTTGCCAAAGGCTACGGGTATGGTCATCACCGATATGAACTATCGTCACTGGGACCATTACGTTACAACAAATGCACATCCATTTGTAGCAGATGTTACAGCTGATGGTATCGGTGCAGGTATTGATGTACTTGAAGGCGAACCTTACGAGAGTCCGTTGGCCCCATTTGGTGGTATTGAGCAGATTGATTGGAGCAATGATTCTAAGTTCATTGCTTATACCTGCCGTAAGAAGGAAGGTACTCAATATGCCATCTCTACCGATGCTGACATATATATATATAATGTGGAGACTCGCCAAACAAAGAATCTCTGCAAGCCAGCCGACTATGTTGAACCAAAGATTGATGCAACAAAGAGTATGCGCAATCAGGCGGTGAATCATCAGGCTGGTGATATGAATGTAGGTTACGATGTTAATCCAAAGTTCTCACCTGATGGCAAGTATATTGCATGGCAGAGTATGAAGAACAATGGTTATGAGAGTGACCGTAATCGCCTCTGTGTCTATGACTTGGCAACTGGTAAGAAGACATACGTTACCGAGAGTTTTGATTCAAATGTAGACGATTACACATGGAGCCTTAACTCAAAGGATCTCTATTTCATTGGTGTATGGCATGCAACTGTGAATGTCTATCAGACCAACCTTAAGGGTGAAGTTAAGCAGTTGACAGAGGGCGACCACAACTATGTAAGCATCTCACTGCTTGGTGATAAGAAGTTGCTTGCTATCCGTCAGAGCATCTCTCAGGCTAATGAAATCTTCGCCGTTACTCCAGCAAAGAAAGAGAAGACAAGCGTGCAAACACAGCTTAGCTTTGAGAACAAGCATATCTATGATCAGTTGGCTCTGGGCGACGTAAAGTCTCGTTGGGTTAAGACAACTGATGGTAAGGAAATGATGGAATGGGTAATTACTCCTCCACACTTCGATCCAAATAAGAAATATCCTACATTGCTCTTCTGTGAAGGCGGACCACAGAGTCCTGTCTCTCAGTTCTGGAGCTATCGTTGGAATTTCCAGATTATGGCAGCACACGGCTATGTCATCATTGCACCAAACCGTCGTGGCTTGCCAGGCTTTGGTAGTGCATGGAACGAGGAAGTTAGTACCGATTGGACTGGTCAGTGTATGAACGACTACCTCTCAGCAATTGATGATGCTACTAACAACCTCCCATTCGTAGACAAAGACCGTTTAGGTGCTGTTGGTGCTTCATTTGGTGGCTTCTCAGTTTACTATCTTGCTGGTATTCACAACAAGCGCTTCAAGTGTTTCATCTCACATGATGGTGCTTTCAACCTTGAGAGCATGTACACTGATACTGAGGAAGCTTGGTTCAGCAACTGGGAGTATGACGATGCTTATTGGAATAAGGATAAGAGCGAAGCTGCAAAGCGCACATACGCAAACAGTCCTCATCTGAACGTTGATAAGTGGGATACCCCAATCCTTTGTATCCACGGTGAGAAGGACTATCGTATTAATGCTAATCAGGGAATGGGTGCTTTCAATGCAGCCCGTCTGCGTGGCATCCCTGCAGAGTTGCTTCTCTATCCTGATGAGAACCACTGGGTATTGAAACCACAGAACGGTGTTCTTTGGCAGCGTACATTCTTCAATTGGCTTAATCGCTGGTTGAAGAAATAGTTGGCATGTAGGCAAGTGAACGAGTTAACAGGTAGACAAGTTAACAAGTCTACAAGTAGACAAGTTGCTTGATAGTATTAACTCGTTTACTTGTCAACTTGTCAACTTGTCAACAAGTAGCTTGATAGTATTAACTTCGTTTACTTGTCAACTTGTAAACTCGTCAACTTGTAAACTTATCAACTCATTCACTTTTAACTTATAATCTAACAAATAACCTGTTTACTTGTTCACTTGTCAACTCGTCAACATGTAAAGTTGTTAACTAATAAATTCATCATGACTGATAAAATTCAAACATCATTGAGAGATTCAGCAGCAATGCGCTGGACAGCTCTCCTCCTTTTATCCCTGGCAATGTTCTGTGCCTATATCTTTGTTGACATCCTCTCTCCAATCAAGGAGTTGATGCAGGAGCAGAGAGGTTGGGACTCAAGCGCATTCGGTACTATGCAGGGTTCAGAGACATTCCTTAATGTCTTCGTTTTCTTCCTCATCTTCGCAGGTATCATCCTCGACAAGATGGGTGTTCGTTTCACTGCAATCTTGTCTGGTGCAGTGATGTTAGCTGGTGCTTTACTCAAGTACTATGCCATCAGCGACAGCTTTGCTGGTAGTGCACTCGACGTATGGTTTACCAATAACCTCAACCACATACCTGTCTTCGAGCAGTTGGGTGTATCTCCTTTCTATGAGGGAATGCCAGCATCTGCAAAG
The DNA here is from genome assembly GCA_927910885.1 of uncultured Prevotella sp. Taxonomy (GTDB): domain Bacteria; phylum Bacteroidota; class Bacteroidia; order Bacteroidales; family Bacteroidaceae; genus Prevotella. The sequence continues at coordinate 4,079 of CAKMOD010000095.1, read as the reverse complement.
GTAGCAGCTTGTGGTTTCATGATCTTCGGTTGTGGCGTTGAGATGGCAGGTATCACTGTTTCTCGTGGTATCGTAAAGTGGTTCAAGGGTCGTGAGATGGCTTTGGCAATGGGTTCAGAGATGGCTTTGGCACGTCTTGGCGTTGCTACCTGTATGATTTTCTCCCCATTCTTCGCTAAGCTTGGTGGTGAAATTAATGTTTCTCGTTCTGTTGCTTTCGGTGTAGTACTTATCTGTATTGCATTGATGATGTTCATCGTTTACTTCTTCATGGATAAGAAACTTGATTCACAGACAGGTGAAGCAGAAGAGAAGGAAGACCCATTCAAGATTAGTGACCTCGGCAAGATTCTTTCAAGTATGGGCTTCTGGCTCGTTGCGTTGCTCTGTGTACTTTATTACTCAGCTATCTTCCCATTCCAGAAGTATGCTGTAAATATGCTCCAGTGTAACCTCACTTTCCATGAGCTTCCAGCAGGTTCATACTGGGCTTCATCAAGTGTGACAATTGTTCAGTACGTTATCATGCTCGTTGTAGCAGCTACTGCTTTCATGTTCAACTTCATGAAGAATAAGGCTTTGAAGAACTTTATGCTCTTATTATCAATTTGTAGCCTTGTTGTTTACTGCTACATGGGTTATATGCGTCAATCTGCAGAGTCAATCTTTGCCGTATTCCCATTGCTCGCAGTAGGTATTACTCCTATTCTTGGTAGCTATGTTGACCATAAGGGTAAGGCAGCCTCTATGCTCGTTTTAGGTTCATTGCTTCTGATTGTATGTCACCTCACTTTCGCTTTTGTTCTTCCACAGTTTAAGTCAAGTCAGGTGGGTGGTGTTATCGTAGCTTATGTAACCATCCTTGTTCTCGGTGCTTCTTTCTCACTCGTACCAGCTTCATTGTGGCCAAGTGTTCCAAAGCTTGTAGATGCAAAGATTATTGGTTCTGCTTACGCACTTATCTTCTGGATTCAGAATATCGGTTTGTGGCTGTTCCCAATGCTTATCGGTAAGGTTCTCGACAAGACAAACGTTGGTGTTACCGACCCAACACAGCTCAATTATACAGCTCCGCTGATTATGCTTGCTGGTTTAGGTGTGATTGCTCTTGTTATTGGTCTTACTTTGAAGGTAGTTGATAAGAAGCGCAACCTCGGTTTGGAAGAGCCAAATATCAAGGCATAATAGTTGTATCTCAATGGTCGTAGCTCATGTACTCAAGTAGTACTGAGTTGATCGTGAGTTGTCTTACAGCTTAAAATATATTTTATAGAAAAGTCCTCGCAAGTGTGTTTATGCTTGTGAGGACTTTTTTTATTGTAGGACGATAAAGTATTCCAGAGTTTAATAAACTCTTATTTACCCCTTATTTTATTCTCAGTGCTTTCTTGGTTTGTAAAGAAAAATCATATATTCGAATTTGAGAGATGCTTAATTGGGTTTAAAAAGACGCCTAATTGGCTTGCAAAAGATGCTCTTTTGAGGTCTAACTAACGCCCTTTTGAACCCTTGTTAAGCATCTTTAGAAATGCTATTATGCAACTATTTGGTTAATAGCAAGTTACAAGCGTGTGGTTTTTTTGTTGTTTTGAGCAAAAAAAAGAGGTTTTTTACTGATTTTTATGTCAATATTTTTCACGCTCGATAATGTGTAAAAAGTAACATGATAAGGGCTCATGAAATGGAAAGATACATTGGTTGAATAGGTGAGGAAAGCATGAAAATGAAGAAACCCGCACAATTGTTGTGCGGGTTTCTTTGTATACTTTATCCTTTATAGAAGGATTCTTGGTTAATCTACGCTATTAATATAGGTAGATTGCAGCTTTACTCCTCGTCCTCTTCTTCATCATCCAGAACGACGTCAGCAACCTTCATACCCTCGATAGGTAAGGTGCGATCAATCACAGCATTGTAAGAGATAGAACTCTCGCTACGTGACAGACCAAGAGGCATCAGTTTGTCGTGAATGATAGACATAAGGTGATGGTTGTTGTAAGCGTAAATCTTCAAGAAGAGGTCATACTCACCTGTGGTGTAGTGACACTCTACAATCTCTGGAATCTGATGCAGAGCTTCAACAACATCGTCAAACTTCTCAGGGTTCTTAAGGTTCAAACCGATGAACGCACAAGTCTCATAACCGATACGCTCTGGGTCAATAATAAACTGTGAACCTTTAATTACTCCAAGATTTGTTAGCTTCTGAATACGTTGATGAATAGCTGCACCGCTGACATTACAAGCACGTGCAACCTCAAGGAATGGAATTCGTGCATCCTCAGAGATGAGATGCAGAATCTTTTTATCAAGACGATCTAAACTTCTATGTGCCATTATTAACTATTTAATTTTGCTTACAAAGGTATTAAAAAAACTCTTAATAAGCAAGATAAGAAGTCGTTTTTTACAACAAATTACAACTTTATAACCTACTTCAGTTTGTTATTTCTACTCATGGTGGCTGTAAAGTTGACATTCAACACGTTAGCCTCTCTCAACGCTTGTTTGAGATCCATAATCGTACCCATATCTGCATGGCGGTCTGCCTTGATACTAACGCTTAGCTCTTTGCGTTGTTCTGGGGGCAATACAGCGGATAGTTGGATCAGATATTTCTTTATTTCAGGTATGGTTGTTATATGGTCATTTAATTGGACAACCATCTTCTCTCCTTCTACTTGTCCGAGATTATTTATTGGACGACCGATATAGATGTATTGAATATGTGAATTGTTGTACATTCGTGAAAGCTCTGTTGCCATTGGCACTTGATACTTCACGTGTACGGTTGTTTTCCTCATGTGTACCACTAACATGAAGAAAAAGAGTATAGAGAAGATAAGATCGGGCATAGAAGCTGTGTTCAATGCCGGAATTTCATGATTTCTGCCACGATAGAATTTCATTCCATACCTCCTTCCTCTGTGTTGTCAGCCTTGCTAACAGCATATACCTCTGATATGCGCATAGGCACTTCGTCAGCAATCTGCTTCTGCTGTTCGTTGCTACATAGCTCAAACTCTTTTCCAAAAAGATTGAGTGAGCGTTGGTTGCGAAGGGTGTTATACGCTGCAACTAATTGGTTTTGCACGTGGATATAAGTATCGTATGAAGCGTTACGGTCGCTCTGCAACTGGATAAGATGCCCCTTTCCGTTAGTTTGAATAAACTGTGTTATACGCTGTAACAGTTCCTTCATTGTTATAGCTTTTCCGTCAAGTGTTACTTGATTCTCCGCATCAATAACAATACGCATCACTTTTTCTGCTGTCTACAGCAGCAGGGGGAGTCTTTGTCTTGTCGATAGCAGGCAACTGACGTGATAGTCCTTTGTCGAGGTCCATAGAAGAGGCAACAAGGAAGAATATCAACAGCATGAACGAGATGTCAGCTGTTGACGTCGTATTGAGTATAGGAACTTTCCTTCGTTCTCTCTTACGAAACATCATTTTCTACGTCCCTTTCTATAATAACGTGTCGCTCCAAAGGCTACTACTCCTGCTGCAAGAACAAGGAGAAGCAGTGAACTATTGACGAACATATCTGTCATTCGAAGCCAGAAACTGTCCGTGAAGTTCTGTCCATTGACCATCATTGTTTGCGTAGAACCGAAAGCAAAGGTCAAGAGTAAGATGAGTGCGGTAACGCCGTATGTGGTATAGGTAATCTTTCTTGCAGGAATACCATTCGTTACTCCTTCACTTCTGTTGGTTCTTTGTATGCCCCGAACTACGGCAATGATAGAAGCTATAATTGTGATAGCAAGCAATCCCCACATAAAACCAAGCAAAAGGTCGGTAAGCATAGGTGCGTTAAATGCTGCATTGCCTGCAAAAGGTGTGTCATAGCCAATGAGATAGAACGCTAAAAAGACAATAGCCGATAAGGCTACTATCACGTAGAGAACGCGTTGTGATATGCGCTCCTCATCCATCTTTGCTATTCCTTTTATTTTTTTCATACCAGTTATTTTAATTCATAATTCAAAATTCAGAATTCATAATTATGATTACTTCTTTAATTTAGAATTCAAAATTCATAATTCATAATTATGATTACCGATGATCTTCTATGTC
>CAKMOD010000094.1 GCA_927910885.1 uncultured Prevotella sp. | reverse complement strand
GTCAGCAGCTTTATTGCCATTTCCTACAGATGAATCGACCTGCAACGGATGCCAAGCACTATGTTCTTGGAAAGACTTTGCACGCAAAAATGCAGACAGAATAAGATAAACAAGTGTTCTCACATAGCTACATCTATTAAGTATATGGCTGTGTGTATCAAATCCAAAAGACGTCAATAACGTCAAAGATAAAACTAAAACAACACAAGGAAAATTTTTTAAAAACGTATGAAAAATAAAATCATAGCACTTTCATTTCTTCTCGCTTCTGTACTCACGGTGAATGCCCAGCAGGAGCGTGTGTCAAAGCAATTATATACAAGTGCTTATAAGATAGCAACTGACAGCAAGGAAGACGTGAATGTGCGTAAGGCAGCTTCTTTTAAAGTTGATGCAATTACCTATCTCAATACTCGCACATTATCAGCCATAGTTGATACAACAAAGCAATTATCCAATAAGGAGATTGCTCACCTCAATGCTCAACTTGACTCAATGGCTTATTATATGCACGAGTATGTTAACCTATTCACAAAGGAATATACACGTACGGATAAACAAAAGAGAAAAGAACAAATTCTCAAGATATTTCGTGACGCAAGTATCAATCATCCTCTCTACAATGACCCAGACAAGAACCTTGTCTTGGTTTATTTCAATAGTGAGGATTACCTTACTCAATTTTCCCTTGATACCAACTGGATTGCTGCACTTACAGAAGTAAAGAAAAAGTTAGCTGAGATTCCTAACAAGTAGAGTAAACATCTTATTTTTACTTTTTAAGATATATAACAATGCAAGACGAACTATTAAGATATCCATTTGAAGAAAAATTCAAAGAGGATTTGACAACATATCTACAAGAGAAGGAACTTGTAGACAAGATATTACCTGACACTACAGACATGGAAGAAAAGTGGGAAGGTATAGCTGAGGCTTACTTGCCAGATGGAATGCGAGAATTTTCAGCCTACCCCACTGTATCCCTTGGTTGGATGATGTATGTCGGTATGGCTATTGCAAAATACTGGGACGAAGACTGGGAGCTATATAATAAGGTAGAAAACCTTTATACCTATCTGCGTGACCGTATAGACTATGATCACATGGATGACTATATATGTGAGAAAGTATTACTCCTTACAGTTGAAGAGCATAAAGAGGTCGCTGATATTGTAGGAAAATGTGCGGCACGAACCAATAGCCAGCTCCGTCATCTTCCTATCTCCCCTGGTAGTAGTGAAGCCTTTCACGCCTACATTGCAGCCCTTCACCAAATGTACTTTATGGGTGTAGCGATGCAATTAAAACGTATGGGGTACCGCATGATTAAAATGTAGCTTCTTAGTTATACTCATATAGCTGTTTCTTATTGCTCCGCACATATCGTGTTGATGCTTAACACATGTTGTGTTGTTGGTAAACACCAATCGTGCTAAGAGTTAAATATGAAATTATATGTTTTAGATTAAAGAGCTCCTTATAGTTAAACCCCTATCGATTGTTAGACTACAATATATATAGTTCTTCTTACTATGGTGTTGTTCCTAACAACTTTTAATTTCTTTATCAGCATCTTGTCTGTCTTTATAACTTAACGTAGCCCGCTACGCTTGCGTTCCAAAAACAAACAATTAATTCGATAATAAAACAAAATATGTTTAGGCTCAAATAACCGATCTGGGTTAGAAAGCTACACCATTCTCCTTTGTAGACTTGATAACTATACGGAGTAAAGATATAAAATAGGGATACACATTGTTTTGTGTATCCCTATTTTATATATAGTGTCATAAGTAAGTTAACAATGACACTTTAGAAGTATTCTTCTTGTATACCATTCACATTGATAGTGTCAGCAGTTTCACAAGGATTAAACTTAGCAGGAACAGCAAACTTAGTAGCTTGATTATAGCCTAATCGTTTGTCTGCATAGACACGCTGCATGAAGTAAGCCCATACAGGTAGAGCCGTTGTGGCACCTTGTCCCATTGAAGTATGGTCGAAGTGAATGTCACGATCCTCACCACCTACCCAGCAACCACTGACAAGTTCTGGTGTAATACCCATAAACCAACCGTCCGAGTTATTATTAGTCGTACCCGTCTTACCACCGATATCGGCTGTAAGATGGTAGGCATAACGCAAACGACTACCTGTTCCACCTTGAATAACGGCACGCATCATATCAATCATCTGATAAGAACTTATCTCTGAAATAACCTCTGTCATCAATGGCTGAAACTTAGCGATAACATTACCATGGCTATCCTCAATCTTTGTGACAAAGAGCGGAGCACAACGAATACCACCATTAGCAAAAGTTGTATAAGCACTTGCCATCTCACCAACAGACGCCTCACAAGGTCCAAGACATAACACAGGACTCGTATTCTTATCAATGTCTGGATTATTCAATCCGAAGTCATGTAGAATATTAACGAACTGAGAAGGGCCCAGAAGGTTAATCAAATAAGCTGAAATCCAGTTGTTAGACTGCTGCAAACCCCAACGCAAAGGTACATCCTGACCATAACGAGCACGTGAACCATTACGAGGAGTCCATCCACCATAAGTACGCTGTACGTTTGGTGCAAGCGAACAAGGAGTCATACCATTTTGCATTGCAAGTGCATAGAGGAATGGTTTGATAGTTGAACCAACCTGACGACGACCACCCATCACTACATCATACTTGAAGTGCTGATAATCAATACCACCCACGTAAGCCTTAACTGCACCCGTATGTGGGTCCATACTCACAAAGGCAGAGCGAAGGAACGACTTATAATAACGTATAGAGTCAATTGGTGTCATCACCGTATCAATATCACCATGATATGTGAAAAGTGTCATCTCATGAGGCGTTTGGAAACTACGTCTTATCTCATCGGGGGTAGCTCCCTGCTCCTTTAGACGACGATAACGCACAGTCTGACGACATGAACGATTCAAAATCTCCTTTATCGTACGACGAGAAATATTAGATGAGAATGGAGCATTCTTCTTATAACGCATCGCAATATTAAACTGTGACTGTAGGTATCCACCGACATGCTTGCGTACAGATTCTTCTGCATACTGCTGCATACGCGTATCAATTGTTGTGTAGATACGCAAACCATCCGTATTTACATTATAAGGTTCGCCATTACGCTTTGTATTCTTATTACACCATCCATAAAGGGGATCTTGCTCCCATGCGATAGAATCGAGAACAAACTGACGGTTCTGCCATGCTTGGTAATTCTCACGCTCAGGCTTCTTTGCCATCATATACTGACGGAGAAATGCCTGAAAATAATCACCCGCACCACTTACAGGCTTTGACTTTGTAAAATGAAGACCTAATGGACGCTGTGAAAGCTCCTCAAATTCAGCTTTTGTCACATAGCCAGACTTAACCATCTGCATCAATACCACATTACGACGCTGTAAGCAACGCTCTGGATAACGAAGAGGATTGAACATAGAAGGGTTCTTACAAAGGCCAACCAACATAGCAGCCTCAGTCACAGTTAACTTACGAGGTTCCTTGTCAAAATAAACATTTGCAGCGCGCTTAACACCAACAGCATTGTGAAGGAAATCAAAGTAATTAAAATACATTGCAAGAATCTCTTCCTTCGTAAAGTGACGCTCCAGCTTCACTGCGATAATCCACTCGATAGGCTTCTGCAAAAGACGCTCAACAGTGCTATGTGCCTTTTCTGAGAAAAGCTGCTTAGCAAGCTGCTGTGTAATCGTTGAACCACCACCAGCACTTGCCTGTCCCATCACACCACGTTTCACGACAGCACGTCCGAGTGCTATAAAGTCAATACCAGAATGTTCATAGAAGCGCTCATCCTCCGTTGCAACAAGGGCGTGAACAAGATGTGGTGAAAGACCATTATAATCAATTGCAACACGGTTGTTATTATCCGCATTCCAAGTACCGATGAGCTGCTGGTCAGAAGAATAGACCTGCGAAGCAAACTTATCTATAGGGTTAGACAATTCATCCATATTAGGCATGTATCCTACCCATCCATTCCATACAGAGATGAAGAATACGAAGACTAAGCCTAAAATGGCAAGAAGTGAACCCCAGAGGAAATGTACAAAGTGTCTTCTCATAAATTGTGAAAATATTATGCAAAGATAATGTAAATCAATGGATAAGCAAAATAAATAGATGTTTTTTTGATATAGGTGGATATTTCCCTTTCTATAGTTCGTTGATTAGAAAATAATAATGTAACTTTACCAACAGAAAAGAACTAAAACATCACAAAACAAAAAATGGAAAAGCATAACTTTGTGAATATCCAAGGGTTAGATCGTGAGCAGCTACTCTATCTTATTGAAATGGCTCAGGAGTTTGAAAAACATCCAAACCGTGAGCTTCTCAAGGGTAAGATTATCGCAACGCTCTTCTATGAGCCATCTACGCGTACTCGACTTAGTTTTGAAACAGCTGCTAACCGACTTGGTGCACGTGTTATTGGCTTTACTGATGCAAAGGTTTCAAGTGTCAGCAAAGGGGAAACACTAAAAGACACCATCCTCATGGTATCCAACTATGCTGATGCGATTGTCATGCGACATCATATAGAAGGTGCGGCACAATATGCTTCAGAAGTAGCACCTGTGCCCATTATCAATGCTGGTGACGGAGCACATCAACATCCTTCACAATGCTTGCTTGACCTTTATACGATTAATCAAACACAAGGAACATTAGAGAACTTAAACATCTATCTTGTTGGTGATCTCAAATATGGTAGAACAGTTCACTCTCTCCTTATGGCCATGCATCATTTCAATCCAACGTTTCACTTTATCTCACCGAAGGAACTTGCTATGCCAGAGGAGTATAAAGTGTATTGTCGTGAGCATAATATTCACTTTGAAGAGCATGAGGATTTTACACCAGAAGTGATTGCTAATGCTGATATTATCTATATGACACGCGTACAGAAAGAACGCTTCTCTGACTTAATGGAATATGAACGTGTAAAGAATGTTTATATCCTTCGTCGTGATATGCTCTCTTTGGCTCGTCCTAACATGAAGATTCTTCATCCGCTGCCACGTGTAAACGAGATTGCATACGATGTTGATGATAGTCCACATGCTTACTATATAGAACAAGCTCGTAATGGTCTTTTTGCTCGTGAAGCTATCTTCTGTCACTGCCTTGGTATATCTATTGAGGAAGTAAAAAACGATAAGACAATTTTAAAATAATAACTTAATCATTTTTACGAGTATGAGTATATTAAAAAAGAGTACGTTTGCCGCTCTGCTACTGATGCTTTTGACCACCATATTCAGCTGCGAACTAAACTTTGAAGATGGTCGTTGGGATCCTATGAAGTGGACTTCGAACCGCCCAGGAGACCCAAGAAAGATTACTGCTACAGCAGAAGGAGGAACTTATCAATTAAAATGTACCAACTATGGGGGACCATGGATTAGTAGCGTGACAGATGCTGACACAGTCATCTATGCCGGTAGTAAAGAGCAAGATTTTCGTCATATTAAATATGATTGGTACGATGTGTCAGCGAAAGAGAATACTTTTTATATTACTCTTCTGCCCAACTCAACTGGTAAAGAACGCAAACTATCTATCGTTGTGACGGCTGGCGACGTCTTCGATCATGTAGAAGTAACACAGAAATAAATGCAATATACTCATAATATCTATATAACTATATCCATTTAATGAGCATGAATAAACTTAAGAATATAACATTTGTAGCGTTATTGCTGGTTCTTTTAACCACCCAATTCAGTTGTAGCAAGAATACAATTGATGATATCCACAGAACAACCTTTAAGTGGACTACAGACTATACAGGTGATCCAAGGAACATAACAGTTCCTGCTGAAGGAGGTACCTATAAGTTAGTATGCGCTGACTACCAAACTCTGCAATTTGCAAATATGGCTGTTGAAGAGTCCGCAGCACAATATGAAAATGAGGTTATCAGCACCAGTATAGTGGGAAGATGGTCCACAGCAGAATTAACAGGCAACACACTCACGATTACCATCAAGCCTAACACCACAGGTAAAATACGTAAGCTAATCTTTGGGATAAGAGCAGATGATGCCGTAGATAGAGTGAAAATCACCCAAGAAAAATAGAATGCATACTCATAATGCCTATGAGTGAACAAAGAAAATAGCCTACAAACACCCTGTCAGGCATTCCTTCATATCAAGGAGACGGAGTGAGGCTCATATCATTATGTCAAAGAAAGAACGTCTGGTAGCTGCTATTGAGAGCGGCACCGTTATAGATCATATTCCAGCAGAGAAGACTTTTCAGGTTGTGAACCTATTACAGCTCCAGAAGCTCTCCACACCTGTCACTATTGGTTTCAACTTCTCATCGAAGATGGTAGGCACAAAGGGAATTATCAAGGTGAGCGATAAGTTCTTTACCGATGATGAAATTTCTCGCTTGTCGGTCGTGGCACCGAACGTGGTGTTGAACATCATTAATGACTATGAAGTGGTAGAGAAGAAGAAGGTTGTGACACCGGATGAGCTTCGGAGCATTGTAAGATGCAATAACCCAAAATGCATCACTAACAACGAACCTATGAACACCATTTTCCATGTTGTCGATAAGGAGCATGGTATTCTTAAATGTCATTACTGCGACAAAGAGCAGGAAATGGAGAAGGTTGAACTGGTATAGAGTGCAAGTTGACGAGAAGACAAGTTTACGAGTTGACAAGTTGCTTGTTTAAAGGACAACAAGTTGACAAGTTAAAACATTATATATTAGTAATTTAATTGGTGTAATTAAAGCTAATTATAACAATATATTTTATAAGTTATAGACTTGTTTTATTCTCCTCAAATACGTTCTCTTCCAAATTATTTTCATGAAAAAAATATTTATTTACGTGAACAGAAATATTTTTTCATGAAAATAAATATTTCTCCTTATGAAGATACATTAAGACTAACTTAGTATAACTACTAAGGCAAATGCTATTACACGTTTTATTAACCTATAAATCATTGCATAACAAATAGGTTTTCTCATTTTTTTTTCGTACATTTGCAAGCATAGTATAAGGGTGTTTTTCATTCATTCGTAGACAAGTAATAGAATCTTGATGGATAATAAGAGTGCAACTTTAGAGTTAGGAACTAAACCAGTAGGTAAATTGCTGGCACAATATGCTTTTCCAGCAATTATTGCTATGATAGCAGCCTCGCTCTATAACATAGTAGACCGAATATTCATTGGTCAGATTGTAGGACCAATGGCTATATCAGGTTTAGCTATTACCTTTCCTTTTATTAACCTTGGAGCTGCCTTTGGTGCGGCTGTCGGAATAGGAGCATCTACATCTATCAGTGTGAAATTAGGTCAGCGTGACTATGAAACGGCTGAGAATATTCTTGGTAATACGGTAACATTGAATCTGATAATAGGAAGTACTTTTGGCATAATCTGTCTTATATTTTTAGATCCTATCTTACGTTTCTTTGGTGCCAGTGACGCAACAATCCCATACGCTCGTAGTTTCATGGAGGTTATCTTAGCTGGCAATGTCATCTCGCACATGTATTTTGGTATGAATGCCGTACTACGTGCAGCATCAAAACCTCGACAGGCTATGATGGCAACGATTTTCACTGTATTGATAAATATAGTATTAGACTTTATCTTTATCAGACTCTGGGGCTGGGGGATTCGTGGTGCAGCTTTCGCCACAGTCTTATCACAAGCATTGGCATTATGCTGGCAGATGAAGCAGTTTACCAACAAAGATGAGATATTACATCTAAAGCGCGGAATCTATCGACTTAAAAGACATTTGGTTGAGAATATCATTTCAATCGGAATTTCTCCATTCTTGATGAATGCATGTGCTTGTATTGTAGTTATTTTCATGAATAATCAGCTTGTAAAATACGGTGGCGATATGGCTGTTGGTGCTTTCGGCATAGCATATAGTGTAGCCATGATTTTTATCATGTTTGTCATCGGATTAGACCAAGGTATGCAGCCTATTGCTGGATATAACTATGGTTCTCAGCAGACCGATAGACTTATGCGTGTATTAAAACTTACGATTTTTGCTGCAACAGGGATTATGGTTACAGCTTGGTTAATAGCACATTTAGCTCCATATTACTGTGCCCGTATGTTTACAAAAGACCCTGAATTAATTCGTCAGTCCATCAAGGCTATTCAAATAAACATGATGATGTACCCTATTGTTGGATTCCAAATGGTTGTAACAAACTTCTTTCAGTGTATTGGTAAAGTAAAGATAAGCATTTTCTTATCTCTTTCTCGCCAACTACTATTCTTAATACCACTACTGGTTATTCTCCCAAATTTCTTCAATTTAGATGGTGTATGGGGCTCATTGCCTTCAAGTGATTTCTTAGCATCATTAGTTGCAGCAATCATTATGACTATATATATGCCTCGATTGAAACAACAGAGTATAAACAATCAAAACTTAAAATCATAAATTAAGAATCTAAATATGGAAAAGGAACTAATCATAAACGTTGGCCGTCAAATAGGCAGTGGTGGTCGCATAATCGCCAAGATGCTTGCAGATGAGTTTGATTGCCATTTCTATGACCGTGAGATTCTCAATCTCGCTGCTAAAGAAAGTGGTTTCTCGGAGAAGTTCTTTGAGCAGAACGATGAGCAAAAAGGATTTATGAAAGGACATTTCCATATACACCTTCCTCTCTTAGGCGATAATAACTTCTATAAGAGTAATTTCTCGCAAGAAAGTCTTTATCAGTTCCAAAGTGACGCAATTCGTGAAGTAGCAAAACAAAATCCACGCTGTGTGTTTGTTGGTAGAACTGCTGATTACGTTTTACGTGATAATCCAAACACCATCAATATCTTTATAACAGCTTCCATGGATACTCGTATAGCAAACGTTTCTGAACGCCGTGGATGTTCAAAAGAGGAAGCTCGAAAGTTTATAGAAAATGGTGAGAGTGAGCGTGCTAAATATTACAACTATTACACAACAAAGGTGTGGGGACATGCAGAAAGCTATGACCTTTGCATTGATGCCAGTATACTTGGCTTAGAAAAAACAAAGGATTTAATTGCAGAGTTTATCAGAAGGAAAGGTTTTTAATGAAACGAATAGGTATAATCTCTGACACCCACGGACACTGGGATGATAAATATGAACACTATCTTGGCGAATGTGATGAGATATGGCACGCTGGTGATATTGGTTCATTAGAAGTTGCGGATAAGTTTGAGGCAATGAAGCCCATCTTCCGTGCTGTATGTGGGAATATAGATGATTACACTATGCGCAACCGCTATCGGGAAACTCTACGCTTTAAATGCGAGGATGTTGATGTGCTACTAAAACATATTGGAGGTTATCCTGGACGATATGATCGTTCGGTACAAAGTATGCTCTACGCTTCTCCACCCAACCTCTTTGTTGATGGACACTCACATATTCTTAAAATACAATTCGATAAGACACTGAATCTACTTCATATCAATCCAGGTGCAGCTGGTCTACGCGGATGGCATAAAGATAGAACTTTAGTGAGACTAACTATCGAAGGCAATAAATTTACTGATTGTGAGGTTATAACATTGGGAAATAAATAAACTAAACCCATCTGATTTGTAATACACAACATTCGGAGTCGCTAACAATAAAACTATTAAAACTTACAATAAGAAAACAAACAAAATAATAAAGATATGAAAACGTATTTAGTAACTGGTGCTGCCGGTTTTATCGGAGCAAACTACATCAAGTATCTACTTCATAAGAAGTATGTGAATGAAGATATTAAGATTATTATCCTCGATGCGCTTACCTATGCTGGTAACCTCGGTACTATCAAGGATGATATTGATAACGAGCGTTGCATCTTTGTAAAGGGTGATATTCGTGATCGTGAACTTGCCGACAAACTCTTTGCTGAATATGACATTGACTATCTCGTAAACTTTGCTGCAGAAAGTCATGTTGACCGTTCTATTGAAGATCCACAATTGTTCCTTTCTGTAAACATCCTCGGTACACAGAACCTTATGGATGCTGCACGTCGTGCATGGGTGACAGGTAAAGACGAGCAGGGTTATCCAACATGGAAGGCAGGCAAGCGTTACCATCAGGTATCTACTGACGAGGTGTATGGTTCATTGGGAGCAGAAGGCTACTTTACAGAGGAGACTCCACTCTGCCCACATAGCCCATATTCTGCCAGCAAGACAAGTGCTGACCATTTTGTAATGGCTTATCACGACACTTATCATATGCCTATCAGTATTACACGTTGTTCAAACAACTATGGTCCTTACCACTTCCCAGAGAAATTGATTCCATTAATTATCAATAACATCCTCGAGGGAAAGAAACTCCCAGTATATGGTGAGGGTTTGAATGTACGCGACTGGTTGTATGTAGAGGATCATTGCAAAGCTATTGATATGGTTGTACGTGAAGGTCGTGTAGGTGAAGTTTACAATGTTGGTGGACATAATGAAATGAAGAATATCGACATCGTTAAACTCACAATAAAGACTATCCATGACATGATGGCAGAGGATAAGAACCTCCGTGCTATCCTCAAGAAGCAGGTCAAAGACGCAAATGGTGACATTGATATCAACTGGATAAATGAAGAGTTAATCACACATGTTCCAGACCGTCTTGGTCATGATGCGCGTTATGCCATTGACCCAACAAAGATTAAGAACGAATTAGGTTGGTATCCTGAAACTATGTTTGCCGAGGGTATCGTGAAGACTATTCGGTGGAATTTGGAGCATCAGGACTGGATTCAAGAGGTTACTTCTGGAGATTACCAAAAGTACTATGACATGATGTATACCAAAAAAGGAAGATAATAAATCAACTAAAATATAATCCTACACCCTCGTCTACCCAAACAAAATAAATAGCGAGGGTGTAATTCCTTCTCACAATCAAAACATAGACAACACATCTTCAAATGAAAAAAATCTTATTATTAGGCTCAGGCGAACTGGGCAAAGAGTTCGTTATTGCAGCTAAACGGGCTGGACAGTATGTCATTGCTTGTGACAGTTATGAAAATGCACCAGCCATGCAGGTAGCTGATGAGTCTGAAGTAATAGATATGCTCGATGGTGATGCACTTGATGCTGTTGTAGCAACTCACAAACCTAACCTTATCATTCCAGAAATTGAAGCCATAAGAACAGAACGATTGTTCGATTATGAAGAGCGAGGAATACAAGTTGCTCCATCAGCACGTGCTGTAAACTTCACCATGAATCGTCGTGCAATACGAGACCTCGCAGCACGCGACTTAGGATTAAGAACAGCCAAATATTTCTATGCTAAGACATACGAAGAATTCAAGGCTGCAGCTGACGAGATTGGTTTCCCATGTGTTGTAAAGCCTTTGATGAGTTCAAGTGGACATGGTCAGAGTTATGTTCATAATGACAAAGAACTTGAAGAAGCATTTAAGAATGCTATTGAAGGTGCACGTGGCGATGTGAAGGAGGTTATTATTGAAGAATTTATTGAGTTTGAGAGTGAATTTACTCTGCTTACCGTGACACAGAAGAATGGCCCTACCCTCTTCTGCCCACCTATCGGTCACATACAGAAAGGTGGCGATTACCGTGAAAGCTGGCAGCCATACGCTATCTCTGAAGATTCATTACGTCAGGCAGAGCACATTGCTAACGAAGTAACTCGTGCTCTTACTGGATATGGTATTTGGGGAGTTGAGTTCTTCTTGACAAAGACCGGAGAAGTTATCTTCTCTGAATTATCTCCTCGCCCACATGATACAGGTATGGTTACATTGGCACATACTACGAACTTCAGTGAATTTGAACTTCATTTCCGTGCTGTAATGGGACTCCCAATCCCTGCTATCCACCTTGAGCATGCTGGTTGTTCTGCTGTAATTCTTTCTCCTATTGAGACAGACAAGCCATTATCATACAATTTATTAGATGCTTGCAACGAAGACCGGACACGCTTACGTATCTTCGGAAAACCAGTTGCTCACGTAGGGCGTCGTATGGGTGTAGCACTCTGCTATGGAGAAGTTGGTACTGATATGGATGCACTTCGTGATAAGACTAAGCGTGTTGCAGCAACTGTATTAGGTACAGACCCTTACATGAAGAAATAAAAGACAGGAATGTCAAAGGCTGTAAGAATGGAAGAAACTAAGGCTTCAATAGGAAAGATTATCTCTTTGCAAAAGATGGTTGACCCACGTGGCAACCTCTCTATTGCAGAGGGAATGAAGGATATTCCTTTCAATATTTCTCGTGTTTATTGGACATACGATGTACCATCAGGTGCTTGCCGTGGTGGTCATGCCCATAAGCATTGCCGAGAGTTCATTATTGCTGTGAGTGGTTCGTTTACTGTTACACTCGATAATGGACTCAACAAGCAAGCTTTTCTCTTGAATCATCCTTATCAAGGACTCTTAGTTGAAACAGATATATGGCGCACACTCGATGATTTTTCATCGGGTGCAGTGTGCCTTGTTTTGGCAGAAGACCCTTTTGAAGAGGAGGATTATATCCGTGAATATAAAGAGTTTCTTAACTATCAGCGTTCTAAGAAGGAATAAAAGGCTATCCATAAATTTAATATAAAAAGGAGACAAGAAGTAAATTCTGAATACCTTCTACTATTCAATCCCAACATATAATGTTTGAAGTAAAGCAATATACGCAAGAGCAAACACAAGAGTGGAATGAGTTTATAGAGAAATCTCGACAAGGAACGTTTCTCTTCAACCGTTCCTATATGGATTATCATGCAGATAGGTTTCAAGACGCTTCGTTGATGATTTATCGAAAAGGGCTGCTCTACGCACTCTTTCCAGCTAATCGTTTAAACGATATACTTTACTCTCATCAAGGATTGACTTATGGAGGACTTATAACTAAGAAGCAGGCTACCACAGCAGAGATATGTGAGGTCTTTATAAGAATTAACGAACATCTTTATAATTCAGAAATACAAAGAGTTATATATAAACCAACTCCATGGATTTATCATTGTTATCCAGCTGAAGAAGACCTCTATGCTCTTATCAATATATGTCATGCCCAACTGATGGCTCGTGACATTTCAAGTACTTTTCCATTTGCTTTACGTATGAAATTCACAGAGAGCCGTCGAAGTGGAATTAGAAAGGCAACACGTGCTGGAGTGACTGTTTGTGAGAGTAAAGACTATGCTACTTTTTGGAATATCCTAAATGATAACCTTACCAATAAGTATGATACTCACCCCGTGCACTCTCTTGAGGAGTTAGAACTACTCCACAACCATTTCCCTAAGTCCATTCGATTATTCATGGCATATAATAATAAAGGAATTGCTATTGGAGGGACAGTAGTTTACGAGATGTCACAAGTTATTCACACACAGTATATTTCAGCATCAAAAGAAGGTAAGGAATTGGGGGCACTTGATCTCCTCTTTGATTACATCATCAATGTTGTCTATGCTGATAACAAAGGCTACTTTGACTTTGGCAAGAGTACAGAAGAACAAGGAAAGGTTCTTAACGCACCACTTATTTTCCAAAAAGAAGGCTTTGGAGGACGTGGTGTTTGCTACGACTGCTATACATGGGAAACAAAGTCAGTTATAGAGTAATACATGGGTTCCGACCATAAGCACTGCACTTCATAAAAGAATAATCATGATAAATTATCTCTCACTACAAAAAATAACAGCATTACACGAACCAGAACTTACTGCTGCTGTTAATCAGGTACTACAGTCAGGGTGGTACCTGAGGGGAGAGCATACAGCATTATTTGAAAAGAATTATGCACAATATATTGGCACAAAATACTGTGTGACCTGTGGAAACGGTCTTGACGCACTGTGTCTTGTCCTTCGTGCATATATTGAGTTAGGACTACTCAAAGAAGGAGATGAAATCATTGTTCCTGCCAATACTTACATAGCAACAATCCTATCTATCACCGAGAACCATCTTACTCCTATCCTTATTGAACCCGATATCAACACTTTTGAGATAGATGAGCAACTGATAGAACAAACTATCACTCCTCGCACACGTGCCATTATGCTTGTACACCTTTATGGGAGATGTGCTTATACACCTTTCATTGGCGACATTTGCAAACGTCATAACCTCTTACTACTTGAAGATAATGCACAAGCGCACGGCTGTTACTTTGATAACAAACGTACAGGAAGCCTTGGAAATGCAGCTGCTCATAGCTTTTACCCAGGAAAGAACCTCGGTGCATTAGGTGATGCAGGAGCAGTGACAACCAATGATGAACTGCTGGCGCATACTATCCGAAGCCTTACCAACTATGGCTCTGAACGTAAGTATGAGTTTACTTTTAAGGGAAAGAATAGCCGCATGGATGAAATTCATGCAGCTGTTTTGAATGTAAAACTCCCCTATCTTGATGAAGAAAACCTGCGCAGAAAGCAGATTGCCAAAGCATACTTAAAGGGCATTAACAACCCACAAATAACATTGATAAAGGATAATGACAGAGACAATGTATATCATATATTCCCTATTCTTTGTCCATCTCGTAATCGTTTACAACAATATCTCAAAGACAATGGTATTGAAACGATGATACACTATCCCATTCCACCACATCAGCAACAGGCTTATAAAGAATGGAATGAGCGACATTATCCTATCACAGAGTTTATTCATCAACAAGAACTCTCCCTCCCTTGCAATCCAGCAATGACTGATGAAGAAGTTTATCAAATCATTGATAGCCTCAATATGTATCAATAAAACAAAATCATAACGTATGAGAAAGATTACCTATATTACATCAACATTCGTTGCGTTGATGGCATTACAAGCGCAACCAGTCAATGCTGACAATATAAATAAGGTACCAACAAACCAACTCACCTGCCCAGCAGATGCAGTGACATTCATCTCTAAACGTCCTAAAGAAGCTGAAAGACTTTTCCGCTCAGAAGCAGTAGAAAAAGAAATACAGAACGTTATAAAGAAGTTAACGAACAAACGTCTGGCATGGATGTTTGAGAATTGTTTCCCAAATACACTTGACACTACTGTACACTATGGCGAAGAAGCTGATGGAACACCTGATACTTATGTTTATACAGGTGACATTCCTGCTATGTGGCTTCGTGATTCTGGTGCACAGGTGTGGCCATACGTACAGTTAGCAGGAAAGGATAAGAAACTGAAGAAGATGTTAGCTGGTGTTATCAATCGTCAATTCAAATGTATTAATATCGATCCATACGCTAATGCATTTAATCATTATCCAGACCCAAATGGACGTTGGATGACCGATGAAACTGACATGAAACCAGAGCTACACGAACGTAAGTTTGAGATTGACTCACTCTGTTATCCAATCCGTCTCGCTTTTGAATATTGGAAGAGAACTGGTGACACAAGTGTCTTTGGCTCAGAATGGATTAAAGCTGTTGAGAACATTCTCAAGACATTCCACGAGCAGCAGAAGAAAGACGGCAGAGGAACCTATAAGTTCTTACGTGTCACCGACCGCGCACTTGACACAATGAACAATGCAGGTTGGGGAGCACCAGTTAAACCTGTAGGACTAATTGCTTCTGCCTTCCGCCCTTCAGACGATGCGACGACACTACAATTTCTTGTCCCATCAAACTTTATGGCAGTATCTTCTCTTCGCAAAGCAGCAGAGATTTTAACCAAGGTAAATAAGAATACAACCCTTGCTACTCAATGTACCGACCTTGCTAACGAAGTTAATGATGCTTTACAGAAGTATGCTGTATATGAACATCCTAAATATGGTAAGATATATGCTTATGAAGTAGATGGCTTTGGCAGCTACTTCTTAATGGATGATGCTAACGTTCCAAGTCTGTTGGCTATGCCATATCTTGGTGATGTAAGCGTAGACGACCCAATCTATCAGAATACTCGCCGTTATGTATGGAGTGAAGATAATCCTTATTTCCATCGTGGTAAGGCTGGTGAAGGTATTGGAGGTCCACATATTGGTAACGACATGATATGGCCTATGTCTATTATGATGCGTGCTTTTACCTCAAAAGATGATCAAGAAATACGTCAGTGTATTGAAATGTTAATGAATACTGATGCAGGAACTGGTTTTATTCACGAGAGTTTCTATAAGGACGATGCAAATAAGTTTACACGTGAGTGGTTTGCATGGCAGAATACATTATTTGGTGAGCTTATCGTTAAGTTGGTAAATGATGGCAAACTTGGTTTGCTAAACAGTATAAAATAGACCAGTAACAACACAATTGTAGAGATATTTCAAAAGTTAGAAGACAAAATCTTAATATTTACCTTATTTAACATTATATGTTTGGAAATATAACAATATTTGGATATCTTTGCATCGTGTTTTTCATGGTATTAGATTATTAAGGTTAGAAGATTAGTTGTCGTGAGACAAGTAATCTTTCAGTCCCAGACCAACAGTCTGGGACTTTTATTTTTAATATACTTTGACTATATTGTCTTAACAAATCGAAATAACAAAGTCTTGAAAAATCTCATTAAGTATAGAAGATGATGCTTTTGTTAGCTTCTAAAAGCGAAACATCACTCAGGATTTGTTACAAAAAATCATACTTCATAGATAAAACAAGATTTTATAGTACGATAAAAGAGCCAGTTTTCTATTGCAAAACTGGCTCTTTTATTATGTTATCATATTCGTTTGGAAGAGAATACCAGATGGTTTAGTGTTACAATATTATCCTTCTCAAAAAACAATCAACGAAGTATACAACTAAATTCAAGATAATCCTTTAATTCTCTGAATAACTTATTAGTTCTTTAATATTAATTGATTTCAACTCATTAAGATAAATCTCGCGTATACTTCCCACCCTATTATATATGTCATAGTTCCATGCTTTTTTAGGAGAGAAACCTAAAAGCGCAAAATCAGATGCTGGAGTAGATTCCAAACGAGCAATCATTTCACCTACAGTTATGTTATTTGTATCGTGCGTAGGCGTATAAGTTACTTCATCAGAAGTAGGTGAAAAGTTCTCCGAGATGAGATTGACCTCTTTTAATCTATAGAGAATATCCGTCATCACACGAATAGGAATATGCGTTTCAGACTTTATTTGTAATGCTGTCTGAGCCTTTTGGTCATTAGCAAAACGTTGACAGATATGGCTCAATACTGTCGCACACAGTATTAAAAGGTCATTATGAGATATATCATCCGTATCTATCAGACACTCATAGTACTCTAAATTTTGATTAAAATAACAGAGTTCAGCACAGAATAGACAGATATACCACGATACAAGTATCCACAACATAAACAGCGGAAGTGCTGCAAACGAACCATAAATGGCATTATAGCTTGTAAGGAAAATCTGTCCGTGTATATAAACGGCTTGCAAACAGAGCATCGCGATACTTGCTATCATCGCAGGACCTATAGTCTTCGTAATCTTAACCTTCGCATTGGGCATGAAAACATAAAGCACAATAAACATAAGGGTAAGGATAGCCCATGGCACGAGATAACGAAGTGAGAAACTCGCAATTGTACCGAGAAAACGTAAACCATTTAGATTCTCAACAAAACTATAGAAATAGATACTCAGTCCCGAAAGTATAATAATACTAATAGGAACAAGAAACATTAGAGCCGTATAGTCTATGACGATCCTACTAAGAGGGCGACTATCTTTAACCTGCCATATATTATCAAAAGTAGTCTCTACCGTTCTAATCAGAGAGAAAACACTATAAAGCATTATCACCAGTCCAATTCCAATAAAGAGTCCTGTTTTGGCATGAATAAGATAAGACTGTGTAAGCGTCAACAACCAAGTGGCAGCCTCAGGTTGAGCCGACAGCATCTCAACGAAAACTGACTTTCAAGGAACTGACCAAAACCAAAGCCATTGGCAATAGCAAAAATCATAGACGCTATAGGCACAATTGCCATAATAGTAGAAAATGATAGCTGTGTAGTAGCAGCAGCATGGTCGCGTTCAAAAAAGAATTTTACGGTAAGGTAGAGTTTTTGAATCTGTCTAATAAAAAATTCTCTACGTTTTGATCGCTGCTCTTTTGTCAAGAACATACCAACAGTAAAGAAGTATTTTATGCTTTTAAAATCTATCTTCATTATTATTCCCTATTTCATAAAAGTATAGAACTTATTATGCAAACTTAATAAAAAAAAGCGAAATCAGCAACGATTTCACCTATTTATAACATTTACACTAATGACATTCATCTAAAACAACAAGTCTGCTTTTTGTAACATATATACATCATGTTATAAAGTTAACGAACTTCGTTTTGTAATAAAAAATCATATACTCAATTTTAAACAAGGCTTAAATGCATTTGAATTAACGCTTAATTGACGTTCAAAAGATGCCCTTTTGCGATGCTGTTAACGCCCTTTTGAAGGCTAATTAAGCATCTATTGCCAAGCACTTTTATAATTAACTGATAGTCTGGTAGTTGCAAAGGTCCATATTAAGACTTTTATTTTGATTATTTAAAGCAAATCTACTCAGCTTTTTGTAAGTATTTTTTACAAAAAAAAGACAGCTATCAGCGTAGATTATAAGAAGCAAATAAAACAGCGCATACAGTTAATCTAACATTTAGTTTAACCCTATGCGCTGTCTTTTATATCAAGAGCCAATTAGAACTGGAAGTAAATAAATGGCTGTATATCAGAGCTCTTCACCTGCATAATAATAAAGATAACAATAGTAATTACTATTGCAGAAAGTAATACGCCTCCCTTCTCCAAGACACGTACACAACGGTTCTGCCATGAGTCTGGTATCCAATGTGTCAGAAGAGCAAATATCATCAAGAGGAATACATACTTATACCCCATGAAGACATCAGGGAGTACAGAAGGATTGAACTTCGTAAACATTTGCTTTACCATAACCCATACAGCATCAAAGTCCTTACAACGGAAGAAAAGCCATGTAAAACAGAGTACGTGGAAAGTGATGAATACTGATACAAAACGACGAAGACCAGATGGATGATAACGGCGATCGTGTTTCATAACTGTCTGTGACCAAAACTTATGTACACAAACCAATGCACCATGTAACACACCCCAAACAATGAAATTCAAAGAAGCACCATGCCAAAGTCCGCAGGCTGTCATAGCTACCATCTGATTAAAATACATACGAAGTGTTCCCTTTTTGTTTCCACCAAGTGAGATATAGACGTAATCACGAATCCAAGTTGAAAGCGAAATATGCCAACGACGCCAGAAATCAGTCATGGAATCGGCTGTAAGTGGTGCATTAAAGTTCATAGGAATCTTAAATCCAAGAAGTAATGCAATACCGATTGCCATATCAGAATAACCAGAGAAGTCACAGTAAATCTGAATACAATAGCCATAAAGACCAAGTAGCACCTCACCACCTGAGAAAAGTGTTGGATTATCAAAGATACGATCTACAAAGTTCTGTGAAATGTAATCAGAAATAACAGCTTTCTTGAAAAGACCTATGATAATAAAGAATACTCCTTGCGCAAACATCTCACGACTGATATGCAATGGCTTACGAATCTGTGGACCAAAGTCAGTTGCACGCGTAATCGGACCAGCGAGAAGTGTTGGGAAAAAGCTGACATAGAAAGCGTAGTCAAGAAGTGATTCCATTGGTTCAGCCTTCTTTCTGTAAATATCTACAACGTATGAAATTGTCTTAAAGGTATAGAAGCTAATTCCTACTGGTAAGAAGATATCCCAAGGTTGGAAGTTACCACCAATCATCTGTGTTACCATTCCAGCAAAGAAGTTGGTGTACTTAAAGTAAGCCAACAATCCAAGGTCTATTAACAGTGTCAAAGCCAACCATAATTTAGGATGCTTTCCCTTTGCTACACGTCGTGCAATATAAAAGTCACTCACTGTCACGATGAGCAACAACAGAAAATAGAAGCTGCTACTCTTATAGAAGAAATAATAAGAGAAGAGCGTTACAAAGAGAAGTCTTCCATCTACCTTGTTTCTCAGACAGTAGTAACCTATCATAAAGACCAAGAAGATAAAGAGGAATGCTCCTGATGAGAAAAGGAGCGGTTCGCGTGGATTATAGAGCAGGATATCAACCACCTTTGTGAAGTCAAGGCTTGAGATATACAACTCAATATTCTGTAGGAAGATTTTTAATATAGCCATGAACTGGCTGAATAAATTACTTAATTCCATCTGATTCTATATTGTGCTAATACATAATTACTCTTCAGCCAATTTCTCACGTCTTGCATAATTCTTCTGTCCTGCTACGATAGACTTGAAAATACGCTGACTGACATATTTACCACCTTTATAATTAATGTGTACGTAATCCTTAGTACCCATACCCTGTTCGTCTACGATACGCATCATTGTACCAGGACCGCCCATCGCACGGAAAAGATTATAGAAACAGACATGACAATCGGCTGCAAGTTGCTCTTGATAGCCTACCAACATCTCGACACCCTTCATTGTACCATCAGGTGAAGTCTTTGAACCTCGGTCAGGACTACTAACAATAAGAATGCTCGTTTCAGGGAAACACTTGTGGAAGAGGTCTACAACAAGCTTCATGTCAGCCATATACTTCTTCAATCGCTCAGGCGTTGTCTCTGCATCTACAGCATTGACACCAAACTGAAATACAATAAGATCATACGGACGAACAAGCGCAAATTCCTTCAACATCTGCTCTGGAAGTTTTGCCAATGTTGTACCAGAAGAGCCACGCATACTGAAATTATCAAGAACAATTCCTTCGCGTCCCTCTTGTGATGTTCCAAAGAGAACTGTGTTAGAGCCGTCTACCTTGATAGTTGCATGAGAAGTAACACCATCCATCTTTACAGCTTGTACTTCTGCTGATGGATTGACACGCTGTGTACTTGTCTTACCACCATCAATCTCAAAGGTTACGTTAGCACCACCTTTTGAACGAAGATAAAGCCATGTACTTGCCCACTTCTCTGTAAGCGGATATTCATGAGATAAAGAGAAAGGAGCACACGACATAGTAGCTTGTCCATTCATTGTATAATAACGCTCCGCAATACCAGCTTGATTTGCATCGTAACTTGCTGGCTTTTTTACCATGTGTTCGGTAAGTCCCGTAAACTTCTTATCTACTGTGTGCTTATATTGGTCAAGGTCATTACCCGCATCAATCCATCCTACGCCATAACCTCCATAATGTTTTTGAAGATCTTCGCGTAAATCAGCTAACAGAATATCACCCTCGATAAACGAATCACCGAAATAAGCAATACGAACAGGACGTCCAACCGCCTGCTTCTGAGCTAACAGATTAAGTTGACTGTAGAAATGATCAAGTCCGCCAGGTTTACCTGCAGAATAATCTACGATACGTTCTGTTCCCTTTGGCCACTCTTCCTTAAAATCAATAACCTTTCCGTCTTTGTCATAAGCTACTACAGCTGAAGGCTTCTTTGGGGAAGGAATTACATCTTCGAGTACTTTCTTCTTTTGAGCAAGGTCACTCAGAATGTCAATCTCTCGTAGTTTTGTATCTCCTATTTTAAAAGTAGGAAGGAAATGAAGTAGAAAAAGGAACAATGCCACTAACAATGTTAGCAACAATGTTTTATATGTATTATCTTTCATCTATTAATTATCTTTTACAAAATGCATTTTATTCAAATACACAACACATAGTCTAATGATTATCCACTTTAAGACAAGTGAAGAGAGTTTAGTTCTTCATCCAGCATCTTGACACCTTTCAGCGTACAATAAGCGCGAATAAAGAATAATATACCAACGTGCGCCAACTCCTTCACATCGTATTTCTTATAAAGATACTGATTCATAATTGCTTGCTGAGATGCAACAGTCAGTGTACGAACAATCTCATAGTTTACATCAGGAAGGAACAAACCTTCGTCAATACCACGTTGTATAAAAGCGTGAGCATCGGTTTCCCTTTCATCATGTAGCCTACGTACATAAGCGAGCAACTCTGGATATTTATGAATTTCTTCAAAGAAAAGAGGGTTAATCTGACTAAACTCCTCTATGCGAAAACGGCAGATTTCAATGATAATATTAATTACATTCAATCCCGTCTTGGCAATCTCATCCAACCGTCGTTTCTCTCTCTGCTTGTCATGTCGTACAACTTCGAAAAGCAGTTCTTCTTTGTTGCTATATATTTCGTAGAGCGTACGCTTTGAAATCTTGAGCTCGTTGGCAATATCATCCATCTTGACACACCTTATTCCACGCTTATGGAAAAGGTCTATGGCAGTAATGAGAATTCTCTCTTTAAGTTCTTGCCGATAAGTGGTTTCTGTAGCTGTATTATGCATTAAACTTTATTTTTGCGACAAAATTACAAAAAACTTTCATAATGGCATCTGTTTTAGAGTGGATTTTACTAACTTTGTAAGTCAAATATACATTTTTTGTAATATAATCACGTAAAAAGATTAAATATGGTCAAGGTAACAAAAGAAGCCGCTTTGGAATATCATAACAACGGACGTCCTGGCAAAATTGAAGTAACGCCTACAAAACCTTATAGTACACAAACAGACCTTAGTCTGGCATATTCGCCTGGCGTAGCATACCCATGCTTAGAAATTCAGCAGAATCCAGACGACGTATATAAATACACTGACAAAGGAAATTTGGTTGCTGTTATCAGTAATGGTACAGCCGTTTTAGGACTGGGTAACATCGGTGCTATGAGCGGTAAGCCTGTTATGGAAGGTAAAGGCTTGCTGTTTAAGATATATGGTGGTATTGATGTTTTTGATATAGAAGTAGATGAACAGGACCCTGACAAATTCTGCGAGGCTGT
Source organism: uncultured Prevotella sp. (assembly GCA_927910885.1). Taxonomy (GTDB): domain Bacteria; phylum Bacteroidota; class Bacteroidia; order Bacteroidales; family Bacteroidaceae; genus Prevotella. Next base: position 7,413 of record CAKMOD010000094.1, on the reverse strand, counting down.
TGAAAAGATTGCTCCAACCTTTGGTGGTATTAATCTTGAAGACATCAAGGCTCCAGAGTGCTTTGCTATTGAAGAGCGTTTGAAGAGAACTCTTGATATTCCTGTTATGCATGATGACCAGCATGGAACAGCTATTATCTCTGCTGCTGGTTTGAAGAATGCACTGGAAGTTGCAGGTAAAAATATTGCTGATGTTAAATTAGTAGTTAATGGTGCAGGTGCTGCAGCTATCTCATGTACAAAGCTATATATGGCTTTAGGGCTGAAGAAAGAGAATATCGTAATGCTCGATTCAAAGGGTGTTATCACTTCTGATTTAAAGAATCTTACACCACAGAAGGCTCTCTTCGCTACTGACCGTCGAGATGTTCACACCTTAGAGGAAGCTATTAAGGGAGCTGACGTATTTGTTGGATTATCAAGGGTAATATTCTTACACAGGATATGATTCGTTCAATGAATAAGAATCCTATCGTCTTTGCATTGGCTAACCCTGTTCCTGAGATTTCATACGATGATGCTATTGCTGCACGCCCTGACGTAATCATGTCAACAGGACGTTCAGACTATCCAAACCAGATTAATAACGTAATTGGTTTCCCATACATTTTCCGCGGTGCATTGGATGTCCATGCTAAGGCTATCAATGAGGAAATGAAGATGGCTGCTGTATTAGCTATTGCTGATTTGGCTAAGCAAACTGTTCCAGACGTTGTAAATGAGGTATATCATGTAAATGACCTTACATTCGGACCTAAGTACTTTATCCCAAAACCAGTTGACCCACGACTGATCACAGAAGTTAGTGCGGCTGTTGCTAAGGCAGCTATGGATAGCGGTGTTGCACGTACGCCAATCAAAGATTTCAAGGCTTATAAACAGAATCTTCGCCAGATGTTAGGGCAGGAAACAAAGCTGACCCACACACTCCACGCTACTGCAGCGCAACATCCACAGCGCATTGTATTTGCTGAAGGTGGTCACCAAACAATGATGAAGGCTGCTGTACAGGCTAAACAGGAAGGTATCTGTGTTCCTATCCTATTAGGAAATCCAGATCGTCTGAACCGTGTTGCTAATCGCTTGAAACTTGATATTTCAGATATTGAGATTATTGACATGCGCGCAGATAAGGAGCAGGGACGTCGTGCAACTTACGCAAAACACTTAGCAGAGAAGCGTGCACGCGAAGGCTATACCTTCGATGAGGCATACGACAAGATGTATGAGCGTAACTATTTCGGTATGTCAATGGTTGAGAATGGTGATGCAGATGCGTTTATCACTGGCCTATATACCAAATATAGCAATACGATTAAGGTTGCAAAGGATGTCATAGGTATTCGTCCAGAGTATAAAAACTTTGGTACAATGCACATTTTGAATACTAAAAAGGGAGTTTTCTACATAGCAGACACATTGATTAATCGTCATCCTGATGCAGAAGTATTAGCTGACATTGCAAAGTTGGCTGCTAACTCAGTAAGTTTCTTCAATGACAAAGCTACAATAGCAATGCTCTCCTATTCTAACTTTGGTTCTGACAAGGAAGGCTCTCCACTGAAGGTACATACAGCTGTTGAGAAGTTGCAAAAGGAGTTTCCTGATATGGCTATCGATGGTGAGATGCAGGTAAACTTTGCTTTGAATAAAGATCTACGTGATGAGAAATTCCCATTCACTCGCCTAAAGGGGTTAGATGTAAACACACTCATCTTCCCTGACTTATCTTCTGCCAATAGTGGTTATAAACTTTTGCAGGCATTGAGCCCAGAAGCTGAGGTAATTGGTCCAATCCAGATGGGTCTTAACAAACCAATTCACTTCACCGACTTCGAGTGTTCTGTACGTGATATCGTGAATATCACAGCGGTTGCGGCTATTGATGCTTATGTAGAGAAAGTAAAAAAAGAACTCATTATAAATAATAGTACTGTCGAGTAAAAGTTAATAAGCATACGCTTTCATAAGATTTTTCTTTGAAATAGATAATATAACATTATCATTGAAAGAGTAAATCTTTATATCAAGTAAGCTTTATTTGCTTATAGTAGTGCAGCATTTTTATAACATAAAATTGATTCCACTTTGGTGGTAAGTTGAAATGTATTTAGTGCTTCGCACCATTGGTGTTTACCAACAGCACAAGTTGTGTTGAGCATTACCACGACTTGTGACAAACATAAACACATCATCTAAAAGCCGAAAGAGAGGTTCATTATAGTATATAATAAAACTCTAACTTTATATGGATAATATTTACTGGACAATATAAGTAAATAATAAAAGCAGGACACCACTTGGTATCCTGCTTTTATTTTCTAACTAATTTATCTTTAATCGAATTAGCTTTAAACTATCGCATTCGAATGGTAGAATATAAACATACTCTATTCAATTAAAGGGTTTGATAGTCTCGAGAGTAACGCAACATCTGTTCTGTGTATGACTCTGAGTAATCAACAACGACATCAATCATCTCGCCAAGTTCATTATAAATAGGTTTCAAGATAGGATTGATGAAGCCTTTATAAGGTGCTATATTCAAACCTTCATATCGGCGGAGTACTTCTGCATGAAGTACTGGGTCAAGATTGATGGCATACTTCTCTACTAATATTCGTGCAGCATCAAAGTCACCTTCACTCTTAATACGCTGAATCTCGGCAAGCTGAAGAGCAAAGATATCACGTAAAGCTTCGTAATCATTAACACGAACAAATGTTTTAGTATCCTTTGTTGCTTTGTCTTCACAAGTAACAAGTTCTACTACATTATTCTCTTTACCCAGTTCCATTGCCCATTTTGCTATAAGAGCACGGTTTTGCATGTGCGACTCTTCAATCTGTTTACCAGGCTTAATACGAACCTGCTGTGTGAGCAGACCATTCATCATATAGCTATAATATTGTGCTTTATACGCCTCATTACAGTCTAAGAGTCCAAGATCTAAAAGTTTCTGGTCAGCTATATAATATAATCCAAAGAGGTCAGCACGTGCTTCTTCAATTGTATTACCATAATTCTTCAGTGCATCAGGATCTGTACCAGGCAATAATCGCCCACTACCATGCCCTAAACACTCATGAAGGTCTGTATGAAGATTATCTGTTTTATCCGCATATAAATCCAACAGCTTACAAGTATCAGCATCAATGACAAATTCTTCACGAAATCCATTACCCTTAGCAGCCATATCGTATGCATGAGTAAGATTGGAAATCGTTACACTCTTTGAGCCATGTTCTGCACGAATCCAGTCTGCATTTGGTAAATTAATTCCAATAGCTGAAGCAGGATATTCGTCTCCACCTAACATTGCCGCACAAACAACATTAGCTGTAACACCTTTTACAACTGGTTTGCGGAATTGAGGATTAACAGGAGAATGGTCTTCAAACCATTGAGCATTAGCAGATATAGCCAGTGTACGATGAGTCGCTTCAAGGTCTTTATATTCAACAATGCCTTCCCAAGAACCTTTCAATCCCATTGGGTCACCATAAACTTCAATAAAACCATTAATAAAATCTATACGACCTTCTTGCTCACGTAACCACTCAATAGAGTATATATCAAAATCATGCAAATCACCTGTTTCATAATAGCGGATCAAGAGATTAATTACATGAAGTTGCTGATCGTTTTCTACAAACTCTTTTGCACGTTCCAGCCAATACACAATCTTTTCAATAGCTGCACCATATTTGCCATCAATCTTCCATACATCTTCACGGATAGAATCGCCTTCTTTTACAAGAGTAGAGTTTAATCCATAAGATGGTGCTTCAACTGCAGGCCCCTCTTTTTTTAACTTTGCGTAGAATTCTTCAACTTCATGCTGAGAAACTCCGTCATAATAATTACATGCTGAAGAGCGAACAATATCTTTACCATCCGCCTTATCAACTCGCTTAGGGAGGATAGTTGGATCAAAGATTACTGGACAGAGTTCATTAAGTAATGAATTAACTGACTCTCCTTCTCTAAGAGGAAGTACTTTAGCATCAATAGCTGAAACAGCATTGCGGAAAAAATCTTCAGAAAAACTGGGAGAGAATTTATCACAAGCATAATGATGATAAATACCATTAGCAAACCAAACGTGCTTCAGATATTCTTCTAAAGCACGGAAATTATTTTCTAACCGATCACCATTGTAGTTCAAATAAACAGCCTCTAATGTCTTTCTAATACGGAGGTTGTATTTGCCAAACTGATCAAATGTTATGTCACGTCCAAATAGTGTAGCTTCTGACAAACAGTAAATTAACTGTTTTTGCCGAATTGTCAGTGCTTCGAAATCCGGAAGCCGATATCGCAACATTTGTATATCGGCAAACCGTTCATCCTGAAAGTTAAAAATCTCTTCTCCTATTGATTCAATCATATTGTTTTAATTCATTTCTTAAGTGGTTTTTTCAAACGCACTTCTTCTGAAGAGGGTTGTGCCATGTGGCGCAATCTGTAGTCACGTGGAGTGACACCATTTAGCTTGTAGAAAGAAGCATAGAATGACTGCCTATTAGAAAAGCCCACCATATCACTGATATCTTCCATATTCAGCTCTTGATAGCGCTTGTCAACTAAAAGTGCCATAGCTTCCTCTATTCGGAATTTGTTTACGAAAGACGTGTAGTTCATGTGAAATCTCACATTAACCACAGCCGAGATGTAGCGCGTATTCGTTCCTAAGTCCTCAGCAAGTTGCTTAGCAGAGTAATTCTTGTCTTTGTAACGTTGCTGAATAAGAATGATATTAAGGATTTTCTCCTTTAATTCATCCATTAATTGCGGACTGACCAGACTACGATAGGCGGCTACCTTCTCTTTCTTTTTTGTTAAATTGTACTTAGCCATAATCCGTGTATTTTTAGTTACCTATTCTGTTATTACACTGCAAATATAACATATTTAATTAAGAATGTCAAGTTTATAGCAAGTTTTTTAATATCTATTAGTTATTAAATTTCGCAAAGATTTTATTACACTCCAACGTATCAAGGTACAAAATATTTACATATACAACCTTAACATCTTTTTATACAAAGCGTTTCCGATTTTTATCTTTTACGCTCTTCTTTACATAGATTATGTTCAGAACAACACGAACCCAACTTATTTATATTTATCTTTTTTTAACCTTTATCCGTCACAAATGTTACCTTTATATCTTTATTTTATTTATAATTTTGCACTCAAATAACATTATTGAAATAATATAAAGAACAAAGAAACATGGCAGAGAATAAAATGTTCTGTTTCCAATGCCAGGAAACAGCAAAAGGTACAGGATGTACAATTCAAGGTGTTTGCGGTAAAAAAGCTGAAACAAGTCGTTGGCAAGATCTGTTACTTGGTGTAGCAAGAGGTGTAGCAGCAATTTCAGATGCACTCCGCAGCGCAGGTATTAAAACAAATCAAGAGGTTGGAGATTATATCGTTGACGCACTTTTTGCAACGATTACAAATGCCAACTTTGATGATCAGGCTATATTAAATAAGGTTGACAACGGAGTACGCATCAAGCGTGAGTTGCTCGCACTTGCAAAAGAAAACAATGTAGAATTGCCTAACTATCAAGAAGTAAACTGGGGTGGCGAGAAAGCAGACTACGAAGCAGAAGGTGATCGTGAGGGTGTTCTCCGTACAGAGAATGAAGATCTCCGTTCATTGAAGGAGTTGACTGTACTCGGTTTGAAGGGTATGGCTGCTTACTACGAGCATGCAGCACGCCTTAACGAGCGTAATGAGGAGATTATTGCATTCATCGAGAAGGCTCTTGCTATTGTTTCAAACCCAGAAGCTGACATGGACACCTTGTTGGCTACTGTTATGGAAACAGGTAAGTTCGGTGTTGATGCAATGGCATTACTCGACAAGGCTAACACTCAAGCTTATGGTAACCCAGAACTCACAAAGGTAAATATTGGTACTGGTAGTCGCCCTGGTATTCTTATCTCAGGTCACGATTTAAAGGATATCGAGCAACTTTTAGAGCAGACAGAAGGAACAGGAATAGATGTTTACACCCACGGAGAGATGCTCCCAGCTCACTATTACCCACAGTTAAAGAAGTACAAGCACCTCGTTGGAAACTATGGTAATGCATGGTGGAAGCAGAAGGAAGAGTTTGAAACATTTAATGGTCCTATCGTCTTCACAACCAACTGTATTGTACCTCCTTCACCAAAGGCAAGCTACAAAGACCGCGTATTTACAACAAACGCTACAGGTTTCCCAGGTTGGAAGCACATTCTTGCTGATGAGAATGGTCATAAAGACTTCTCTGAGGTAATCGAAATCGCTAAATCTTGTGAGGCTCCAACAGCTATCGAACAGGGTGAGATTATTGGTGGATTTGCTCACGCACAGGTATTTGCCTTAGCAGATCAGGTTGTTGAAGCTGTTAAGAGTGGTGCTATCCGTAAGTTCGTTGTAATGAGCGGATGCGATGGTCGCATGAAAAGTCGTGACTATTATACAGAGTTTGCAGCTCAGTTACCTAAGGATACAGTCATCTTGACAAGTGGTTGCGCTAAGTTTAAATATAACAAACTGAACCTTGGTGACATCAATGGTATCCCACGCGTATTAGATGCTGGACAGTGTAACGACTCTTATTCATGGGCTGTTGTAGCCTTGAAGTTGAAAGAGATTTTTGGTGCAAATGACATCAACGACCTCCCAATTGAGTTCAACATCGCATGGTATGAGCAGAAGGCAGTTATCGTTTTGCTTGCCCTACTCTACCTTGGTATCAAGAATATACACATTGGTCCTACATTGCCAGCATTCGTTTCACCAAACGTTTTGAACGTATTGGTAGAAAACTTTGGCCTTGGTGGTATCACATCTGTTGAGGAAGACCTCAAGAACATGGTAGGATAAATTAAATAACCGCTATCAAAACTTAAAGCCCATTCTATTTTGAGTGGGCTTTTTTTTTATTTTCCAAAGCCAAAATAATCTTTAGGAACTATACATTACTTGAGTTTAAAAGAGTATTTTTTATCTCATATATATAATGAGGTGTATCAAATTAAAAATGAAGAAAGAAAACTATGTTCTTATATAGTTTTTGAAGAAATCTATTATTCAAGTCTCGCATCAAACAGTTTTGTAAACATTCTTTCAAGCACTCATTATTATTGGCTCTTCCGTTAAATGTGTGGACGCTTTTTCGTATTGCTTTTAACGTTAAGAGCCGAGGTTGACTCATTAAACAAAAATATGGCTAAGACAGTCAACATTCTATCCTATTTTCATCCTCTTTCATTGAAAACCTTTTCATTTTAAGACTTCGAAAACTTGTAGATAAGAGTTTGAAAAAATATTACATAATTTCAAAGAAAATATCTATAAATAACGCCAAAAACACATATAAGAAGTAGGTTTGCAATCAACAGATAA
>CAKMOD010000093.1 GCA_927910885.1 uncultured Prevotella sp. | reverse complement strand
CATCAACAGCTTCGACGCATGGGCTGCTGTCTTTGCCAAGAAGTCTACCGACTACGAGTTCTCCATCACAAACGACATCATACAGAAGGAACGGTTTAGGACATTCATTAAGGTGCCTGAGCTGGCTGCTTTCTATGCGGAGATTTGCGATTTTCGTACAGCCAAGGACATCGGTATCGACCGCCCTGAAAAGAATGAGATACTACATAATATACCACCGACACCCGAGCAGGAAGTTTTTTATCGGCAAGCTGATGGAGTTTGCTAAGAGTGGCGATGCCACGCTTTTGGGACGAGCACCTCTGAGTGAGAGCGAGGAAAAGGCAAAGATGCTTATTGCAACCGATTATGCCCGCAAGATGAGCCTTGATTTACGCATGATAGATGAAAATGGGTACTCAGATCATATCGACAACAAGGCAAGTCACTGTGCTAAGATGCTCAATGACTATTACCAAAAGTTCGATGCACAGAAAGGAACGCAGTTCGTTTTCTCTGATTTAGGTACTTATAAGCCCGGTGGAGACTTCAATGTCTATTCGGAAATCAAGCGCAAGCTGGTAGAAGACTATCATATCCCGTCCTATGAGATACGCTTCATTCAAGAATGCAAGAACGAGAAAGCCAAGAAGGCAATGGTAGATGCCATGAACCGTGGTGACATTCGCATTATCTTCGGTTCTACCTCGATGTTGGGTACTGGTGTAAATGCCCAGCAGCGTGCCGTGGCCATCCACCATTTGGATACGCCCTGGCGACCTTCGGACTTGGAACAGCGCAACGGACGAGCTGTGCGCAAGGGAAATCTTATTGCCAAGGAGTTTGCGGACAACAAGGTTGATGTAATTATCTACGCTGTAGAACGTTCTTTGGACAGTTATAAGTTCAATTTGCTGCATAACAAGCAACTCTTCATCAATCAGCTAAAGACGAACACGCTCGGCAGTCGTACCATTGACGAGGGTTCAATGGGTGAGGACAGCGGCATGAACTTCTCCGAATACGTAGCGGTGCTTTCTGGCAATACCGACCTTTTGGAAAAAGCAAGATTAGATAAGAAGATTACCACCTTAGAATCAGAGCGCAAGAACTTCCTCCGTGAGCGTGATGCCGCAACGGGCAAGTTGGCTGAGATTGAGAGTTCTGTATCCTTCCATTCGGACAAAATCAAGGAGGCACAGTCCGATTTGGCTCTTTTTGAGAAACGTGTAAAACGTGATGCCGATGGAATGCTCATCAATAAGCTGACTATCAAAGGTGTAGAAGACAGCATCGACATCAAGGTCATTGCTGCACGTCTGCAGGAGATAGACGAAAAAGCTCGCACCAAAGGAGAGTACAACAAAATTGGCGAAATCTATGGTTTCTCCATTATGGTCAAGACAGAGAGTACTTCCAAGGACTTGTTCGACTGTTCGGTGAACCGCTTCTTTGTGAAAGGGCAGGAGAGTATCTACTATACCTATAATAACGGTAAATTGGCAACAGACCCGAAACTTGCGTGTCAGAACTTCGTTAATGCCTTGGAGCGTATTCCAAAGGTGATAGAATCGCATGAGAAGGAAATGGCAAAGGTTGTGGCCAATAAAGAAGTTTACACCAACATTGCCAACAGTTCTTGGAAAAAAGAGGACGAGCTTCGCTCACTTAAAAGTGAAGCTGCTGAATTGGACAGAAAGATTGCGCTTACCCTTGCTCCACCAGAGGGGGAAAAAGAGGAAACAGAAGAAATGAAGCAAGGAGAGGGTTTATCCGACCATTATTATTCTGGAGGAGTAAAGAACGAAAGCTATCTTGTCCAAGACAGAGAAGATAATAGCCGTTTACAGAGTTTTAGACCCAAATGGAGGCACTAAACACATGCCGAGGGGCTAAATAAAAGTCAGACATCCGTATTGAATGTCTGACTTTTATCATTATACCTGCAAATAACCTTTTAGCTTATCTATTCCTTCTTTGTGCTTATCGGGAGTCTGTTTCTTAAGTTTACCTATATTCAGTAATTTCCATTGTACAGATGGATATTGGCTTAAATCACCTGCGCAACATTTCTCCCACTGTGGTGTTCCCTCCTCAAAGGAAACGAGGAATTCCTTGTCTGTATTTGTAAGGCAGTCATTTACCTTTTTAATAATGGATTTACGAGCCTGCTCATAGTCTGTATATGTAAATGGAATATCTGACATTCCCTTGAATTGGTTTTCAAGTGCCTCCTCTTGGTTTATGCTATTAGGAGACAGAGATTCTACGATAGGCTTGTCGCTTCCCAATAAGCATAAGATAAGCCCGTCTTTTACATCTTCAAGTGTTTGGTCTTTCATGTATTTGCAGTCAAACATGTCACGTGGGTGCTGGCGGCTGAGGGTAGCTGTCATCTTCCCCCCATAAAGTTGAGAATAAGGAACTATACGTGCCTTACAGCTGGCTTGAAACTCTTCCTTCGCTTTCGGACAGAGTTCCATAATTTCAACCTCTCCAAGTATGCCCCGTTTTGTACCATTTACCTCTATTTTCACCGTAGCGCCATCATGTGTGCACAGCAATTTCCATACTTCGGATTTATGTTCCACATGTATTCCGGGAATGGCACGTTCTATACTTGTTTTCAGTTTTCCGAGATGTTGATTTATCTTTTCCAAACTCGCCGTGCGTGGCTCTATCGGAATATAGGTAAGGTCAATATCAACCGAGTAACGCGGCATATTCTGGTGGAACAGGTTAATAGCCGTACCTCCATGAACAGCAAAGTCCGTTATCTTGTAAACCAAAGGCATAATGCGTAGTAACAATGCCACCTGTTTTTTATATTGTTGATCATTCATAATCGTTTAATTCTTTTGGTACAATCATCTTATATTTGCTGATATATATACCAGATTTGACGAGTTGAAGTTTATGTGTCCCCAAATCTATTTTTGTAAGGTCTAAATCTTCATACCAATAATGCCCCGCTTTCTCAGCCATATATAGAAACAGCCTCTTCATTTTGTAATGTTTTGTGGATTCCAATAACGATTGGACGACATTCGGACGCAGAGTAGTCAACTGTTCCATTATATAAAATAAATCCATATAGTTATATTGGCGTGGTGTTAACAGCAGACATTCCATAAAGGCCTGCTCAGGGGAGGATATAAGCAGCCTCCAGTCCAAGTATGTTAAAGTTGTTATCTGTGCACTGATAAACACCTCTGTTTTGAAAAACTTAAATTCACGGTCGAAAATGTCATGCTTCATCCATTGTGGCATTTTATCACTTGCCGTTGATACCATTAACAGGGGTTTGCCCATAGGAACATAATGGTTAAAGCCCCAAAGCTCCAAAGCAGAATGCGCTGCAACACGAAAACTCTTTCCTACTTGTTCGTTAAAGGACTGCAAAGCACCAAAAGCGGACAGTGTGTCGCCTGTGCGGTACATGACTCCCTTACATAGAGAGGATAACCAACCGGAAGAACGATATCTGCTCAACAACTGCCTGGAATAGCCATGCTCTACAAGCCATGTCGCAAACAGCAATCCGTTCTTTTGCCCGGATTGAAGCATTTGGTTTATTTTTTTTCCTTTTAGTACACTCATAGTTTACTTGCTGTAATTAAAACCAACCGCAAAGGTACAAAAGACTTTACTAATTACAGTCGATTGATTGAATTATTTTCCCGAAAGTAAACTAATAGTTGACTTGCAGGATAATATTTCAACCATAGTGAGGAAAAAGAGGATGAAATAAAACAAGAACATTTCCAACATACTTGTATAGAACTAACTTCTACCAACCTTCTCGCTTCCGTACCATTTCATCTATCTCTTCTCGAAGGAAAAGTAACCTGCCATTGGCTTTGAGATAGGGAATTTTTCCTGCCCACACCCAATTATAGATGGTCTTTTGTTCTACTTTGAGTATCTTGGATACATCTATGATATCCAGATATTCCGGTTTCAGGGGTGGATGGACAGTTGTATCAACAGATTGCTCTTGCAGAATCAGCAGGCGGTCGAGTTTGTCCTCGACGCTTATTAGCTTGTCAAACAGGCGTTTTTGCCAAGTGTCTTCGGTTTCATAATCTATGTACGGCATAGTTCTCCTTTTTGATAGTTACCATTGGTATCTTGTGCCAAGATACGTTGTTCTTTCATATAGGCGATGTATTTCTTTGCAGTTCTGTCCTTGATTTCCATTCGCGCATCAGAACCTCACAAAGTTCTTGGTAAGTGAGCTTGAAAGAATTTCGGAAGGCTTCTTTGACAACGGCAATGAGTTCATCAGTCTTGCGCTTTTCCTTGTCCTCTTTAGATTTCTCGCCACGATAGACGTGCATGTCCTCAGCCTTATCCCAGCCGAAAAGCATCATCGGTACGTCCAACGGACTTCCGTCACGGACTTTCAATGCTTTTACCACTGAGTATTCGGGATTATCGTCTTTCTCTATGGAAAGAATTCCCGCTGCTTTGCGCTGCAATTCTGAGCCGATATGCCCACGGAGTTTAATACCATTCGGTACGAAGTGTAGCACGCAAATGATACAGGTATTATAAATCCCTGCCAAGCGATAAAGCTCGTCCACAATGGCAATACTTTCCGTTTCATCGTTGGCAGAACGTATCAAGTCGGCTATTCCGTCAATCACCACAAGATGGATACCTCCATGCCTGTGATGAAACAAATCCATACTCTCACGGATAAGTTTCAGCCTGTCCTTACGGGACATAGAGGCAAGGTACAGGGAATGGCAAAACTCCGGTACTGCCGTCAAAGAAGCCCTACGCAGTGTCTTACCCAAGTTCTTGTGCAACTGTGCCTCGGACTGTTCAGTGTCATAGTGTAGGACCGCCAAGCCTTTGGGATTGGCGGTGATCTCCAATCCCAAGGTCTTTTCTATCGGCAATCGTTTTTCTCCCAACGCTCCGGCAAGGATGGCACCCACATAGTTGCTCTTGCCCGTACCCTCACCTCCGGTAATGCAGAACAGGTTATCCTGTGTGCCGAGTGGCACACCGTTTACTGCTACTACTGATTTGGAAATGTCCGGTGGATTCTCATAATCAATCTCACAGGAACGTAACATCATCATGGTTTGGCTATATAGATCTGAGAACATCTTGGCAAGCAGCTCTTTCAGTTCCTTTGCCCCGTTGCCTAAGGCAAAGAAATCAGAAATGTCTTTTTCAGACTTCGTACCACTTAGCGGAAGTGAAAGGTTCAATACCTTGTATTCTGCCAGATGTTCTGCTTGTCTGTGACTCTCGCGTACGCCTGTCTCGTCAGCATCATACAGAAGTATAATATGTCGAAAGCGAAGCTGAAGGCTCTCGATGATGCTTGTCGGTATCTGTGCGGTTTCACTGTTGAAGCAAATCGCATTGAAGCCGTGTGCATACAATGAGAGTACATCCTTTTCTCCACCTGTAATGAAAAGCATATCTCCTTTGGCAGGAATCTGCTCCATTCCAAAGCAATAAGTAGCAGGCATCCGTCCACCATAAAGAAAGCGGATTTTTGGACTGTGAGGTCGGTATGTCTTTACATAGCCGTTTCCGATATAGGCAAACATAGGTTCCGTAGGTGAGCTATAAAGTTCAAACTTCTTGCCTTCAGTAGATACACTTTCATAGCGTTTAAGACTCCGTACACGAAAGCGTCGGAGTGTATCCTCATGGATGCCGTAATGTGCCCAATAGTTCAGTAGACCATCGTCAAATGGCTGTATCTCAAAACTATATGGACGTTCTTCCGTACACTTGTTCATATCAGCCTTAGGAGCGGGAACAATAGTTTCTTTATATGCTGACGTGATATGGCTGCTATGCTTTTCACCATCACATAAAGAATACAATCCAAGTTCTTGTACTATCGTTTCCAATACTTCGGGAAAACTTGTTTTCAGGTTCAAATTACGGAGGGTTGCCACAAACCAGAAGCAATCCCCAGAATAGGTGGTATCTCCATGATCATAGAATTTGTAAGAAGAAGTTTTCCTGTCGTAGTAGATATGGCAGGAAGCCCGCCTATCGTCATAGAAAGGGCTTCGGAAGTTGCGATGAAGGTTTACCTCAAAGCCAAGGAAATGTGAAAACACATTCAAACCTCCTTGTGTAAGTAAAAGAATCTGTTCCTTTTCTATCATAATTGTCGGTTTTTAGGGTTAATACATGAACTCATGATGAGATTGTCCTTGAAACGGTTGAGCCGACCAAGAATCTCGTCGTTTCTCATACCTGATACGCGGAGCCGGTTACATTTCGTGGCTATCACGATAGACTTGAAGAAGTAGCGTACATCGCCACCCTCCGTGTAGCGATACCGTACCAACTGCTTCTTGCGCCAGCGGTAAAGGGTGGACTCTGAAACATTCAGAGTCCCGATAAGGTCTTTCGTGGTCATCTCCAGCTCGTCGTCAATGTCTTGAATAAGACGGGAGGTGCGCTCAACATACTGCTCAATACGATTGAGCTTGTCTATCAGTTCCTGATAGGCTTGGCTTTCTACTGCGATTATTTCCATCTTTTCAACTTGGTGCTTTTAATTGTTATATCCATCCCAGAATTCGCAAGGTATTGCATAAGAGAGTTGTAGGCTTCTTTTGTATACACCTCAACGTGTACTTCTGCAATAGGTATGGGAAGATCTTGTCCATTGCTTGCGAGATATGCAAACATCTCGTAAACATTTATCTCCAAAACAGTCGCATAGTTTACTATTTGGAGAAAATCCATTGTAATCTGACCAGACTCCCATCGGGATATTGTGCTTTCATCAACTCCCAACCTCTCAGCTAGATACGCCTGTTTTAGATGTTTGTTCAATCTCTCATTTCGAAGAAATTCCAGTAACTCTTTCATAAACATAAAGTTATAGAAACATCTTGGCACGAGCAACCCGTCACACGCAAGTTTATGTACCCTCTGCAAGTCGTCATGCACCAGATGCATTTTTTTGTTTGGTGGCGGATGCAAAGGGTTTCTATATCACTCATAAGATAAATATAGTAAACTTATATAGAAATAAATAATAACATAATTCACCTTTTATTAGTGATAAAGCTATAAAAGGTCAACCGATATCAGACAATCATACACAAGTCCTCCAGTGCAAGGTGCAAGACCCTTTATATATAAGGGCTTGCACCTTGCACTGGAATGTGTAGCAGTAAAATCTCTAAATATTTATGGTACAAAGATTTGGAGGTCAGTACAATTTTATATACCTTTGTACCCAAGAAAAGAGAGCGGTTGAGCTTTCAATAGGTAGTCAGAATGGTAGTCATTAAGCAGTCAGAATACTGCTACAAAAATGCTACACTGATGATTTGTCAAAACATATAGAAAGTTTATATACAACGAGATACGAGAGTTTGGTTCACAAACCTCTCTCTCCGCAAACAAGGGTGTAAATCAGCAAGTTATGCGATTTACACCCTTTATCACACCAAAAAACTTCGGAGAAACAATATTTACTGATTGCATAGAAAATCCCTCAAAGGATTTTTGTTTAAGATTGTGGATTATAGGTTTCAGGACTTATTGGAAAATTAAAATCTTTGGCATACTCCTCATCAATATGCTTAGAACCTCCAATAATCATCATAGGCTTATTTGTATTCACTTTATCTGCAAGAGATTCATTTAGAAACTGTTCTAGCAAATCAAGTTCATCATGAAATGTACTATGATTAGTATTAATAATCTTTCGCATGTCAAGATAAGATAAAAATTCATCTTCTGATTCAACAAAGTCAGCAACAACCATCAAGTCAAATAATGACACAACCCATGTATCACGAAAGCGTTCCTCCATCAAACTGGCAGCCACAAGTTTATCCATCTGTCCCAACAACGAAGAATAATGCTGAAAGGTTACAGCTATCTTATATATTGGCCTTTTCTTATCAATAATAACTGTCCCTTTTTGTATGCCAAATTCAGGTTTTGTAGAATTATAAATAAAATCAGCAGCTCTATAGCATTGCTTACATGCCTCAGCAACAGATGCTTTAAACTTAGCCTTGGCTCCATCTAACTTAACTCTGTCTTTATAAGAAAGTTCATGGGCTTTAACTTCAATAATATAGACTGCCTTATCTGAAACACCAAGAATATCCAGCTCTGGATCCTTTTTTAGCCCTTCCTCCACTATTTTATAATGTACAGAAGGATAAAATGTAACATCTGGCAGAAATGACTTCATGACAGAATTTACTTTTCTCTCAATATAAACATCTCGGCTAATCGGAGACGTGTTCTGCTGAAAATTATTCTGGTAATAGGCATCATTGCGTAACATAAGCTTTTCTGCAATCAAGAACAGATTTCTATGTGGAATCATAGGAGTAAAGCAATAATATTTATCACCATCTTTAACGAACGGCTTCTCAAAAATACTATGGCCATTCATAATACTGCCTTTAAATTCGCTTTCTGCAAGAAAAGCAGAATTATCACCAAATTTCATAGAAAGAGAATCTAGGATTCTTGTCTCCACCTCGCTTTGAGGATGGATCCTAAATATCATATTAGATTCTCTATAATCATCTGGTTGATACATAAGGAAATGCATACCATTTTCCGTATGCGGTACATCTGGGTTTGCTTCAAAGAACTCACCAAATATACCTTTTGAGAAATCTTTATTCTCTAATCTATCTTCATTGCCAATAGAGCTAAAAGTCTTTTCTTTCCATTTCACCCACCGATCATACATCTTTGTTACTCCATAGATAGTATCTTGACTACATATCTTGCATATAACCCTATTTTCCAGATCCATAAAGAAATCAAATAGTTGGTCAACACTATAGCCGAATTGCTGTTGGTAAAAGGTCGTATGTGGGAAGAACATTTCTTTAAATACTTCATACACATGAACTTGATAACCATCGCCACGAACAGCGATGATATCCATATGAATCATCCAATCAATGGACTGCATAGGATCATCAACTAAAGGCATATCTTGATAGATATATGCCACAAACAAGGTCCTCAATCGATTTCTCAAATCTTTAACGACTTCATCTGTGGGGTTATCTATGCCATCATTTGGCATTGAAAGACCAAAGTTCATTGCATATTCCGCTATCACTTCAGCATTTTCGTCTAGATGCATCTCTGTGCCATTCATCTGTGCCATAAAATACTTTTCAAGATTGGGAAGGTTATCTAATAAATATAATCCAATGCTTCCAAGCAACTGCACAGAATCATATTTTCTGAAATAGCTCTCAATCGTATCAATATGCTCTCTTAAAGTTGCATTGACAGTATCTTTATCCTTAAAGACATTAAGTAAGCACTTACCCATAGCGTGCATTTGGGCTTCAAATGTATAATCACCTTTAATTGAAGTTTTTGCTATCATTTTTTGTTTTTTCTGTTTAGGAGTAGGTTGTTGCCTTTTCCTTTTAAAATGTTTGTTTCTCTTGTTCATCTTTAATTATTCTTTGAAAGGCATAATTCCAAAATGAAATAATCCTTTGGAAAGGATGCCTTATACACTCCAATGCATCTTTATAATACTATGTTCAATCACTGATATTTCATAGGATTGTTGTTGTTTCACTTACAAAGATAGAAACATTAATATAATAAAACGAAGAAAAGATGGGATTAATATTGATAGAATAATTTTTCTTATGAAAAGATATTAACATAATCTCTTAAGTAGTCAATGATGATTGGAAACGAATATTGTTTTACCCAAAACTATCCACTTTTTGAATATGTATTTTGTGTTCTTGATAGCCATGATTTCCTTACATTTCCCTATACTTCCCACTATATCCCTGACTCTTGGAATAACATTAAAAGCCCTCTACTTTTGCAT
This sequence comes from uncultured Prevotella sp., assembly GCA_927910885.1. GTDB lineage: Bacteria > Bacteroidota > Bacteroidia > Bacteroidales > Bacteroidaceae > Prevotella. The sequence goes on along the minus strand of CAKMOD010000093.1, from coordinate 14,318 downwards.
CATCAGAACTGACTGAATGCCCTATACACAGGGGCGAGCTTTTCATTTCAAAACGATGGAATTATGACCGATTGGGGTTAAAAAAGTGTGTATGTTCCATTGTTTTTTTTAATTAATTGATTTCAAATACAAAGATAATAAAAATATGGGCTTACACACTTTTATAGGACAGTACCAAAATAGCCTACAAAATGACCTATACGCTTTTTTTAAGACAGGACCTGAAATAAGTTCATTAGACAGCATAATAAGAAAATAAAATATGGATAAATACACCTGAACTATGTCAGAAATGTATTTATCCATATCATTATATCTTATATCTTAAATGCTTTATGGAAGCTCCTTTAATGGAATAAAGTAGTAGCTTTTTCCAGCAACAGATATAGTATTCAAACGTCCAGATCTGAAACGTGTCTCGAGATTAACAAGCTTCTTGAACATCTCCTTATAAGCCTGATCCCATTCGCTTTCATTACACTTCTTACGGCGAATATCCTTTATGCGTACTATATAATTCAATGCATCAGAACTTGGAACTGAAACGCGATGATAATAAACCTTTGAAATTGAAGACTTCGTACTGAGAGCCTTGCGATAAGAAAGCATGTTTACCAGCTTGCGCTGACGCTTAAAGTTATTTCTCAATACTGCAAGTTCTTGGTTTCCAAGAGAGTCTGCATTGATATAAGGCATCAAATCACGATAGCCATCAATAAGATTCTGCATTTCAGCCTTATCAAAAAGATAGCCCTCATCGTAAGTTGAAAGCTGCTGTGGTGTAAACCACATCTTCTTAAAGAGAAGGTCGTTGATGTTGTTCTTTTCAATGTCAGTTACAGAGATAGCTGCACTGTCACAGAGATTCACTACCTCTTGTGTAGGAACAGCACGTAGAACACCATATTTATTCTCTGCGCTACGTGTCACATTTACAAGTTCGTTGTTACGTGCATTGAGCTGCATAAACAGTGAATCAAGTACATTTGAAAGACCTGCACTTGAAAGTTCAGAATAAAGTTTTGGATAAACAAAACCACCTGTAATAACGCTGTTCTTTGGTGCATCGAGCAGATAAACATTCTCGTTATCAGTGCTCATATCTTTGAACGATCCATTCTTTGTCCATTTTGGTTCACAGAGATAATCTCCAGAGAAACTCATATACTCCAAGATATTATTATCAAGCAGCTGCTTAGACTGCAGGATGAAGTCTTGATAAGGCATACCATCCTTAGAAAGGATTTGAGCAAGAAGAAGAGTTGCTGAGCGTGAATAGATCTCAGAGTTAATATCCGATGTGAAGGTTGGGAACTCATCAGTACCCAAAATAATGAAAACATTATTATCAAACTTAGAATAAGGTGTCTCTCTAAAGATTGTATTCATCGCATCGTGGAAGCCATAGCCACCAGTAGCACCAATAGTATTTGGTGAAGTCATCTTTGTAAGATAATCAATCCACTTACCAAAGTCTGTTGTAGGTGAGAGATGTATGTTTCCCTTCTGAGAAACTGATGTCACCGAGAATTTTGCCTTCGAATCCTTTGAAACCTTTTCGCCTATACCTTGGAACGCATTAACAAGATTGCGCACAAGAAGACGGTCCTTATCAAAGAATACGAGGTGAACATTGACATTCTTACTATTCTCAATGAGGTGATCAAGTTCAGCAACAGCAACATCTCCACCCTTTATATTGAGCATTAAAGTCTTCTTTCTGTCCCATACAGACAACGGAAGATTTACAGCTACTTTCTGATCAGCCGAAGTATTTGTCCAATTTCCATCAGCAGTAAAGAGGAGATTAGAACCCAATGGGAAGTTCGCAAACTCTGGATAACTTGAATCAAGCAGATAGACGTGGTTCTGACCTACCATAGCAGTAAGATCAGCAGGAATCCATCCAAGTGCCGTGCGAGTAGAGTCTGAGAGTGAAGGACGATCAGAAACAAGTACAGCCTGTTTACTTGCATCATACTTATAAGCATACACAATCTGACCCGAAACAAGCTTTCCCTTAGCCTTATCGAGGAAGAAAGGATCACCATAGAGACTCAGAGAGTCAAGTGTAAAGAAACTCTTAACGTTTGCCAATCGTGATACTGTAGATGCACCGATACGGTAGCGTACAGGGAAGTTATTATCTTTAGACACAAAGGCATGGTTATACTCCAGCACACTATTCTTACCAATCCATCCTACGAAAGGCGATTTTTTAGCATCCTTGAAGTGAGTTCTTGAACTGAAAAGCGGAGCAAACATGCCCTTAGGCTGTCCAAGTAAGCTCTGGTCAGCAGCAACAACTTTGTAGAATCCGTTTTTCTCACCAATAACATAGAATGGTGCGCCAAGCTTCTGCTCGCTCAGGATGCGCTGTGCATACGGTCCTGCGTATGCCTTGTTATGGTCACGATCAGAGAAGACAATATGCACATCCTTATTGTTGTGTGTCTTCTGCTTTCGTGTATCATCTGTCAGGTAATTAAAACTCTTTCTACCGACAGCTTTTGTCTTATCATATCTTCCCACCTGTGCCAAACTACTCTGGGCACCCAAAAAGAAGAATGCAAGACCTGCTATAATATGGAACGCTTTCATATTTCCTAATTTTATTTTCCTGTATTTCTTTGAGTTACTTCAATTTTCGTAATATGATGGAAGTCATCTACCTTCACATCGTCAATAGTCACACGCCCGTAACGATTACTCTCAAGGAAGTGTAATCCCTGACAATAGTCTGGGAACACATTATAACGCTCACCATTGATGTGTACGACAACCTGATTACCATTACCACCGAGATAATTATTGATAATAAAATTACGATGTGCATAGAATGTCTCCTTATCTCTTGCACCCGCATTAGCAATAGCCTGCAGATGTTTCTTGATGCTATTCTGCACCATAGCTAATGTATCTATAGGCTCAGGTTTCTGCTGTTCACCCTTATCCTCAGGATTCTCAATGATATCCTCTACCTTAGGAAGGATAGTGATAACATGAGATACAGGATATAAAGTGGTATTGGTCTTCAGCTTGACAAGATACTTACCTGGCTCATCATACTTGTAAACCACCTGACGCTCGAAGGCATCAATAGTTCCACTCTCGCCGAACTCCCAAAGCCAGCTTGTCATACCATCACCTTCTGCTGAGAACACGAGTCGCTCACCAGCATAACCCTGCGTTGGTCCGACAATCTTAGGGATAGAATCAACAGCCACAGTGTCCTTGGTAATCTTCACGATATCAACAGTTTTCTCTGTGATAATCTTACCATCAACCTGCAGTGTAATGAGATACTTTCCAGCCTGTCGGTAGACATAACTAATGTTAGGATTACCAACGATACTGTCGCCATTACCCATTTTCCATAATACTCTTTTGTCAACAACTGCCGCAGAGTCATTAATGGTAAATTTCAGTGGCTCATTCACTTCCAACTGGCTGTTCGCATTACCGTCCTGAATGAAAAAGTCAAGATTCTTGTTGACATTGCGTGAAGGAAGAAGCAAAGCCACCAATAATCCGACTACGGCCAGTGCCGAAACAATAGCCAGAATGATTTTTTGTCTTTCAGTCATAATTATTGTTATTTAATTTATTATATCATATAGGGTTTCAACATGTTAGTTCTCAGCCACATACTACCTTCTGAATAGCAGTAGACCTATGCTCTGTAATCATTGCAATAGCATAATGCCTGATGCACATTTTCACGTTAATAAATGAGAAACAATATGATAGTTTTCTATCAGCTATTCCTGCAGATAAACCAAACGAGAAAACTGCTAACAAACAACTTATCTGATTTTAGTCTTCATCTCTTCGAGAATCTTCTTTCTGTCCTCCTTATTCTTGGTCGTCCAGTAGAGTTTCTGCTTTATGTCGAAATAGTCTTGTACCGTTTTGAATGCACGCATACAATAGAGGTATTTCGGATCATAAGAATGTTTACGATAGTTGTCCTGCAATTGTGTCATACGATCCTTTATCTCACTGATACGCTGTGTCTGCTGTATCTCGAAATTAAGCGAATCAATATCCTTCTTCAGCGTAACCAGTTTCTCTGTCATTTGCTTCTGATCCTCAAGGATAGCCTCAGCATCATTGATTTCTGTCACAGCATTTCCAGTGATAGATTCTGGAATAGGTGTAACATACTTACAAAGGAGGATATAGAGCAAAGCCACAGAAAAGCATAGCAGAAGCGTAAACTTAATGCTGGACCATATCTTTTCGTCTCTTGTCATAATAATAAATTATTAATCTCTTTTTCTATTTAAAATCTCCGTTGCCTTCTGAATCTGTTCCATAATGTAGTCTAAGTCACGCTTCTCATCAAAGTAAGTTGCAGTAGTTTCCTGCGTAGCTTGCAGCTGATCGAAGAGCGTCTTATAGAGTACATAATGGGTAGTGTCATTGTCACCACGATAGATTTCATCCTGCATATCCTGTCTGTGACGAGCAATAATCATCTGATACTGTGCCTGCTCATTATCCGTACGCTTCTCAGTAACAAGATTGTTCATATCCTTGAACATCTGGTCCATACGGAAGTTATAGCTCGCCTGCTTACGGAACACGTCATCATAACGTACTTTCTTTTCGTCTACCAAATTGATACCCCGTTCAGCGGTTTTCAATGTGCAGACAGCAAAGAGTACGAAAAGTAATAGCGTGAAACTAAAGATGAAAACAAAAGAGTTCTTTGCCTGACGGCGTTCTTTTCTATTCTTTTCTACCATTTGTCAAGTGTATCTATTAATCCCACACCTTCCATGACTTGCGCTCACTCTCAGAGGCCTTACCACTATTATCTTCGCTAATGATAATATTCTCCTTGATGAGACCGACATATTCGAGTTCGCTCAACTTATGGAAAAGCGTATCAATTACATTGAGGAATGCCGCAATACTCGTAAAGAGAGTATTCAACTCAAGATGATTATAGCTCAGATGGGCAATATCGCTTGTCTTGTGCATAAAGTCAGACGGCTTAATATTTGTCCACTCATCAAAGTATTGCAACAGTGTTTCAAAGTCCTTCTCAGGTAAAGAACGGAGCGAAGTGAGCAGAAGATTAGCTAATGCATTCGCAAGGCGCACCGTATAAATTGGTGGCTGCTCAGCTGCAATATTCTTCAACTCAAAGCAGTGTTGGCTATAGAAATTCTTCACCACATCACAGAGAGCGAAAGTATTGTCTGCAAGCATACTGCGGTGAGGGTTAGAAATATTCTTAGCATATACCTTGAGAGCATTGCTATGAATACGCTCAAGTATTTCTGTCATATTCTCTAAAGCATACATAGCCCTCTCAGAGTAATTGATACGCTGAATAGCTGGGATATATTCATTATCTATAGAGAATGCACCACCGTCGACGATAACTTTTCCTGCTACTATGCTATTACCTTCAAGGAAGGCCTTATTAAGATTCTGCTCCAATACGAACTGCAAGGTAACCTCTGGCAACACGTAAGGATGATGGAGCGGAGTCGTTTCAGGATCAGGCACTCCAACTGGCAACATCTTGTAAGGATTAATAGTGATGAGGATGCAGACTACCTGACGTGTAGAAAGATCAATGTCGATATCTTTGAGCGTACACTTAGGTGTGAAATCTCCATAGAGTTCCTTTGAAAAGAGAATATGGTAACCATTACGGGTAACCGCATTACATGCTCTCAGTTCTACAGACAATGTTTCTGCAGACTCACCCTTAATATCTAACTCAATAGAACTTTCTTCTCTTTCAGACTTTTCACCAAATCCGTAGTTATAGCTTGTCAGCCCCTCTTCACGGTTCTGTCTTAGCATCTCAACTACATTGTAATAGGTCTCAAAGAAATGGGTATTATTAATTTTCTGGCCGTTAACCCAGTTTATTGGCAAATGCTCAATCTTCTTCATGTTGTATCTGGTTTATACTTTTTACTCGTTTTATATAGATAACTTGATTCTTCTTTATTTTGTTTTCAGAGGCTGTGCAGCGTGGGTCCAACATTCGAATAAATAGCGGATAACGGAACCATCGACTCGTATAGAATATCCAACCACTTTCAGCACCCTCCATATTGATTTCAATCTGTGCCTGTGGGAAACGACGATTTTGGTCTTCAACAAGCCAGTCAAACCAGTCACCCAAAGCGATACCCTCAGCCAAACGAACAGAAAGAGTAGTATAGTCGAAATCACCAACCTTCCTCTTAAGTTTTACCTTGACAGTTAATGCCTTGAAAGTATCGAGGTTGTCCCAATAATTACGATTAAATCCACTATGATTGATTCTCCACAAGTCATAGATAGCTGGCTGTATATTTCGGAAATACTTGAAGCTACGGAAGACGAAGTAAGGAATCATAAACCAGCAGACAGCTGTCATTGCCCAAGGTGTATATTCCAATCCTCCACTAACCCAGTTGAATACAAGATAGTAAATCCACATTCCGATAATACCAGAGAGTACTGTTACCAGAAGCTCAATAGACATATCATCGTTCTTCTTACTAATGAACACGCGCAATGCCCACAGATAGAAAAATCCAAGAATGAGATAAGAAGTAACAGTCAGTACAAGTCCTCCCCATACATATTCATTCTTCAAATAGCCGAAGAGAGAAGGGAGTCCGAGGAAAAGTCCTGCCAAAAGGGCAAAGACAATAATCCTCTTCATGCTCAGCTGCTGTCGAATAGACTTCAGTGCTCCCATAACGAACACCATGACCATTGCAAGAAGCGGAGCCAATAAGTATTTCAAAAAGAAAAATATTAAAGGTTTCATTATTTCTTCTTATAAATTCGTATCATAACCTAAATAATTCTGTCCTAAGACGAGTTCTGTATTTGTCGTGACAGTATATATTATCTTTATATCTCTGGACGAAAGGAGAAAGAATGACAGCACATACTTGACTGTCTCCATCTGCTTCTTCAAAACACTTTCCTTTATCGTATCATGAAAACAGAGTTTTACTTCAACATCATCCAGTTCACATAGTAATTGTCCATCAAGTCCAGAGTCAACACCTAACATACAATCACCTAAACTAACGTAAGGAAGATCTTCCTCATAATGATAGACGTATCGTATCTTAGCATCAATACCACAGACGATTAAAAGTAATTCTTCCAATGCTGAAAGGTTCTCCTTATATTGCTCTACCTTGAGAAGATACAGGAACATCTTGTATCGTTCGTCAACAGTTAGAGGAGCTGTCTTTGAGAAGAAAAGACTGGTAACATTCTTGACGATAACATTCTCTGACGGATTTTCAAACAAGGACAACTGTCGTTCAAAGATACGTACACTATCATGGAACATCATTGTGTCGAACGGAGAGAAAAAGTGTATCGCCTTCTCTGCCTTCTTTCTATTCTCTCGAATCGCTTCAACCACCTCCTTGTTGCTCATTCCTGGCGAACTAAGAGAGATTGGGTGGAACATGAACTCTGGCAACTGATGATAAAAACCATTTCTTGCAAGGTTAAGTATCAGTCGATCTCTTAATTGTCCGTCCTTATAGACTTCCTCTTTCTGCAATTCGATAATATCCTGAGAGTTCACACGGCTATTCATTCCGTGAGTCACAACAACGGTCTTATCAAGCAAATCCTCCCCAGTAATAAACTGCAATTCAGCATAGAAGACTTCCGCAATAAGATGACGTGCATCACTATTACTGAATCCTTCTAATTCTCTGTTAGAAGTTATTATGCGTGATTCCATTGCAAATTACCATCTTTATAGGTTGCTATTATGTGGTCGCCAGGCTTGATAGTCTCTGAGACAATCAGTTTGGAAATAGTCTTCTTCAGATAAGTTCTTACTACACCAGCAATAGGACGCGCACCATACTGTGGCGAGAAGCCCTTGGAAGTAAGATAGGCTATTGTCTCCGGTGCTAAATCCAACTGAATATCCTTCTGTTCCAACAACTGCTTCTGCAGGCGTGAGAATTGGAGAAGGAAAATCTGCTGAGCAACCGCCTCGGTAATAGGTGAGAAAGGTACAACCTCTGTCAAACGACCAAGGAACTCAGGACGGAAGTACTTCGACATAACTTCAATCAGTTCATTAGAGGTTGGCTGATGTCCCTGCTGAATCTGTTCAGCAATCCACTGACTACCAATGTTAGAAGTAAAGATGATGATAGAGTTGGAGAAGTCACCTTCACGTCCTAATTTATCATGCACCTTACCCTCATCCATAATCTGCAGGAAGATATCATAAACACTACTATGTGCTTTCTCAATCTCATCAAAGAGCACGACAGAATAAGGCTTCTGACGGATTTTTGTCACAAGCAAACCACCCTCTTCATAGCCTACATATCCTGGAGGAGCACCATACAATAGGGCTGCTGAATGTTCTTCCTTAAACTCAGACATATCGAAACGTATCATTGCCGTATCATCATCAAAGAGAAGGTCGGCCAACGATTTTGTCAACTCTGTCTTACCCGTACCAGTTGGACCGAGGAAGAAGAATGAACCGATAGGCTTCTTTGGGTCGCTTAGTCCACTTCGTGACTCGATGATTGCATCTGAAAGGGTACGAATAGCCTTATCCTGTCCCTTTACTCTTTCATGCAACTTGGTTTCGATACCCAAGAGTCGGTCTTTCTCCTGTGCCTGAATCTTTCCGATAGGAATACCGGTATCATCTGCCACAACTGATTCTATTTCTAATGAGGTAACCTTCTCGATACCTTTCTGTGAAAGAGCAGAGAGTTCGCTCAACATCTTGCCAAGCTTATCTAATTTCTCCTGTGTAGAATCATCATCCGTCAGTACGAAATCGTCTTCTATCTTTGAAGTCAGAACAACACTCACCTTATTAAAGATTGTGTGATAGAGTAGATGTAAGTCGAAATCGCTCACATCCTCTACCGGCATTGCCTTGTACTTCTCATACTGCTCCACAAGCTGCTCTACAATACCTGCAGCATTCTTATTGCTCAGTCTTACTGAAGCTGCCGTGCTGTCGATAAGGTCTAAAGTAGAGGCTGGTTGGCTCTTCTCCTTATAGTATCTATTAGAAAGATTATATGCACTAATAAACGACTCCTCTGTCATTGGCAGACTATAGTAAGCCTGCAGAATTGTTCTATGTTTTAATAATGCACTGCGAAGAATATTCGGTTCAAGTTCCTCTACATTAATAATATTCAGTCTATTTGCAATGGAATGCTTTTCAATGTGCTTACGGAAAGCATCCATAGAGAGAACCATCAGCAATGTGACTGCACCATCGCAAATTTGTGCATCAAGGTTGTTGAGGATATAGGTAGCAGCCGTTGGATTACCACTTTCGAGTAACAACTGCAAGTCGTCAATAACAAGCACACCACGACTCTTTGCTTGATTCATCTTCTGCAAAAGTCCCGTAAGTTTTTGGGTAATCTCAGTTTCATTGCCTGATTGTGCAAGAATCTTTGATGTATTCAGCCCTACTAACGATGTTTGGTTGATTATCTCATCCTGGTTGATTTCCATTTCGTGGGCAAGTGCTCTAATGATACCCGTCTTACCAACACCTGGTGCACCTACAAGCAGGATACCCTGTCGTTCAGAACGTTCCAACGTTTCCAATATCAGACGTATTTCCTTGCTACGACCAATAATAGACTTACCTTCTTCTAAGAGTTCTGCTCGGCGAAGATCAGAAACATACTGGATAGAACTACCCATATCCATCTCTGCCACTGGAGATAGAGGCGATGTAGAAGCCTCAAAATATTCCATTATCTCATCTTCTGTCACACCGATTGATTCTATCTGTTGATGAGAGTAAACCACTCCATCTCTGACAATTGCTGAGAACACACACAAGGCGTCTACAGAGTCTGTACCAAGCTTAATTTTTGAGCGTTCAGCCTCGTCAAGCACCGTTTCTACCTCGTGGTCGGAGATTATCTCACCACCATCGTGCTCAACACCAACATACATCTCACGATAAGTCTCAAACCAATCGCTAATATATGCTACTTCCTTTTGCATTGAGTTCAGGATTTCACGCAAACCTGTCTGCTCTGTCAGCATAGCTATAACAAGATGAGCTACGCCGAACGACAAGTGTTTGTCCTGATGTGCCATTGCCTTTGCCAACTTAATGGCGGCTATGAGGCTATTGCTGTAATTTTGTGTATTCATACGAAAAATATCTTGTAAGGAGTATTATTGATTGAACGCTTTGAAAGTTCATCTTCTAAGAACCTTGTCATTGCGGGCAAATCAACACCCTCTTCTTTACTTGTCCGTGAAAGTTCAATTCTCACTTCTGTTGTACGGATAATGCCGCGTCGTACGTCGCTCGAGATAGCGATACCATCTCTTATATCTACGGACTTAACCTGCTTTCCCAAACGGAAAAATACAAAACTCTTTATATCTTCTCGCGTAACAATGCGATCCTTTGATAGCAAACCATAACGCAGACGATTAATTAAATCACGCTCTGATTCATGGGCATTACCTTGCTTTGTCGTTGTTTGGAAAAACAATCCACTGGTTGAGAATTTATCGTTATCAGATTGATAAACTACTGTACGACTATCCAGACCATTAGCGACCTCTGCATCAGTAGTCCAATAACTCACCTCAACCTCTGACGTCTTCTTGTAAGGATGTGTGAACAAGAAAGCTCGAGGAATACTCTTGGATTGAGTAAAGTCAAAAATGCTCTTTTCTATGTTCTCTATATTATCATAGAGATTATTCAGCTGATCCGTGAGCGTATCTATCTCCATACTCTCAAAAGCACTTCCGTCTTCATGGATTAACTGAATTAGTTTGTTAATCAATATGCGAGCATTGTCTGAGTCAAATCTTTCTATGTTTCCAAAGTAAAGACTGTAAGTTCCTATAGAGGACTCGCTATAATTATGCGCAATATCCACATACTGATGATTAGCATCGTCATGGAAAGATTCTACATTCAGGAGAAAACGATTCTCTTTACAAGGGAGGGCTACGATGTTTCCTTTTCGTGCAAAATTATGTTGTACTGTTATCAAAGTGCGATTGACAACAGGATAAGTATTGAGTAGAAAACGTATCTTCCCTAAATCCACATGATTAAACATCACAGGGAACTTTAGCTTTAACCATACCAGCTTACTACCTTCATCACCATCTTCATCAGATACTTCCCATTCTGAAGGATAGGTACTGAAAGGGTTAGATGAGAGAGCTTTTGAATCCAGGCTTATCTGAATAAAGTTATTTGCATAGTAGTCACTAATTTCATCGAAATAGTGATATTTCTCACTATGTTCAAGTGGGAACTGTGGAACCGAAACGTCTAATCTCTCTCCTACTCCATCATAGACCTGCACATCTCTTAGGAATGGAGTGAGGTTATTGTCCTCTAATAGTACACATAACACAAGATTATGCGTTGAGCGAAGTAGACTCTTTGTCATTTCCAGCCCTATCCAAACAACACCATCTTCTGACGGCACTACTACGTTTGAAAGTTCTGTTTCTTGCAGACTACCCTCATAAGAATACATGACCCGACTATCGTAAGATAGCCCCTTTATCTTAGCATTTACCAAAGGATAATTACTGAGAGGAGAGAAATCAAGGTCTACCCATCCCTTCTCAAACATCATCTTCCTCGTGTAAAAACGATCCTGTGGCGTAAGTAAACGTGATTCGTCATCCTTAGGTTCCACACTCAACAAAGCATGAGAAGGCATTGGAAGTGACCACTGTTGAGGCACTAACAAACATGCCAAACGATGCAGAACACTTGAATCAGAATCTGAGATATTCTGATGAAGTCTACTACTATTATAGGCTATTACGTCAAGAATTAAATCAATAACAGGATCCATCTGCCGCAAATCTGTGATATTCCACAAATCCATTGCAAATCTCCTAAGACGTTCTTTTATACTCTGTTGCCTTTTATCTATCATATTTTATATTCATATCTAATAATGATGTATCTCATTCCTATGAGCTACTTGGTCCTTTAACAAGACTATCAATGGTTTGTATACTCTCCCATAGTGTCTACTCACCTATAAACCGAATATTCTTAGAATGTATCTCGCGATGATTGTTATACAGAACCTGCGAGCTACTATCCTCCTCATCTTGTCTCTTACTGAACACATGTATCTTTGTATCCTTCAGCTGATAGCTTTTCTCTCCAGACACAAGACTTATCTTGAATCGGTTGTTATATTTACTTACTTCTATATTCAGTACACTAGGTTTCATCTGCCCTGTCGGTCCAAAGACTTCAGGATATACTTTAAGGATCTCGTTCTCATCGAAGAAAAACTCTCCAGTGTAATCAATATCGTCCACATACCATGACAAATGCATCTTCTTTAGAGCTGCCATGTCTTTAATCCCTTTCGTAGCTTTTAGGTCATATTCTTCGCCTGTAGGGAAATAGCAGATTATCCTTACTCCAAACTCCATTGAGCGTGGACTTTCTGCTGTGATAATCGCTCTCTTATCCTCGAAAGTGATTTTTATCTCGTATGGATAACGCTTTGCGTATTTATCCCACAAACCTAAAGGAATACCATTTACCTTCAGATTCTCAGTGGCACCATCAAAGTCTGACAGACCTCTTGCACAAGCACTATCTAAACTATAATAGATTTCATCATAAATCTCGTCAAAGTCCTTTAAAGACATCTTCACCTCTTCTCCCTGCAGGCTATCACATACTATCGAATTAATATAGATCCCTGTAAGAGACAACCATATTCTGCCTCCAGGCAGTAAGGTAACCGCAAAACAATTATAACGCCCATCGTCATCATGCTTCCCCTTTGAAAGAGTTTCAATGTCTTCTCTTGAATCTTCTTGGAGAAACTCTGCTTAAAATGATAGAACTTCTTCTCTGCAAAAGACAACCATAGTATGTCTAAGCCCGTAGGAATTTCAAGTCCACCAAAGGCTACATCAAAGTCTATCAAACTAACTCCGTTGCCAACACCATAGCCTACGAAGGTTTTACCCATAGAGATATTCATATCTTTACCTACCATAACGCGTGCTTACTGGGCTTGTACGGGATAATACTTTGGAGCCGTTAAAGCGGGCTGCCAAACGAAAAGTGAATCGTTTTTCATATTACCCATTGCTCTTTTGCTGTCACACGATATGCAACAGAAGAAAAGTAACAAAAATGTTAAATCGCTCAGTATGTTGAATCGTCCCATCTTATAGTTTACTTTCCTTTCTATCTGCCAAGCTTACTGTGATATTGGACTTATATAAAGATGTGTATTGAAGTTGAATTGCTGATCATTTCTGACAATAAGACCACTTACCCACAAGCGTACACGCTTTCGGGCATTAGGAAACTTATCTTTGACATCTTCCTCAACCTCAGTAAGTTCCACTCTTACATGGACATCTTTTAGACGAGGTTCATACTTAATTATAGTGGCTTCAAGTGACTGTCTGACCTTATCTTCCCAGTCTTCGTTTTTCAAAACTTGATTGAACTCCAAGTCCCATATAATCGAACCGTAATCCTCTCTTCCTTCCACTTCACCATGACGAGAAACCACCAACATCATAAGATGCTGGGCAATTGACTCCTCATAGGAACATCGCTGAATTTGTCCATTTAAAGCCCCTGATAAATCCAAAGGCAGTTTTAGATAGTTCATTTCACACCAAAATATTGTGCAAATATATATTATTTTTAATAGATATGGGCAACTTTTTTTCTGTTTTTAATATTTTATAAGTATTTAATTGATACGTGAATTCAACAAGCAAGTGCAAATTTACTTAATTTGTTCGTAAAAGCACTCATGTGGTGTTTTAAAATCTAATTTCTTTCTTAGTCTCATGTTAATTTTCTTTGCATACTTGGCATTTTCCCCTTTTTGAGTTTTCTCATAAACAGCATACTTGTACTGCGCTCTATTGCCCGGCTTTCTGCGCTTTGTTTGTACTGCATTTGCTTAAGCTGTTTCCCAATTATAGCGTCCTCTTACCCCACTATTACGTCTTAGTTCACGAGACACTGTACTTGGACTTACATTTATTGCTTTGGCAATATCTTTTTGTTTCGTTCTATTTTGGAGTAGCACAGAAATTTGTGTACCTTTGTTCCGAGGTTAATTGTTTGTACATAGCAATGCAAAATTAATTAATCTTTGGGAGACAGAGGTACACAATTTCTGTGCTACTCCAAAATAGAACGAAACAAAAAGATATTGCCAAAGCAATAAAATGTAAGTCCAAGTACAGTGTCTCGTGAACTAAGACGTAATAGTGGGGTAAGAGGACGCTATAATTGGGAAACAGCTTAAGCAAATGCAGTA
>CAKMOD010000092.1 GCA_927910885.1 uncultured Prevotella sp. | reverse complement strand
GTCAGATTGCCCGAAGGTGAACTTACTGGTAGCTTCCTGCTTTGCCATCATTGCCATTGGAGGAGTGCAAAGCACAGCACTAAAAAGAGATTTTTAAAACGTTCTGTTTTCATTTATTGAGATTTTAATAATATTAATTCTTACCATTAATAGCATCAAGTAAGGCTTTCGCCTCACCTGTCTTCAATTGTACAAGGGCGTTATATGCCTCCTTTACCTTCGCATTATTAGGTTGTGCAACACGTGCTTGATACCAGCGATAGATAAGTTCTAAGTCGGCTTGTTGATAGCTTACACCTGTGAACTTCTGCAACATGAGGAGGTATTTATACCCATACTCCAAGGTTGGTTCGATAGTAGTTCCCTCGCCATAGTCGTTCCATGTGCTTATTTGCAGATACTTCAGACCTGCCTGTCGGGCTGCATCAAGCTGTCGCTGGAACAACGCTCCGTTCTCAGCACTGTATGTCTGATAACCTGTACCGCCCTCACCTTCTTTGTAATAGTCCCAGAAACCAGGCATAGCACCGCCTACAAAACACTTATAATCCTTAGCTATAGCATAGTTAGGATTAGGATTCACCCATGTATAAACACCTTGTGCATTGTCTGAATAAGTAGCATTATTAACGCTGCCCATCTTTCCTTCCAGTACAAGAAACATCGGTTTTGTAGTGAGGATAGAGAAACTACGGTACCAATCTTTTGGCGATTTCATCTGAATAGGACCGAAATCTAATAACAATGGACGACCCTCAACCTTCACATAACTATCATCTTTAAAGAAGTTCTCAGCTAAATAACGTAAGTCCTGACGTACTGTTCCAACCTTATCTGTCACTCCTTCGAGTGTTCTGTCTTCATAAACGACACTCATCTTGAGCCCTGCACGCTTCAAGGCACGGAAGAGTGCTTCGGTATTCGACTTATGTAAGGCAATTGAATTATCACTATTAACGCCATACCAGTCGACCATCACACCATCTAATCCAGCATACTTCATCAGCAAACACTGATAATCCAACACAGCCTCATCACCACTTGCATAAGGACCCGTCTGTGGATAATAGTGTGAAGCTATCTGTCTTTTGCCATTAGCATCGGTCTTGTTAGGGTCACAGTTCTTCATTGTCCAGTGATAACCCCACTTTCCTTCGTTCTTAGGGTTGGATGTGGTCGTCTCAAACCAAGGCATATAATGTGCATATACCTGCATGGTGTTTGACTTCGTAACGGCAACAGGCACTACTTGCGTAGTCTGCTGACTGGCTTCAGTCTTCTTAGGTGCACCCTCATAGCTATCTGCACAAGATGCAAAAAGCAATCCTGAGACAGCTGCAAATGTAAATACTAATTTCAACTTCATCATGTCTATTGTTCTCTTAGCTGACCTTCCCATTATTTAAGTAGGTATAGGTAATTTTTTACTTATTACGTTGCCACCTCTACCCTACTTTCTATTGCTTTGAAAAAGATGCCCTTTCGTTAGCACAAAGATAAACTTTAAATACTATAAAGGTAAACTCTAATAGTATAAAAAGTCATCTTCTCCGAATTATTTTCATGAAGAAAAAGAATTCTTTTCATGAAAATAAATATTTCTTTTCACGATGAAAAATATTTTTTTTCATGAAAGTAATTTGCCACAGACAGCTTTTCTATTAGGAGAAAGTCATGTTATTAATTTGATATTACATGGGTTATTGCATCATAAAAGAGGCTGTTTTCTTAGAAGGTAGTAGGTCCTTTCATTCTGTTTAAAACCTATCGAAAAAGCCTTTAAAACCCAATGGCAACTGCATGGACCTAAAATCCCTGCCGTACCATTGGGCATCTTTATAACACTAAACCCTTCAAAATTAACTTTCGTAGCCAGGATTCTGCTTTAAGTTAGGGTTCTTGCTCAACTCCTCTTGTGGAATTGGATAGATACCAGTATGCTTGTCGGCAGGATCGGCTGGCTTCTCCCACCACGCTTTGAAGTAAGTTCCGAAGCGGATGTTGGTTGTACGGCGCAGATTCTCAAATACAAACTCGTGCTTCCACTCTGTGTCAAGATCGTCGAGGGTGAGCGTTGTAAGGTCGTCAAGGCCTGCACGCTTACGAATCTGATTGATATAAGTGAGTGCTGTTGAGGTGTAACCCAAACGGAAGTTACACTCTGCTTGCATCATCAGAATCTCTGCATAGCGCATTAGTACCCAGTCGTTGTCGCGTTCCCAAGAGTCATTAGCACTCCATTCGTACTTATTCAGACGTGCGCCAGCATTCTTAGCAGCATCGGTGAAATTGTCAATCTCCTCCGTATAGTTCAATGGTGAGCCATCATCCATCAGTACTTCAGAACCATCCTTAGCACTATATTGCTGACCGATGAGCAGACTTTGGCGACGTACATCCTTCGCATCGAATGATGAGTAGAGTCCCGGCTGTGCGCAGATACCGTTACCACACCACTGATAAACGCCAGCTGGGTCGAAAGCCAACTTCTGGTTATAGTGGTAGGTCATACTTGCAAGATAGTTACCTACGGTTCCCTGCTTGTGATCGTAAGGTATTGCAAAGATGATTTCAGGAGATTTCTCATTCTGAATAGCGAAACTTGCCTTATAATTTGCTGTCAGCGAATAGCCTTGAACCTTATTACAAGCATCAAGACAGTCCTGCCAACGAGCCGTACCAGTAAACACCTCGGCATTAAGATAGAGTCGTGCCAAGAGCGTATTGGCTACGTTCTGGGTAAAACGACCGTAGGTAATGCCAGAAGGCAAGAGTGGGATAATCTCCTTGAGTTCCTTCTCAATGAAGGCAAAGACATCCTTATGCGGAGTATTCGTTGGGAGTTCCTTCTGCGTGAAGTCGGTCACAACAGGTACGTTTCCAAAGCAGTCGAGCAGGTTATAATAGTAGTAAGCACGCAAGCCACGCAACTCTGCCTCCACTTTCTGCTTATCCTCTGTGGTCAGTCCACTCTGTTCTACCTGATAGATGATGGCATTCACCTTTGAAACACCAGTGAAGTTATATCGCCAAACAGAGAGGATACCAGAGTTCTTAGCGTCCCAGTTGTGGCGTTGGAACTGCTGATAGCGACCACCATCATACCAGTCTGTACCACGGGTTGGGATACATGCCTCATCACTTGAGCACTCCTGTGTGAAGAAGACATACTCACAAGTAGGATAACAGATGATACCTGCGCCCTCAGGAGTACCAGAACCATAGCCTCGGAGAGTAGCGTAAGCACCTCCAACGATAGTTGCTACCTCAGAAGAAGTCTTGCCATAGTCATCCTGCGACACCTTATCGTAGAGTTGTTCGTTAAGGTCAGTACAGGAAGCCATTGCCAAGAGCAGTCCTACTCCTAACCAAGCCTTCCGTACAGGAAGGATATTTGATATGCTAATATTCAATCGTTTCATAATAATTATGTTCTTATAATGTTGAATGTTACGGTAAGATTAGAAGCCAATGTTCACACCCAATGAGAAAGTGCGTGGTCGTGGGTAACTGTTGAAGAAGTCAATACCAGGTGAGTTCAGTACGTTATCTGGTACACTTACTTCTGGATCGATATCCTTATAGCCTGTGATACAGAAGAGGTTTTCGCCTGTCACATAGAAACGTAGACGACTAAGACCCATCTTCTTCACTGCATTCATCGGAACAGAATAACCCAAAGTGATAGACTGTAGACGGAAGAAATCACCATTCTCTATGAAGTAATCTGAGAAAGTTGGATTATCAGTAATACCGCTCTTCATGAAGTCATCGAGGGTGTTCTGTGATGGGAAGCGTGTTGGATCATACATCACCATGCGGCTAACATTCAGTACCTTCTGTCCGAACATACCGTATGCAGCTACGCTTGCATCGAAGTCACGCCATGTTGCATTGAGTGAAAGACCAAGGTTCCACTTAGGCATTGCTGAGCCTAAATAGCCTTCCTTCACCTTTCCATTCTCGTCTTTCTCAAGCATATACTTGCCGTCGTCTGAGATTCCTGTGCAATGAGGACCCCAGAAGGCACCTGCTGGAAAGCCCTCTTTGATGACCTGTGCGTAGGTGTTTGACATACCACGAACATTGTGCAATGGACCTGCTTGAAGTCCTACTGCCTGATATTGGTCGTTAGAAAGCTTCGTAATCTCCTGATGGTTGTAGGCAAGAGAGAGGTTAGCATCAAGTGTCCAATCCTTCGTGCGGACTGCTTTATAACCCAAAGTAAGCTCAAATCCCTTGTTTACTAAGTCACCAACATTCGCCAACATCGTACCCACAAGGTATGGAGGTTGTGGTACTGGATAAGTCCAAAGGAGGTCGGAAGTCTTCTTATAGTAAAGTTCTAACGTACCACTCAATCTATTGTATAGAGAGAAGTCAACACCAAGGTTCCACTGTGCTGTTGACTCCCATTTAAGGTCAGGATTAGGGTTTTGAATCTGTGTGTAGGAGTTCTTCCATGTTCCCGTAGTCCCATCGTAGTAGGCAGAACCTGCTGCAGAGAGGATAGAAAGCGACTTATATTCGCCAATACCATTCTGATTACCAGTCACACCGAAGCCTGCACGAAGCTTTAAGTTATCGAGCCACTCACGTGTTGAAGCCATGAAAGGCTCTTCAGAGATACGCCAAGCCAAAGAAAGAGAAGGGAATACGCCCCACTTATGGTGCTGACCGAAGCGAGAAGAACCATCATTACGCAGCGTAGCAGTAAGCATATAGCGATCCATCAGGCTGTAATTCACACGACCAAAGAACGAAATGAGTTTTGATTCACCCTTATAAGAACCCACATCTCCCTGTCTGTGGTCTGTTCCTGCACCTAAGTTGTTATATCCGAAAGCATCAGAATCAAAGCCAGAGCGTGTTGAGCTGAAGCCTTCATAGGTGTTATCGAGGTAAGAATAACCACCCATAAGATTCAAATGGTGGATGTCTGCGAACTTTTTATCGTATGTTAAGTAAAGTTCTAACTGCTTATTTGTATAGTCATCATAGATTCTTTGACCCCATCCATGCTCACTCTGTCCCTCCATTCGAGCGTAAGTAGGCTTGTATAAGCCCGACTTAACAGAGTTAAATTCGTATGATGTATTCACCGTAGCAACCAATCCTTCGAGGAGAGAAAGCTCTGCCTTCAAGTAGCCTAAGAAGCGATGACGCTTACGGTCTTCGGTTCTGTTGTTGTTTAACTCTACTGGATTCTCTGTGTTTGTACCATTGAATTGAGCATAGCTGCCGTCTTGATTATAGACAGGGAAGGTTGGTTGAAGGTTAGTCATACGTTCAAAGATACGGTTATCGACTGGATGCCAACTGTCAAAGTTGGTATTGATGCCCTCATCCAAACGTAAACGACCATTCATTCCTGTCTGATAAGCAGAGAGAGAACCAGCAAGTCGGTTCATAGTATTGTTCTTAATGACACCTTCATTGTTGTTATAAGTGAAGCTGGCACGGTATCCATGCTTCTTCTTTGACGATGAGAAGTTAACATTATGCCCATGAGAGATAGCCGTACGCATAAGTTCTTTCTGCCAGTCGGTGCTTGCTCCGAAGTCTAAAGCACTCATATTGCCTGTTGAACGAACATAACTACGCCACTGATTAGCCGATAGTAAGTCGAGTGTTTTGGCTGCAGAAGCTAAGGCAACATAGCCATTATACTGAATAGTATTTACCTCAGTGTCTGAGCCTTGACGATTGGTAGTAATGATGATAACACCATTTGCACCACGAGAACCATAGATAGCCGCAGCAGAGGCATCCTTGAGAATATCCATGCTGACAATCTCTGAAGGTTGAACAGAGTTGATATCAACACCTGGAATACCATCTACAACAACCAACGGACCATTACTTGCTGACAAAGATGTACCACCACGAAGACGGATAGAAGCACCAGACTCAACAGCTCCAGAGCTTTGTACGATAGAAAGACCAGCCACCTTACCTTGCAACAACTGCTCAGTAGAGGTGATCACACCCTGTTTCATATCCTTAGAATTGACTGAGGCAATGGCACCCGTAAGGTCGCTCTTGCGCATCTTACCGTATCCAACGCCCACGATAGTCACCTCATCAAGTGTCTTGGCATCCTCTTCCATCACGACTTTCAAGCCTTTTCCTGCCTGCACCTTACGACTTGTATAGCCTACATAAGTGATTTCGAGCATATCACCTTGCCGACACTGTATAGTGAAATTACCATCAATATCAGTGATAGCACCCACCTTACCGCCTACAACACTCACCGAAGCACCAATAAGTGGCTCATGACCGCTATCAGATACCGTACCAGTAGCAGTGAAGTCCTGTGCTGATACCTGACTACAGAACATCATCAACGCAAAGAGGATGAGTCCCGATAGTTTATTTTTTATTGTTAGTTTCATAGAATTTAATGCTTTTATGGATTGAATAAGACGAGGAATCATTCTCTCCTCTTCCGTTATTAATCAGCCACAACGAGCGGTATTGTTGATGTGACAACCGTCTTATCGTGCTGATCCTTTACTGTTACCTTCAGCTCAGAAGCTTCCACACCCTGCAACTCCTTGTTCAAGTCGAGTGTTGCCTCACGCTTATCGCGCACGCCAGGCATAGTACCAGTAATCGTCTTTGTGCCTGCCACGATAGTATATTTCAAGTCACCAGCCGTACGCTCATTGTATTCACGCGTCAACGTAAGGATGTCCTTACTGCTTAGACGTGTTGGGAAATAAGAGAAAACAGGGTCTGGATAAGGAGTAGCCGTACCTGCCTTTTGCTTTTGGTCACCACTATTCACACCCCACTGGTTAGCTCCTGCAGCATCCTTAATGACCTTTATGATAAGATAAGTCATATTTTCAAGCTGAAAAGCTGCCTTTTCATCGGGATCAGCAAGGATGGTTGGCTTGTCTGCCTGCCCTGCATCTTGTGGGTTATAAGCATAGTATTCACTTGGAACACCTACATTCCAAACGTACAAACCATTAGAAAGTTTCTTCAAACCTGTCTTTGCTAACACTGCAGGACGCCATACATCCAAGGTCTGTTGTACGGTCCAATCGTTCAAACCTGAGTGTGCAGCAAACTCTACGAAGTCGGCATCTTTTGCCAATTCTGTCAATGTCTTCTCACCTAATTTATATACATCAGGATTGAAAACTACTGTCAACGGCTCGTCTAAGGTGAACTTATCGGTGAAACCCTTATCTTTCTTGCCACTGAAGAAACGGATTCCATCACCCGACTTCTTAAACTCCTTGAATTCAGAACGGCTGTCAGGAGCTGCGAAAACACCCGACCACATACTACCATCCTTCGTCTTCAGACGCTGCCAAAAGCCTGGCCATGCATCATCTTCAAACTTTGAAACATCGCTGTTAAAGTATTGTGTTGGTACCATTGTCTTCTTATAGATGTTGTTACCAACGTATTCCAACTTCGCAAAGTCAGATGAATTGCCACCATGACCAGCATCTGGCTCAGTTGGCTGCCATGCCCAGAGATAGAGGTCAACACCCTCCTGAAAACCGACATCTGTCAAATCATAATAGAAAGTAACCTCTTCATCAGCCGTGAAGACAGCAGGAACTGTCCAGCACTTTGGTGCCTTCGGTAGTTCTACACCATCAGCAAACAATGCCAAAGGGAACAAGTACATCAATGCAAATAATATCTTCTTCATATTGATTCTGTTATTTTAGGGGAGTTAGGAAGTAATAAAGTAAGATGGTAACTTATAAGAAAGTCCTACAAAAGGAAGACTTTGAAACTTTGATAAGCCCAAGAGAATAAGTACTGAAACTTCCACACTCCGAAATTACTTAACCGCCTGTGTCAAATTGTAAGTGTAAGAAACAAAAGGCTGGCCGTTTGTCTTGCGTGTCAAACGATATTCCAGTGTCTTCGTATTCCCCGGCACTGCCGTTACAGTGAGTGCTGTCTCAGCCTTTCCGTCATTGAGAAGGAGTCTACTTGGCGTATTATCACTCTTTGTGAAATTGTAATCCATCTTCCATGTGCCACTTGTAGGCAACAAGAGTGGTGCACTACCTTCTACCGTGAAGGTCGATGGATTACCAGCCTCATCTTGGTTTAGATTGATGACAAACGTGTCAAAATCGAGTAGGTCTGTCAATGTCTTTGTACGAGCATTCGCCTCATCAGTCTGCACAACAGAATTAACAACCCACTTACCGCCAATCTTTTCACTTAGCGTTATCGGTGCTGTAAAACTTCCGTCATCAACTGTAGAACATCCCGTGAACGCCATTGCCGTAGAAAAGAGTAGTCCAATAGCGAACAAATTACCTCTGATTGTTCTCATAGTGAATCTTGTTTTTAGTTATTGAATTTTTACTTTTGTTGATTATTTCTTTATTGGCAAAGTTAGTTATCATTATTCATTAAGTAAAGAAAACTGATAATTGTATAAACGTAAATCAGCTATATTGAATCATAAATAACTGATAATCAAACAATCTTTATTATCGTATAGAGCAAATAATATAACTTGAATATTATCTTTTTAGCCCTTTTGAAGCCTCAAAACAACTAACTTTCAGCTAAAAGAAATGCAATTATTAACATTTAATCCAAGTCTGTCATTAGACCACAAAAAGATAGTTTTATTCCTATGGTATCAATTTTAATACTTCAAACCTTACAGAAAAGGTATAGAAAAAGTCATTACATAATTTCAAATAAAACCTCTATAAATAAGGACAAAAATACACATAACGAGCAAGTTTGCAACCAACAGTAAATCAATTGGTTATAAAGTAGTAAAGTAAAAGGTGCTTAATTGGACTTCAAAAGGGCGTTAGTTAGACCTCAAAAGGGCATCTTTGCAAGTCAATTAGGCGTCTTTTAAAAGCCAAAAGAGCATGTATTAGTTTTGAACCGCATGAAAATAGTTTACAAACACCAACTGATAAGGGAATAAATAGTTTGTAGAAGAAAAATAAATATGCTAATGGATAGACCTAATTATTAATTTGACTGATATGCATTATAGCTTTAAATTAATCCCACTTTGAAAGACCATCTAATTTGAGATATTAATATTATACAAGTGTATAAGCCTTTATTCTATTTACAATCCATGTATTTAGCAGAATAGAAAACAAAAAGATAGAGCCTGTCTCACGACAAGCCCTATCTTCTTTAATTAACTTATAAAATGCGTCTAATTAAATCTATATTACTTAAATTACCCAAATAACAAATATATATACCAAATATCATTCTGAAGCTTGCACTTCGTTAAACTAAACCTAACTTTAATTCATTAATCTAATAGGCCTATATTCCACAGAACAAAAACCAAACAATTCTTATTGTATTAGGTAAAAATACCAAGCGTTTATTATCATTTCTGATAGCGAAATTACTAAAAAAAATGCTGATGTCAACTATTTTTGAGGCTTGTCATTTATAAATATAAAGAAAACAGAGGTATATAAGTACTCATATATGACATAATAAACTTATTATCAATACCTTATATTTAAAGGTCATTACCCTATAATATAACCTTGTTATTCAAGGGGAATATAGCTATATATACCCTATTTGCTCTTTCTAAAGCGCAGACTTTATTTGTATTAAACTCAATTAATATACTTATAATTAACTGATAATCAAGATAATAATATTTACATACACTTGAAAGACTTGTAATTGGCTTTTTTAACTTTACATTGTAGTATGAAAACCCTATTTTTGTCATCATAAAGTATAATCTCAAATACTCCTTTTATAAAAACTAAATCAAGTAATATGATGAAGAAAAAGTTATTTATTGCTCTGACACTTCTATTGTCTTGTACGATGGTGTCAAAGGCATCTTACGCTGATGACTGGAATATCCCGTCAGCTGATGCTAAGGGACGAGTGGGTGCTTTGATGCCTTACACACGTTATGACTCTGAAACAGCAAGGCTTGGAGGAGGTGCTACCTTAAAGACCTCTCCTACTTGGGACCGTAAGAACATAGCTTCACAGGCTTCTCGTCAGTCGTATGTTGACCTTCCTTCTAATGGTTCTTACGCTGAATGGACCATGAAGGGAGATGCTAATGGTGTGACATTGCGCTTTACAATGCCTGATTCTCCTGACGGAATGGGATTGAATGGATCGCTGGATGTCTATGTAAATGATAAGAAGGTACAGACAGTCAATCTGACATCTTATTATATGTATCAGTACTTTGCTGGTGGTAATCCAACTGATAAAAGTGACGGTGGAACAGCTTGTTTTGCCTTTGATGAGACCCACTTCCTTCTTAATAAGGCACTTCGAGCAGGCGATAGAATCCGCATTCAGAGTTCTGGTACCAATGGTTATGACTATGGAGTAGACTTCATTGAGACTGAGGTTGTGCCTGAAGAGATTGAATGCCCTGCTGGTGCGGTGAACGTTACAGATGCTAAATACCGCAAGTATGTCAAAGGAAAAGATTATCTTAAGGCTTTTGAAGAAGCTTTGAAGGATGCTGACGCAGGCTCAAAGGTTCTTTATATTCCTGCTGGAACATTCGAATTGAGCGGTATCTGGTACATCTTTGGATCCGACGTAAAGATTACTGGTGCTGGTATGTGGTATACCAACCTTAAGTTTACGAACCCTAATCGTTTCGGAGGTGGTATCTCTGGTGGTAATGGCTCACACGGACCAGATGGCTACTGCAACAATGTTGAAATCTGTAACCTCTATCTTAACTCTAATTTGAGAAGTCGTCATAACCAACAAGCAGTGTATAAATGCTTCATGGATGTCTTCAAGGGAGGAAGTGTTATCCATCATGTATGGGAAGATCACTTTGAGTGTGGCTTCTGGATAGGCGATTACAATGGTAAAGTAGATTATAGCAATGATGTGAAGATTATCAGCTGTCGTATCCGTAATAACTTCGCTGACGGTGTGAACTTCTGCCAAGGAACATCTAATGCAACGGTTTATAACTGTAGTGTTCGTAACAATGGAGATGATGGTTTGGCAATGTGGAACGATGAAACAATGGGTGCTGTGGACGAAAAGAACAACACCTTCGCTTACAATACCATTGAACTCATCTGGCGTGCAGGCGGTATTGCCCTCTATGGTGGTGATGGTCATAAGATTTATAATAACTATATTGCTGATATGTTTATGGCTGCGGGTATTCATCTGAATGATGTATTCCCTGGTCCAAAATATAAGAATACACAAAAGATTAGCTTTGATAACAACATACTTGTGCGCTGTGGAACCAACGACGACAGCTGGCATGAGGACTTAGCTGCCATTGATATCAAAGGCGGTGTACGCAATGTGGTCTTCAATAATACGAAGATTTATGACTCACCTTTCGATGCTATCCGTGTTATGTCAGGCCCAACAGGTATTGAATTTAAGAACACAGAGATTCTTGGTGCTTCTCTTGCAGGACAGACAACAAAGTATTCTACATGGGAACACTCTACTGGTGCGATTCGTTTGGACGTTGATGGCGTGAAGTTTAGCAATGGTATTAAGATTGCAAACGTCAGCAAGGATAAGATTAAAAACAACCAGACATGGCCTGTATGGACGGATAATAACAAGGCACGTGCGGCAGCTATCGGTTATGAATACCTGAGTGACGCTACGTATAAGGTACCTGATTTCCCTGAAGCAGACACAAGTCAGCAGGGAGGTATTGTCAATCCGTTGGAAGGTATCAAAGGGTATGACATTGCTTTACAAGGTTTACGATGGGAGAATGCCGAAGGTAATACTGTTCTGAAGGAAGGAGACGATGTTACCTTTAAATTTGCTCTTAAGAATGTAAGCAATGTCGACATTCCTGCTGGTGTAAATATCGGTGTGAAAATAATCGTTGATGGCGAGCAAAGTTTCGTCACCGAAAGCTATAAGAATGGACTGAAAGCAAAGCAGACCGTTATCCTTACAACTCAATCAGCATGGAAAGCAACAGCTGGAGGACATACTGTAAAGGCTGAAGCTGACTATCGTAACAAACTTACTGATGAGTTAACAAGAGACAATAACAGCCGTGAGAAGAAGTTTAATGTAGCTGAAAAGGATAACAACGAAGACTTTACTCCTGTTACGGGAGGCTATGATCTCGTTGTTACAAAGGTTACTTTTGATAAGAAAAGCATCAATGCTGGCGATGAAGTACGCTTCTCTGCGACAATTGTTAATGCAGGTGATAAAGACGTACCAGCAGGTACAAAGCTCGGTATTCAGTTCCAGATTGATGGCAATACCAGTGTTATCACATGGAACGATAAGCACTATGGTGGTTTGAAGTCACATCAGAAGATTACGCTTTCAGCAACTGGCGGTACCAATGGAAAGAATACTTGGACTGCAACAAATGGTGTCCACACGCTCACTGCATGGGTAAATGACACACACGATTATAGAGATGAGGTAAATGGAAGTGATGATGCTAATAAGAAGAGTATTGAACTGAAGATTCCATTGGGTGCTATCAGATTCTTCTCTGATGCTGAAATCAATTCTCCAGATGACTTGAATAACCTCAATCAAACTAATCGTATCGAGGGTTTGACAGATAAGACTGTTGTGGATGAAGCCTACTATGATCTACAAGGAAATAAGGTTTCAATATCCAAGGAGAGTCTGAAACCAGGTCTTTATATCCATAAGGGAAAGAAAATCATCGTAAGATAATATCCAAGCTGCCTATGGTGAAGTATCTAATACATATTTTTCCATAGGACATATAATGTATCGGCTGGACAGAAGTTCCAGTCGATATTTTTTGTAGTTATTAATAAAAACTTTATTTTTACAGATAGATTAGATGATTAAAAACATCTGATAATCAACAAACAATACCTCAGATGAATACGCTTATGAAGTTATATCTGTCATTATTTTTACTTGTTATTCCCTTATTCAGTATTGCAAATAATGAGAAATGGGAAGAACGACTAAATCAACTCGACCAAAGTTTGGAAAAAAAGAAGCTGTTTGAGCATGAAAAACTTGAAAAAATCAAACGATTAAAAGGCCGTTTGAAAACGATTCCAGCGAAAGACAGATTTGAAATAAACCGACAGCTATTTAAAGAATATTCATCTTATCAATACGATTCTGCCTACATCTATGCTAATCATCTGCTTTCTGAAGCACGTAGACTGAAGAATCCTTACTATGAGGTTGAAGCACATTGCGACTTAGTATTTTGTCTGCTGTCTGCTGGATTGTACACAGAGGCTTTCAACGAACTACATTCTATCCAAACGGAAGGGACTACTCCTAACGCAAGAAAGCTTTATTACACCATGGCATCACGCCTTTACTATGACGTATCTGACTATACACGCACTGAACCCTACCAGAGTCAGTATGTCAAACAAGCAGGTATATATACTGATTCTTTGCTCCATTATCTCCCAGAAGGCTCTACGGAATGGCTCTATGCAATAGGAATGAAACAAATGAAGGAACGAAAATACGAGGTTTCTCTTGATACTTTCAAACAGTTCTTACAGAAGAAAGGAGTGGATTTGCACCACAAAGCCATTGTTACATCTTGTATTGGCTGGATTTATCTCTTTCTAAAGGAGAATGATCAGGCAATGGATTATCTTGCACAAGCAGCCATATATGACAACGAAGGAGTGGTCAGAGAGACTACTGCTCTTTGTACATTGGCTAATCTTCTCTATAAAGAAGGAGACATACAGCACGCTACGGAGTATGTAAGAGAGTCACTCGCAAATGCTAACTTCTATGGAGCAAGACAGCGTGTGATTGAGGTTAGCAGCGTATTACCTATCATTGAACAGGATAGATACAAGATAATGCAGGGACAACGCAATGCTATTGCTATGGCTGCAATAATCTTTATCCTCTTTGTTATTGGACTATTGATGGCAGGATGGTTTATTCGTAGACAAATGATAAAGCTGAAGAAGGCACAAGCACTTATCGCACAGCGAAATCAACAGTTGGAAGTTAAGAACGAACAGTTGGAGGAGGTGAATAAAATCAAAGATGAATACATTGGTAGATCATTCTATATCAACTCGGAATACATCAATAAGGTAGAGAAACTTTATCGGTCTATTGACCGCAAGATTTCCATGCATCGATTTGAAGACTTGCGTTCTTCATTAAAAGAGAGTGAATTAGGAGAAGAAAGAAAGTCGATGTTTGTAGATTTTGATGAGACCTTTTTGAAGCTTTTCCCACATTTCATCGAGCGATACAACGAACTCTTTGACGAACCAGACCAGAAGCCTCTCGATAAGAAACAACTTACGACAGAGATGCGTATCTTTGCGCTTATCCGATTGGGTATCACTGATTCTGAGCGTATTGCTACCTTCCTCAACTACTCTGTACACACCATTAACACCTATAAAACACGTGTAAAGAACCATTCACGCATTGATAATGATAAGTTTGAACGCCATATTATGGAGATATAAAAAGCCTTTCTAAGGTCCTTAAAATAAGTTCTACAGAAAGGAAAATATCACTTCTAAGGTTTTAAAGAATAAGCTTTAGCAAATTATTTTCATCAAAATAATTCGATACAATACTTTGATTCTTACTATATAAATACGATAAATGACGCTAATTATTGGCTCTTCCGTTAAATGTGTGGACGCTTTTCGTATTGCTTTAACGTAAGAGCCGAGGTTGCTCATTAAACAAAAATATGGCTAAGACAGTCAACATTCTATCCTATTATCATCCTCTTTCATTGAAAATCTTTTCATTTTAAGACTTCGAAAACTTGTAGACAAGAGTTTGAAAAATTATTACATAATTTCAAAGAAAATATCTATAAATAACGCCAAAAACACATATAAGAAGTAGGTTTGCAATCAACAGATAATCAAGTAGTTACTAAGTAGTAAAATAAAAGGTGCTTAATTGGACTTCAAAAGGGCGTTAGTAAGGGTCTTAAAGGGCACCTTTTGCAAGTTAATTGGGCGTCTTTTAGAAGCCAAAAGAGCATGTGTTGGTTTTGAAACGCATGAAAATAGTTTACAAATTTCAACTAATGGGGGAATAAGTTGTTTGTAGAAGACAGATCGATATCGCAGCTAATTACGTTTATCATATAGTTTATCCCCCTTTATAAAACCATCTAAATGGGGGTAATTATTCCGTTTATGTGGATTAATCTCATTCTATTAACAATCTACGCATTTAACGGAAGAACCATAAATAAAGTCTTGTCATAATCAGTATGTTGTTTATGACAGGACTTTTCTTTATCTTTAAGAATACTTATTCTCTCCTATTCATCTCTTATTCTAATAAACTTTTAGATAATAATAGAGATTATTTGTCATACACAAAGGTAAACACTTTCTCAGCAGTTAAGGTATTACCGACAAAGCAAGCCTTGTTAGCTATATATTCAAACTTCTTCCGCTGCTTTTCATCAAATGAAGCTTTAAGGTGAAAAACTATTGGAATACGAGTAACCGTAAATTTCTCCATATCTTCTTCGCACTCACCAACTTCTGCATAACAGCCAGAGAAATCTACTCCTCCACGCTCAGCTTGTAAGCCCATCAGCGTTAGAACACAAGCAGACAGAGCATTACCTAATAATTGAACTGGGTTTTGATTTTCTCCAAGGCCTCCAACAGCCTTACCAGCATCTGTTGTTACAACGACCTCTGATTTTACATGCTTTGCTTCAACACGTCCTTTTCCTTGATAAATTGCTTTTGTTACTACCATAATAATTTGTTTTTAATTTTGTTATTAATATTGGTTTATAAACAATTTCATGTTAAGAATATAATATGGCAAATATAATATATAAAGTTGAAAAAAGCAACTAAAAACGAAAAATTACTATTAACTATAATAAATAACATTATTTTTGTCCTATTATCAAAATTCACCACTTGGGTGCAAAATTTCTTTCAGCTCACTCTCGCTTAGCTTGTAGTTATAAAATCTCTCGTAAAACTCTTTTGTTTTTTGCTCTAAATTTAGATCACTAAACTGCTCTGGGTAAAATGTCTTAGCCAGCCAAAGCGGATAAAGCGCACCCTCAGCACTTCTTACGCTCCAAAGATAAACGCCACTTGGCACTACAAAAATTTGCCCATTTTGCACAGCTTTTAGCTTGGCAAATGATGCGTTTTTGGTAATGGCATCGGCACTTTTTTGCGAATTTGTGATGATGATATCTGGGTTAAAGATGATAACTTGCTCTTCATTTATCGCTTTTGAAATTTTAAAATCATCATCGCTTAGCTCTGAGCTTAAATTTATACCACCAGCTACGCTAATATACTCAGCACCGATATCCTTTGAGCTAATGGTGCTAAAGTTTCCTGAGTTGTAGTTAAGCACCAAAACTCTCTTTTTTGGTGTTAAATTTGTCGTTTTTTTGGCTTACAAATTTTATGTTATCGTTAAAATATTCATTAAACTCACGCGCTATTTTTACGCTCTTTTCGCCCCAAATTCCAGCGATCTTACTAAAGCTATCTTGTAACTCTTTGATGCTTTGAAATTTATCTATCTTCACAACTGCGATGTCAGCACTCTCAAGCTGAGCCTTGCTATTTTCATCAAACATCATACCAACTGGCCCAAAAACAACTTGCGTTTTTGAAGCGATGATCGTCTCGACGCTGCTGCTTAGCATGCCACTTTTGTTGTTGTTACTCTTTATCTTTGGAAAAATTTTTGACATTTAGTGGAGGCAGTTTTGGCGTCACCACTAATTATGTGATCTTCGTTGCCAAGCATTGCAGAAACCTGCACAAATGCCCCTATTAAAG